>JAJECY010000120.1 GCA_022821775.1 Acidobacteriota bacterium
CCGAAACGCTACCTTCGGGTCCCGCTTCCCCAATACCCGCGTGATCGCTGCCGTTAACGTCGTCTTCCCGTGATCGATGTGCCCGATCGTCCCTATGTTGATGTGCGGCTTGCTTCGATCGAATTTCTCCTTCGCCATCGCTTCTCTATCCTTTCTGCTGTTCTACCGTGTACTTCATCGCCCTGCTGTGTCCCAGCTTCGGCCCTGGATCCTGGCAACAATCTGCTCGGTCACCGATTTGGGCGCCTGGGCATATTGGTGAAAATGCATGGAATAGGTCGCTCGCCCCTGAGTCATGGACCGCAGGTCGGTGGCATATCCGAACATCTCGGAAAGCGGCACCAGGGCAGTCACCACCTGCGAGCCCACCCGGGATTCAATGGTCTCGATGCGCCCCCGGCGGGCGTTGAGATCGCCCCCGGCTGCCCCGATAAACTCCCGGGGAACCACGACTTCCACTCGCATGATGGGCTCCAGCAGTGCCGGAGCCGCCCTCGAAACCGCTTCCTTCAAGGCCATGGAACCGGCAATCTTGAAAGCGATTTCACTGGAATCCACCTCGTGGAAGGACCCGTCATACAGGGTCACTTCAATATCCTGAACCTCGTAGCCGGCCAGGGGACCGGCCTCCAGCGCCTCGCCAATGCCCTTCTTCACTGCCGGAATGAACTCGCGTGGAATAGCTCCTCCGACGATGGCATTGATGAATTCGAATCCTCGCTCCGTGTCGGCCCTGGGTTCCACGCGAATCTTGACGTGGCCGTATTGACCGCGGCCGCCGGTCTGACGAACGAATCGCCCTTCCCCTTCGGCGCCCTGACAGATGGTTTCCCGATAGGATACCTGGGGCTTCCCCACGTTTGCAGCCACCCCGAACTCTCGAGACATTCGGTCGACCAGGATCTCCAGGTGCAACTCTCCCATCCCCGAGATAATGGTCTGTCCGGTATCCTGGTCGGTGGACACCTTGAAAGTAGGATCCTCTTGGGCCAGTTTCCCCAGCGCCAGACCCAGCTTCTCCTGATCGCTCTTGGTCTTGGGCTCAATGGCCACGGCCATGACGGGAACCGGGAATTCCATGGACTCCAGAACCACCGGCGCCTCCTGCGCGCAGATGGTATCGCCGGTGGCCACCTCCTTCAAACCCACGCCCGCCGCGATATCGCCGGCATAGACCTGCCGGATCTCCTCACGCTTGTCGGCGTGCATCTTCAGCAGTCGGCCCACACGTTCCTTTCTGTCCTTGGTCGAATTGTAAACGTAGGAGCCTGTCTTGAGGACACCGGAGTAGACCCGGAAAAAGGCCAACTGTCCCACGTAGGCATCGGTCATGATCTTGAAGACCAGGGCTGAAAAGGGTTCCTGATCCCGGGATTCCCGGACGATCTCCTCCCGGCCTTCCCGGTCCGCGCCGATCACCGGAGGCAGGTCGGCGGGTGAGGGCAGATAGTCCACCACGCCGTCCAGCAGAGGCTGCACTCCCTTGTTCTTGAAGGCCGCGCCGCAAAGCACCGGAACCAGCGCCAGGCTCAAAGTGCCCCGGCGCAGGGCTGCCTTCAGGTCGCTTTCACAGATCGACTCTCCGGAAAGGTATTTTTCCATCAGCGGGTCATCGGTTTCACAAACGGTCTCGATCATCCGTTCCCGGTACTCCTGTGCCTGTGCAACCATCTCCGGAGGGATCTCCGCCGTCTCGTAGTCGGCACCCAGGGTCTCGTCTCGGTAGATGTTGGCCTTCATGCCGATCAGATCGATAACGCCGACGAAATTGTCTTCCTTGCCCAGGGGGATCTGAACCGCCACCGGCTTTGCCAGCAATCGATCCTTGACCATCCGGATGCAGCCGAAAAAGTCGGCGCCGACCCGGTCCATCTTGTTGACGAAGACAATTCTCGGAACTTCGTATTTGTCGCCTTGCCGCCACACCGTTTCGGTTTGCGGCTCCACCCCTTCCACGGCGCCAAGCAGGCAGATGGCGCCATCCAGGACGCGAAGGCTGCGCTCCACCTCGGCGGTGAAGTCCACGTGCCCGGGAGTGTCGATGATATTGATGCGAACGTCCTTCCAGAAACAGGTGGTCGCCGCCGAGGTGATGGTGATTCCCCGCTCCTGTTCCTGCGCCATCCAGTCCATGGTGGCGGTGCCATCATGGACCTCGCCCATCTTGTGGGTGATGCCGGTATAGTAGAGAATCCGCTCGGTGGCCGTGGTCTTGCCGGCATCGATATGGGCCATGATTCCGATGTTTCGAATTTTCTCGAGCGGTATCTGACGGGACATAAGCAGCCGGGCAGCCACGGGTGGGACGGGAAGCGGGCGGCCTCCAGCGGTTTTGGCCCCGGGCGCCCAACCCATCCTGCCAGTGAACGAAATTTCATCTACCACCGATAGTGGGCAAAGGCCTTGTTGGCCTCCGCCATGCGATGCACGTCTTCGCGCCTCTTGACGGCCGAGCCGCGATTGCTGGCGGCATCCATGAATTCGGCAGCCAGTCTCTCCTGCATCGACTTCTCTTTGCGCAAACGGGTGTAGGTGATCAACCAGCGAATGCTCAAAGAAACCCTGCGGTACTGGTTGACCTCGATGGGAACCTGGTAATTGGCGCCGCCTACCCTCCTCGACTTCACTTCCAGGACAGGCTTGACGTTGTCCACCGCCTTCTTGAAGACCTTGAGGGGGTCTTCTCCGGTCTTTTCCTTGATGATGTCCAGCGCGCCGTAAAACACATGTTCAGCCGTGCTCTTCTTCCCCTTCCACATGATGCAATTGATGAACTTGGAGACGAGGGGACTGTTGTAGACGGGGTCGGGTATGACCTGGCGTTTCGGCACATGTCCTTTGCGTGGCATGACTGCTGCTCCTGAGACGGGCATTGCGGACTACGCCGCAGGTTAAGCCGTTGGATTCGAAACCGGGGGTGATTTACTTGGGCCGCTTGGCCCCGTACTTGGACCGGCTTTGCTTGCGATTCTCAACACCAGTCGAGTCCAGGGTCCCGCGCACGACATGGTAACGTACTCCAGGCAGGTCCTTCACACGGCCTCCGCGAATCAGCACAATCGAATGCTCCTGGAGGTTGTGGCCAATGCCAGGAATATAGGTCGTGACCTCTATGCCGTTGGTCAACCGCACTCGAGCCACCTTGCGCAACGCCGAGTTCGGCTTCTTCGGTGTCGAGGTATAGACCCGCACGCAGACACCCCGCTTTTGGGGACAGCCCTGGAGTGCTGGACTGCTGGTCTTGTCTCTGGCCTTGGTTCGACCCAACCTCACCAGCTGATTAAACGTCGGCAACTCCTAATCTCCCAGAATTCACGCATTATCAATAATATAGCCGGGCGAAAACGCCCCGGAAGCAAAACCACGAAACTATAGCAACCCAATCCCCTGCTGTCAATCAAAATGCTGGATCGATACGTCAATCAAATTGTTGATCCCGGCCGGGTTGATCGAACGGCGCAATCAACTCGAAAGGCGCTTGTCTGCTCCCACAACCCTTCACTGACCACTTTCCCTTCTCCACTCTTCCCTCTTCCCTCTTCAAACTTCACACTTCAAACTTCAAACTTCACTGACCACTAAATCGTAAGGATCTCCTCTTCTTTTCTCTTGGCCAAGTCCTCCAGGCGCACCATGTACCGGTCGGTCAGCTTCTGAATCTCCTCCAGCCCCCTGCGTTCGTCGTCTTCCGAGAGATCCTTGTCCTTCAACATTTTCTTCAGGACATCGTTCTCGTCCCGCCGGATGTGGCGCAGGGATGTCCGATGCTCCTCCAGCACCTTGCCGACATGCCGGGCCAACTGCCTGCGGCGCTCTTCGTTCAGCGGGGGAATGGGAATACGGATGATCTTGCCGTCGTTGGCGGGGTTCAAGCCCAGGTCGGAGGCCAGGATGGCTCTCTCAATGGCCGGCAGGAGAGAGATATCCCAGGGCTGCACGGTGAGCAGGGTCGGGTCCGGAGCAGCCAGCGTACCCACCTGGCTGATGGGAGTCGCCGTCCCGTAGTAGTCCACGCTGATCGGATCCAGCAGCGAGACCGAGGCGCGCCCGGTGCGCACCGTGGAGAGATAGCGGCGGAGATCCTCAACCACCTTCTCCATGCGGATTCCCGTGTTCCTGATCACATCCTTGATCATGGGCTTACACCTTGACGACGGTTCCAATCTTTTCCCCGAGAACGGCCCGCTTGATGTTGCCGCTGTACCCCAGGTTGAAAACAACGATCGGCATGTGGTTTTCCATGCACAAGGATATCGCGGTGGCGTCCATAACCTTCAAGCCTTTGCCGATCACGTCGATATAGCTGATCCGGTCGAACATCCTGGCATCCTTCACCTTCATCGGGTCGGCATCGAAAATTCCGTCGACCTTGGTGGCTTTCAGTATCACCTCGGCTTTGACCTCCATGGCCCTCAGCGCCGCCGTCGTGTCGGTCGAGAAGTAGGGATTGCCGATGCCCGCCGCAAAGATGACCACCCGACGTTTTTCCAGATGCCGAATGGCGCGCCGGCGGATAAAAGGCTCGGCCACTTCACGCATTTCGATGGCCGACAGCACCCGGGTGAACACCCCTACCTTTTCCAGTGCGTCCTGCAGAGCGATGGCGTTGATCACGGTGGCCAGCATCCCCATGAGGTCGCCCGACACCCTCTCCACCCCCTGCGCAGTCGCCGACAGGCCCCGAAATATGTTGCCCCCCCCGATGACGATGGCGATTTCCACCCCCAGGCGGTGCACTTCACGCACTTCCCGCGCCACGGTTCCGGCAACTTGGGGGTCCACCCCAAACGCCTGTTTCCCCATCAGGGCCTCACCGCTCAGCTTCAGCAGAACTCTCTTGTACACGGGCGCCGCCATAGGCTCTCTGATGAACTCAGTCCAGTTGAGCCGCCACCTCTCCGGCAAAGTCAGCCGATCTCTTCTGCAGCCCTTCTCCCAGCTTGAATCTCACAAACCGCCGCACGTTGATATTCTCCTTGGTGGAGGCGATCCGGTCGGCCACCAGTTGTCCCACCGTGATGGAGGGGTCCTTGACAAAAGGCTGCTCCAGCAGACACACCTCTCCATAGAACTTGCCAAGCTGGCCTTCAACCACCCGCTCGACGATCTTTTCGGGCTTGCCGCTGGCCAGAGCCTTGGATCGATAGATCTCCTTTTCCTGATCGATCTCGCCTTGAGGTACATCCTCCCGGCGCGCATACCTTGGCGCCAGCGCTGCAATGTGCATGGCAATGTCCTTGACCAAGTCCCGAAATTCCGGGGTCTTGGCCACAAAATCGGTTTCGCAATTCAGTTCCACCAGAACTCCCAGGCTGTCGCCGGGGTGGATGTAGGCAAAAATCAACCCCTCCGCGGTAGCTCGGTCGGCCCGTTTGGCAGCCGCCGCCAATCCCTTTTTTCTGAGAATGACGGTCGCCTTATCAAAATCTCCCTGGGCCTCCTGCAACGCCAACTTGCAATCCAGCACTCCGGCCTGGGTTCTCTCTCGTAGACTCTTGACTTGTTGGGCTGTTATGGGCATGTCCACATCCTCTCAAACAAGATTATCGCTCATGAATCACTCTGCGGGCGCCTGGAAGACCGAACCTGCTTTGACGGCATCCGGTGGCTGGCGGTTTCTGTCCTGGTGTGCTTCGGGTTGGGCTGGGAAAGGTTACCCGTGGAAAGAATGCGTTGAAGAAGAACAGAGGGAAGTCACACCCCGACTGGAAATCCGGGCAGGGTCCGGTCTGCGGCAATCCGTTCGCCCCGATCCTCAGGCCACGTCCTGGGCCTCAGCGCCACTGTCGACCGGGGGACGGTCCTTCTTCGAGGTCGCTGCGCCCTCGGGCGCGGCTTGGCCGGCCTCTGCCGCCGCCTCCTCCCGGGCCGCGGCCTTCTCCTTCAAGGCAGCCGCACCGTCCACCACTGCGTCGGCCACCTTGGAGGTAAAGAGCTTGATGGCTCGTAGCGCATCGTCATTCCCCGGAATCACGTGATCGATGCGATCCGGGTCGCAATTGGTGTCGACCACCGCCACCACCGGAATGTGCAGCCGGTTGGCCTCACGCACGGCGATCTCTTCCTTCTTGGAGTCGATCACGAAGAGAATGCGGGGAAGGGACTTCATCTCCTTGATCCCCGAGAGGTTCTTCTCCAGCCCCCGGCGCTCGCGTTCCAGCCGCGCTACTTCCTTCTTGGACAGGAGCTCGTATCGGCCGTCGGTCGACATCTCATCCAGCTCCTTCAACCGCGCGACCGACTTCTTGATGGTGACGAAGTTGGTCAGCAGTCCTCCCAACCAACGCTGGTTGACAAAGTACATTCCACACCGTTGGGCTTCCGCCGCGACGGCATCCTGCGCCTGACGCTTGGTCCCGACGAAAAGGAGGGATCCGCCCTGAGCCGTCACCTCGGCGATGAAGCGGGTGGCTTCCTTGAACATGCGCAGGGTCTTTTGCAGGTCAATGATATAGATTCCATTGCGCTCCCCAAAAATATAGGGCTTCATCTTGGGGTTCCAGCGTCTGGTCTGGTGGCCGAAGTGGACTCCGGCCTCCAGCAGTTCTTTCATCGAGACTGATGCCAAACAAACCTCCTGAGCATTCTGGGCTTATCGTTTGGAGAATTGGAAACGCTTGCGGGCTCCCGGCTGCCCGTATTTCTTCCGCTCCTTGATCCGGGAATCCCGGGTCAAAAAGCCGCTCTTCTTGAGTGTCTTCCTCAACTCGCCGTCGTATTCGAGCAGAGCGCGTGCGATGCCGTGCCGGACAGCTCCAGCCTGCCCGGTAGGCCCTCCCCCGTTTACGTTGACGATCGTGTCGAACTTGTCCAGGGTCTCGGTGACCTGAAAGGGCTGCTTTATCAACATCCGCAGAGTCAGGCTCTTGAAGTAGGATTCCAGGGAACGGCGATTGATGCGGAATTCACCCTGACCCGGCCTCAAGTAGACTCGTGCTGTCGAGGACTTGCGCCGTCCCGTTCCGTAGTACTGAACTAATGCCTCCATGCATCGGCTCCTTTAACAATCTACACTTCTAGCCCGGCACCTGTGACGTTTCCGGCCTCTGGGATTCGTGAGGATGAAAATCTCCACGGTACACCTTCAACTTCTTGACCATGGCCCGGCCCAGCCGGGATTTGGGCAGCATGCCTTTGACCGCCCCTTCCACCATCCGGTCCGGTCGCTTCGCCCGGAGGTCTTTGGCCTTCACCGCCTTGATCCCTCCCGGATAGCCCGAGTGGCGGTAATAGACCTTTTGCTCCCATTTATTTCCGGTCAGCCGGACCTTCTCGGCATTGACGACGATCACGTGGTCGCCCGTATCCAGATGGGGAGCCCAGATGGGTTTTCCCTTGCCGGTGAGCAAGGTGGCCACGTGGGTCGCCAAACGCCCCAGGACCACGTCTTGAGCGTCCACCAGGTACCATTTCCGCTGGAGTTCGGCTGCTTTGGGTTGATAGGTCGGCATGAGATATCCCGCGTTCAAGACGCACCGGCGCACAAATCCCCGAACCTATGCGATACACATGCGGTTGTCAAGAAAAACCTGCTCTACAGCGGTCATGGGCCGGAAACCTGCAAACCATTTGACAAGGGCAAGCGCGCTGGGCTACTTAAGCCCCCTGCATTCGGTTCCGAGACCAGGGAGGGCGCCGCCAGGGAGGCGGCACGCCGAGCATGGATCCCGCACGCATCAGAAACTTCTCCATCATTGCCCACATCGACCACGGCAAATCGACCCTGGCCGACCGCCTGCTCGAATTCACCGGGACGCTGTCGCAACGCGAGATGGCCGAACAGGTTCTGGACGACATGGAGCTGGAACGGGAGCGCGGGATTACCATCAAGGCCCATGCCGTACGCCTGAAGTACCGCGGTCGGCGCGGGGAGGACTACACCCTGAACCTGATCGACACCCCCGGACACGTCGACTTCAGCTATGAAGTCTCCCGGAGCCTGGCGGCATGCGAGGGAGCCCTGCTGGTGGTGGATGCTTCCCAAGGAGTTGAAGCCCAGACCCTGGCCAACACCTACCTGGCCATCGACAATGATCTCACGGTCGTTCCCGTCATCAACAAGATCGACCTGCCGGGAGCCCAGCCCGACCGCGTCAAGGAACAGGTCGAGCAGGTCATCGGGCTGGACACCCGAAACGCGCTGCTTGTCAGCGCCAAGCACGGTACCGGGGTTCAGGAGGTCCTGGAGGGAATCGTCAGGGAGATCCCGGCCCCGCGGGGAAGCCGGACCCAGCCCCTGAAGGCCCTGATCTTCGATTCCTGGTTCGACCTCTACCGCGGGGTCATCGTCCTGGTTCGGGTGATCGACGGCACACTCAGGGCGGGCATGAAGATCCGGCTGGTCTCCAACGGCCGAGCCTACGAGGTCGAGCGGGTGGGAGTGCAGACACCCAAGATGGAAGCGGTTGCGGAACTCTCGGCGGGAGAGGTCGGGTTTGTCATCGCCAATATCAAGAAGGTCTCCGACACGCAGATCGGGGACACCCTCACCGAGGACGCCAACCCCACTCGTGTTCCCTTTCCCGGTTTCCAGGAAATCAAACCCATGGTCTTCTCCGGCCTCTACCCCATCGAGCCCAACCAGTATTCGGCGCTGAGGGATGCGCTGGAGAAACTGCGTTTGAACGACTCATCCTTCTTCTACGAGCCGGAGACCTCCACTGCGCTGGGTTTCGGATTTCGCTGCGGATTTCTGGGACTCCTCCACATGGAGATCGTCCAGGAACGGCTGGAGCGGGAATTCGACCTCTCTCTGATCACGACGGCGCCGGGAGTTCGTTACCGGGTCAAGACCATCGAAGGCGAGGTGGTGGAAGTGGACAACCCCACCCGGCTGCCTCCCCCGTCCCGGATCGACAAGATCGAGGAACCGGTGGTCACTTCCATGATCATGACTCACCACCAGTACGTGGGGCCGCTGCTGAGGCTGCTGGAAGAAAAGCGAGGCGTCCAGAAATCCATGGACTACCTGACGCCGACCCGGGTCTTGATCACCTACGATCTCCCGCTCAACGAAATCGTGATGGATTTTTACGATCGACTCAAGTCCGCTTCCCGCGGCTACGCCTCCTGGGACTACCAGCTCTCGGGTCACTGGACCTCTCCCCTGGTCAAACTCGACATCCTGGTGGGCGGCGAGACGGTGGACGCCCTGTCGGTCATCGTCCATCGCGACCAGGCTCACGGCCGCGGGCGCGCCCTGGTGGAAAAGATGAAATCGCTGATACCGCGACAGATGTTCGAGGTTCCCATCCAGGCTGCCATCGGCAGCAAGGTGATTGCCCGGGAAACGGTGCGGGCCATGAAGAAGAACGTCACCGCCAAGTGCTACGGCGGGGACATCACCCGTAAGCGCAAGCTGCTGGAACGCCAGCGGGAAGGCAAACGGCGCATGAAGCGGGTGGGCAGGGTGGACATCCCTCAGGAGGCCTTCCTGGCAGTTCTGAAAACCGACTGAGCCGGCTGCTTGCGCTTGGGACGGCGGCGGAAGACTTGCGGGGAGGGAGGATTGGGATTAGACTTGCACTCCGGTCCGACCGGCGTCCCAGGTGAACGCTCTGGAGGTTCGCATGAACAGATGGCTTCAATCAATTCTCGCCGCCGCCTTGCTGCTGTTCACCAGCGCCGGAACCGTGTCGGCCGAGGACGCCGGCTCCGCCTTTGCCGACAAGACGCTGGAAGCCGCTGTCAAGAAGGCGGTTTTCGCATCCGAGGCGCTCACCCGGGAGGATCTGGAACGCCTCTCCACCCTGAAAGTCCGCGGGGCCGAGATTCGGGATCTGACGGGGCTGGAGAAATGTCTGAACCTGGCCGCCCTGGACCTGGCCAACAATCAGATCAGCGATCTGAGTCCCTTGAAGGACTTGAAAGGCATTCAAACCATTGACCTTTCCGGCAACCGCATTGAAGACATCCAACCGCTGGCGGGACTGATCAAGCTGCAATACCTGCAATTGGAAAACAATCGGGTTTCGGACCTGACTCCGATCAAGGGCCTGACCGCTCTCAATTCCCTTTACCTCTCCCACAATCGAATCAGTGACATCAGCGCCGTGGCGGACCTGCGCAAGCTCTGGTCGATCTACCTTGCGGGCAACCAGGTCTCGGACCTCGAACCGCTGGGCCAGTTGCGCTTCCTCTCCTCCCTGGATCTGACCGGCAACCGGGTGGCCGACCTCTCTCCACTGGAGCCGCTGACCGAATTGCGCTACCTGATCCTCAACAACAACCGGATCAGCGACCTCGGCAAGCTGGTGGCCATGAGCAAGAAGGATTTTGAGGGCGAGAAGCGATTTGCTCCCTACCTGCGGCTCTACCTGGCCGGCAACCCCTTGAGCACCGACGCCACCGGACAGCAAACCAGGGAGCTGGAAGGCTTCGGGGTGCGGGTCAATCCGGAGTAGGCAGGAAGGGAACGGGCGCTGTACTTCCGAGGCAAGCGCACCCCGGCGAAAAACGGGGAAATCAACCAGTTTTCCCAGCGAGGAGGCGAATCATGCTAGGCCCCATCGGAATCACCGAGATGGTCATCATCGTGGTCATTGCGCTTCTGGTGTTTGGCCCCAAGAAACTTCCGTCTCTGGGAAAATCCCTGGCCGAGGGAATTGTTTCCTTCAAGAAAGGCATCAGTGGGGGTGACAACCAGTCGGGCGCGGTGGAGAAATCCAAGGAAGGAAGCGACAAGTCTTGACTTGAACCCGAAAGTGGTGGCCGTGGTGACTTCCGGCCCGATGCCGTCTCCGCGAACCAGGGTGACTGGGTGTATCACGGCTTCCGGTTCTCCATCTCCTCCCCTTTCAACTCCTTCCAACTCTTGGGTTTCCACTCGAGCGCCCGCCGTTGGGCCTCCACCAGCTCGGACGGTTTCATCCTCCCGGCCAACTGATCCCGTTCCCTTCCGAACGACTCCCAGTCGGAAGCGGCCAGGCTCAACCACTTATAGGCTTCCACCTTGTCTCTCGCCACGCCTCTGCCGAGATAGTAGAGTTGGCCGAGGGCGTACTGGGCGCTGGCCTCATCCTGCTCGGCCGCGTATCGATACCATTTGACGGCTTCCTTCCGATCACGGCGCACTCCCCTGCCCTCCGCGTACATGATGGCCAGGGCCAGTTGACCGGCAGGACTCCCCTGCTCGGCGGCCCGTCGCACCCATTTGTTGGCTTCCTTCAGGTCCCTCAACACGCCGCGACCCAGGTCGTAGAGGGCGCCGAGCTTCATCTGGGCGGAAACGTCTCCTTTCTCGGCGGCGCGGCGAATCCACTTGGCGGCCTCGATCTCGTCCCGCGGCACGCCGTCCCCCAGATCGTATCTGTCTGCCAGCTCCAGTTGAGCGCTGGTGTCTCCCCGGGCCGCCCGATAACGCAGAGACTCAATGGCATCGTCCTCTTCAGTCGTTTCCTCCGGCACCCCTGAACCGGCCATGCCCGGGAGCAGCAGTCCAAGGGCCAGCAGCATCCCTATCCTGATCAAAGTCGGTTTTCTCCTCATGGACATCCCTCCCATCCAGCCCGCTTTCGCTGCAAACAAGCCTCGAGAACCGAGATTTCTCCAATCCCGGCAAGCCCTTCCCTGGAGCGGTTATCTCGGCGCCGGTCAGCCCAGCCGGCTACCCCGGCGTTCCCGGCCTGACGAAAGGAACGAAGCGCACCGGAATGACTTCCCGCTCCATTTTCCTCCCGTCCCGACTCTTTTGAACCACTACCAGCACTTGAGAGTCGAAGGTTCTGGCCAGTGGAAGCACGATCCGTCCCTCGGGTTTCAACTGATCCAACAGGGCCTGCGGCACGTGATCGATCGCCGCCGAAGCCAGGATCGCGTCATAGGGCTGGTGCTGAGGCCAGCCCAGATAGCCGTCTCCCAGCCCGACTTCCACGTTGTGATAATTCAGCTCCTTCAGGCGCTTTCCAGCGCGGGAGGCCAATGGAGCCAAGTGCTCCAGGGCAAACACCTGCCTGGCCAACCGCGCCAGGACGGCGGCCTGGTAACCCGATCCGGCTCCGACCTCCAGAACTACCGCCTCCCGGCCTACCTGAGCCAGATCGGTCATCAGCGCCACGATGTAGGGCTGAGAGATCGTCTGTCGGTTGCCAATGGGCAGGGGGCGGTCTTCATAAGCCTGGTCTTTGTGGGGGAGCGGTACAAAACAGTGGCGAGGAACCTCCCGCATGACCTGGAGAACACCGGGACTGGTGACTCCCCGCACCAGGATCTGTTCCTCCACCATGCGTTCCCGGAGGAGGCGGTAGGATGACTCGCTCAGAGCTTTTCGGCCACGGTTTAGGAAAGCCACGACGCCCGGTGGTAAAATCCTGCTGCAGACACATGAGGACTCGGGAGGGTCGCCAGCGATTGTAGCACAGGACCCTAACCCGCCAGGGAAATGGAGGGGCTGTGGGTGATTCCAGAAGCTTTGAAACTGCCGCGGCAGATGCCGGAAAGATCGCCTCCGATCGAAACCGGGTGGGGCGGCTGGTGCAAGACGCCCTGACCAAGGCCTATCGCAACCGACGCTGGCTGCTCATGGTCTGGGTCGACCTCTTGGCGCTTTTCCGGCTGGTTGCGGACTGGTCCAGTGGAGCGTACCGGCCTCTCCCCTGGAAATCGCTCGTCCTGGCGCTGGCGGGTATTCTCTATTTCCTGAACCCGATCGACATCTCGCCCGATGTGATCCCGGGCATAGGGTTCCTGGACGACGCCGGCATTCTGGCCCTGGTTGTCAAGTCGATCCGCAACGATCTCAGGCGATACCTCGAGTGGGTGGCCGCCGGGAGGCCTTCGTCCTGAGCGGGTCGGCAACCCGACCCGGCAGCAGAGTGCGAACGTCAATAACCACCGTGTCCGCGGATCGGAACCCGTACCGTCCTCCAGCGACTCGGCAGGAATTCCACCATGAAGATCGTGCCCCTGAATCTGGCCGATAGAGGGTATCGGATCACCATCGAAAACGGCCTGCTGCGCAAGGTCGGAAGCCTTCTCGATCCCTGGCGATCCTCATCCAGGCTGATGGTGATTTCGAGCCGGCCAATCCTGGACTTGCATGGAGAGGCGCTGCAGCGGTCGTTGAGCGAGGCGGGATTGCCTCACGAGGTCCTGGAGATTCCGGATGGGGAGCGCTTCAAGACCCTGTCCACCCTGGAATCGATCTACAAGAGGCTGGCCGGCCTGGGGGTCAACCGCCGCACTCCCGTGGTTGCGCTGGGGGGAGGCGTGGTCGGCGACGTGGCCGGATTCGCGGCCGCCAGTTATCTGCGCGGATTGCCCTGCATTCAGGTTCCCACCACCCTGGTAGCTCAGATCGACAGCGCCATCGGAGGCAAGACCGGGGTCAATCTCAGCAAGGGGAAAAACCTCGTGGGAGCCTTTTATCAGCCCCGGGCCGTCTTCGTCGATCCGGAACTGCTTCTCACGCTGCCCCGCCGGGAGCTGGACTCGGGACTCTTCGAAGCCATCAAGTACGGCGTGATCGCCGACCGCAAGCTCTACGACCAGGTGGTTCGGCAGCACGGCAGCTATCCTGGCCGGGACAGAGCCGGTCTGGCGAGCATGATTGTGCGCTGCGTGGAAATCAAGGCCGCTGTCGTCTCCGGGGACGAGCGGGAAAGCCAGGCCCGCATGGTGCTCAATTTCGGCCACACGCTCGGCCATGCCATCGAAGCGGCCACCCGCTACAGGCGGTTCACCCACGGGCAGGCCATCGGCCACGGAATGATCCTGGCTACCCGCATCGCGTTGCAACTGGACAAGATCGATCCAACCGAGGCTGAAACCATCCAGTCGGACCTGAGGCGGCTCTCCCCGCTTCCCTCTTTGGGAAACCTCACCTGGAAATCGATCCACCACCATATGCGCTCCGACAAGAAATTTACCGACCACCGTCTTCGATTCGTGCTCCCGCGCCGCATCGGCGAAGTGGAGATCGTGGAGGATACCCCAGCCGAAGTGGTGGAAGCGGTCGTCCGGGAGTACCTGCGCCAATCCCGCCACACTGCATGCTGAGTCCACAAGCCAGTCAGATCCGCCGCATGTTCTCCTCGATCGCCCCCCGCTACGATCTGTTGAACCACTTGCTGTCTCTCAACGTGGACCGGAGCTGGCGCCGCCAGGCGGCCTCCCTGCTGGCCGACCCGCTGGAGGACCGCCACGCCCTGTGCCTGGACCTCTGCTGCGGCACCGGAGACCTGCTCGTGGAAATGGCCAAACAGGGGTGCGCCCGCATCGTGGGTTCGGACTTCAGCCACCCCATGCTGAAGCTGGGCCGGGAGAAGCTCGCCAAGAGGAGCCTGCAGCAACGCGCCCAGCTGCTGGAAGCCGATGCTCTGAGGCTGCCCTTCCCGGCCAACACCTTTGACGGACTGGCCGTGGCGTTCGGGCTGCGCAACCTGGAAAGCTGGGGTGAAGGGCTGGGAGAAATGTGGCGTGTGCTGAAGCCCGAGGGCCGGATCGTGGTCCTGGAATTCTCACGGCCTACGCTTCCACTTTTCAAAAGGCTCTTCCAGTTCTACTTCCATTGGATTCTGCCCAGGGTCGGCAAGGGAATCTCCGGGCACGGCACCGCTTATCAATATCTGCACG
>JAJECY010000269.1 GCA_022821775.1 Acidobacteriota bacterium
CCGAAACGCTACCTTCGGGTCCCGCTTCCCCAATACCCGCGTGATCGCTGCCGTTAACGTCGTCTTCCCGTGATCGATGTGCCCGATCGTCCCTATGTTGATGTGCGGCTTGCTTCGATCGAATTTCTCCTTCGCCATCGCATACTCTCCTTGCATTCACGGGACAAGCCTCAGCCATCCCAACTTGAACGTTAAATCGGACCTCTTTCGGGTGTAGACGGAATGTTCAACGGAAGGCAGAGCCCACGACCAGGCTTGAACTGGTGACCTCGTCCTTACCAAGGACGCGCTCGTACCATCTGAGCTACGTGGGCATAACTCTGGAGCGGGAGACGGGGCTCGAACCCGCGACCAACAGCTTGGAAGGCTGTGACTCTACCACTGAGTTACTCCCGCCTCTAGCTACGATAATGTGGTGGAGAGAGGAGGATTCGAACCTCCGTAGCTCGCAAGGAGCGGCAGATTTACAGTCTGCTGCCATTAACCACTCGGCCATCTCTCCCAACGAACTCAATCGCTGGAGCTGGCGAAGGGACTTGAACCCCCGACCCTCTGATTACAAATCAGATGCTCTACCAACTGAGCTACGCCAGCCCGTTGGCAAACACCCAAACATAGCAAAAAGCGGCTTCCCGCGCAAGAACAATTACCGAACTATCCGATTCAACGGCTTCGGCCGCGACCTCGCTGACGGATGGCCTCATAGAGCACAATGCCGGCGGCAACCGACACGTTCAGCGACCGGATGGGCCCGGGGGTGGGAATTGAAGCCAGGAAATCGCATTTTTCCCGCACCAGCCGCCTCAACCCCGCTCCTTCATTCCCCAGAACCAGTGCCGTGGAGAGGGTCAAATCCAGATCCTGGCATCCGAGCGGCTGCCCCGTTTCCACCCCTGCAACCCATATTCCCTTCGTCTTGAGTTGATCGATGGCTCTGGCGAGATTGCTCACGCGAGCGATGGACAGATACTCCAGTCCACCGGCCGCCGCCTTGGAGACGGTGGCCGTCACTCCGGCAGCATGGTCCCTGGTGACAATCACCCCATCCACCCCGGCGGCCGCGCAGCACCTCAAGACGGCGCCCAGGTTTCGTGGGTCCTCGACAGAATCCAACACCACCACCAGAGGCGCCGGCCCCAAACCGTCCAAGAGATCTTCCAACTCGACGTAAGGCCGGGCGACACAGACCGCCACCACTCCCTGGTGTTTGGCGCCGCCCACCCGCTGATCCAGAAGGTTACGCGGCTCAAACCGGATGGTGTGTCCCTGGCGCCTGGCGAGATGGACGATGGCCTTGAGTCCCGGGCCGCCGGTTTCACGGGCGATGTAGAGGCACGAAACCGGTCTGGCGCCGGATCTCAGACATTCTCTCACCGGATGAATGCCGTAGATCAGTTGCTCCATCACCGGCTACACGACGGTATCAGTCCGCGGGAAAGCATGGCGCCATGGAACTCGTTGAGCCTGGCCCGGCAGTCCTTGATTCGATGGGGCAACTCGAGCTGACTGCCGCCCTCGAAAATGGACACCAGCTTGTCCAGCTCCGGCCCCGAATCCTTGCCCGTCAGCGCTACCCGAATGGGATGAAAAAGCCTTCTCCCCTTTTGGCCGCTGGCCGACTTCACGCTCTGCACGATGGACGACCATTCCCGAACCACGTCGCGCTCCTCATGAGAAAGCTGATTCCTGAGTTCGTCAACGACTCTTGCAGCCCCGGGCAGCGACAGCACCCGGCGTACTCCCTCGTCCTGAACGGCCTTTTCCGCCTCGAAAGACCATAACTGGTGAGCTTTTTGGGAAATCTGGCTCAAGTGGTCCATTCCGGGCAGAAAGGCCTCTACCACAAGGCCTACCCATTGGCGCACTCCGGAATCCACCTTGTCCAACAGTCCCTCCCGCCTAAGATAGGCGCTCGCCCAATCGACAGCACGAGAGGGGTCGCACTCTTTCAGATAGTGCCGATTGAAAAAATACAGCTTTTGGCTGTCGAAGACGGCCGAACTCTTGGACACCCGCTCGATGTCGAAGCTTGCAACCAGCTCCTCCGGCGAGAGGATTTCACTCTGGTCCTCCCCGGGCGCCCATCCCAAGAGAGTCAGGTAGTTGAGCAAGGCCTCCGGAAGAACTCCCTGATCCCGAAAGTGTTGCAGAGAGGTTGCCCCGTGTCGCTTTGATAGACGGGTGCGGTCGGGCCCCAGAATGGTCGACAAATGAGCGAAGACCGGTAAGGGCCATCCCAGGGCCTCGTATATCAGGACCTGTCGAGGGGTGTTGGACAGGTGGTCGTCGCCACGCAGGACATGGCTGATCTTCATCAGGCCATCGTCCACGACCGCCGCGTAGTTGTAGGTGGGTATTCCGTTGGACCGGACCAGGATGGGATCTCCCACCACGGCGCTGTCAAACGTCATCTCGCCATGGACCAGATCCTGAAAGACTACCTTGCCGGAGCGGACCCTCAGGCGAATCACCGCCGGATGTGAATCCTTCAGCCGTTGAGCCACCTCCCTCGCAGAGAACTTTCGGCAGGATCGAGGACACTCCCGGGCGACTCCCGACCGCCGCGTCTCCAGGGCCTGCCGCCCCAATTCCTCCTCACTGCAAAAACAGCGGTAGGCGGACCCTGTCTCCAACAGCGACTCGGCACGGCGCGCATAAATTGCCGTGCGGCTGCTTTGGCGATAGGGGCCGAACGGCCCGCCGCGGTCCGGCCCTTCATGCCAATCCAGTCCAAGCCACTTCAGATCCCTGCAAATCAGATCCTCGAAACGACTTTCGGAACGGACCCGGTCGGTGTCCTCGATCCGAATGAGCAGGCTTCCGCCATACTTCTTGACGAACAACCAATTGAAGACGGCGGTCCGGGCATTGCCGACGTGCAAATCACCGGTCGGGCTCGGAGCGAAACGGAGACGATTGGGCATTGCTAGCGTGGCTGTGCCTCAGAACGACAAGCAACGAAGGCTAAAGAGATATCCACGAAGGGGCACGAAGAACGACGAAGGACGTGAATAGGGGACGTTGTTGAATTACTGGAATAACTTCGATCAGCCGCTGCTGAACGGCTTTTAAAAAAAAACGACTCATTTGGGATAATTAAAAGTTATTACATAAATAAAACACCGTCCCCAGCGCTCGACGACGAATTGTGCAAAAGGCTTTGTTGACTGCTGATTTCCGGTGGTTGATTGGGAAGTTGTGACACCTGACTCTGTCCTGCTCAACCCCCAACTCCGGGGCTGGAAGACTGCTGGACGAAGAGTTCGGCCAGCAGCAGATCGGCAGGCTTGGTGATCTTGATGTTACGCTCGCTACCCAGCAGGACCGCTACGGGATAACCCAGGCGCTCCACCAGACAGGACTCGTCGGTCGCGTGATAGTGGTCGGCATGGGCCCTTTCAAACGCTTCCTTGAGAATATCGTAGCGAAAGGCTTGCGGAGTCTGAACCATGACAATTTTCTCGCGCGGCAGAGTGGCCACCACCCGTTGTCGTTCAACTTGCTTGACCGTATCAACGCAGGGGAGGGCCACAATGGCGCTGCCCTTCTCAGCCGCTGCATCGATTACGGCCTCAATCATGGCCGGCTCCACAAAGGGCCTGACACCGTCATGCACCACTACGATATCGGTGCCCGAATCAAGCGCCTTGAGGCCGTTGTAGACCGATTCCTGGCGATGGGCTCCACCTGGAACCAGGCGGGCGAAGTCCGACAGCCCCCGCTGCTCCAGCTCCTGGCGGAACAGGGGCATGTCCGCCTCTCTGAGCGAGACGCAGGCCGTCAGAACCCGGCTGCAGGCCGCGAACCTTCCCAAGGTGTGGATGAGGACCGAGCCATCCCCCAGCGGAATGAACTGTTTGGGGCTGGAGGATTTCATCCGCGTCCCGATTCCCGCCGCCGGAATGATGGCAGCCACATTCATGGTCCAACGGCTTCCATCTTGTGAGAACGGTCGTGGTAGCGACCGAATATCATCTTGCCGGCGGTGGTCTGAAGGACGCTGGTGACCGAGGTGTCGATGGTCTTTCCGATCATCTTTCTGGCGTTATCCACCACTACCATGGTGCCGTCATCGAGGTAGGCCACCCCTTGGTTGTACTCCTTGCCCTCCTTGAGGATGAACACCTTCATGACCTCGCCCGGAAGTACGACCGGCTTCAGCGAGTTGGCCAACTCATTGATATTCAACACAAGAACATCTTGCAATTGAGCTATCTTGTTGAGGTTGAAGTCGTTAGTAACAATCTTGGCCTCCAGTTCCTTGGCCAGCTCAATGAGCTTCAAGTCCACCTCGCGGATCTGAGGAAAGTCCTTCTCCAGGATCTGCACCTCAATTCCGGCCATTTTCTGTATCCGCTGGAGGATATCCAGACCGCGCCGTCCCCGATTCCGCTTCAGGGAATCGGCTGAATCGGCTACCTGCTGGAGCTCTCGAAGCACGAACTGGGGAATGAGCAGAATTCCGTCGATGAAGCCGGTCTCGCAGACGTCAGCCACGCGTCCGTCAATGATCACGCTGGTATCCAGGATCTTGTAGTTCTTCCCGCCGCGTCTCTCCCCGGCAAAAAACCCGCCCAAAGCCGAGAGGTTGAGGAGGTCTCCCTTGTTGGCTCCCATCACCAGGCCGACGTAACCCATGAAGAGGAACAGTCCAATTTGAAGAAACGACTTGGTTTCAGCGTCCATGGTGGTCTCGACCAGCATGCTGCCGATCATGGCGGCTCCGCTGATGCCCAGAATGGACCCGATGGCTGCACCGATGAGCTGCTTCAACGAGGTCTTTCTCAGGCGGACCTCGAATATGATGATCGCCGCGGCAGTCACCGCACCGACAGTCGCCGCCAAGGGCTTTGTCAAATCAAAAGGCTGAAAGTAGTAACAACTGAAAATGAAAACCGAGCAAAACACCACCCGAATAAAGGTTGTCTCCAACAAATGGTCTCACCCCCTTCGAATCAGGACGGAACGCCCGCAATTTGGTTGGGAATAGCCTTAAACCTTGAAACAACAGGTGACAGGGAGTCACTGGCACAGGCAGGCTTTCGGCGAGAAGAGGCTCGGAGGAAACATCAACAGGCTGCCTGCCGACGTTGGTCATTTTGAAACCCCACATCATTCGCGGCGACACGGAATCAGCCTGCCGTATCGACGAATGCCATGGGAGTCGCAGGAAGTTACATCCTGCATGGGTGCAGTATACCACTGTGCCGGTGCTTCATTCAACCACCGCAACCTCTCGCCGGAAGATCTTGTCCCAGCAAGCTCAAACACTTATACTCGATCTGACTTGATTCTGGTTGAGCATGCTCGTGGTGATCCCCAGCCTTTTTCACCCTGAAGTCCGTCTCCGGCCGATTCCGGCGGCAGCCGGTCCTGGACGGCGTCCTGGCTTCCTGCCGTGTCTACTGGCGTCTCTGGCCCTTGTCGGATCCCATTCCCTTCAGGCTTCCACCTTCGAAGAGGAGGTGAAGCCCTTCCTGACCGAACACTGCCTGCAGTGCCACAACGCCAACCTCAGTACCGCCGAAATCAACCTGAGTGACTTCGACCCCGAGCATCCCGTCCGCAATCGGCAGGACCTGTGGCAGTCCGTGTTGCGGGAGCTTCGCACCGGGCGCATGCCTCCGCCGGGGAATCCCCCTCCGGCGGTCGAGCAATTGAGGAAAGTGGAACGGTGGATCGAAGCGCGCCTCGAGGAAGAGGCTGCCGGCGTGGCACCCAGCCCTGGACGAGTCACCGCCCGGCGGCTCAACCGCAGTGAATACGACAATACGATCCGGGACTGGCTGGGCCTCGATCTCGGTTTGTCGGAGGACTTTCCGATCGACGATACCGGTTACGGCTTCGACAACATCGGGGATGTGCTCTCGCTCTCTCCGCTGCTGATGGAAAAATACCTGGCGGCTGCCGAAGAGATCGCCGGCCGGGCCGTGGTGGTTCGGCGAAAAGTCAAGCCGATGCTGGCCCGTTACCTGGCCTCCCGCAGCCAGACTCCCTCCTCTGTCCCGGAAGGCGTCCACACGGTTCCCTACTCGTCCGAAGGCAGGCTTCTCGCCCGGCATCGCTTCCCCTCCCCGGGAGAATACGAGCTGAGGGTCAGAGTGGTGGACAGAAGGAGAGCACCGCCGGCCGAAGAGGGCCAGTGGGCGCCGGCCGAGCTGCCTTCAGCCACCCTGTCCCTCCTGCTTGACGGCAGGACCCTTCAGACCTTTCACGTCGCAACCGACGCATACCATAGGGGCACCTTTGACATTCGCATCAGGGTCGACCCGGGCCTGCATCTGCTGGAGGCGTCGCCCCGGTTGGATTCGGAGTCATTGGGCACCGCACTCAAACAAGCGGTTTTCGAGGACAGGGTGGAGGAACCCCCGGAACGCCTGATCTATGCCGATTCCATGGAAATCCTGGGTCCGTTCAAGGTGAAGCCGGAACCCTTGACCGACAGTCATCGCCGGGTCCTGATCTGCGGTCCCGATCCCGGGGAACACCTGGAGGATTGCACCGATTCCATTCTGCGCAACCTGGTGCTGCGAGCCTACCGCCGGCCGGCAACCGAGCAGGAGATGAAGCGGTTGCACCGCCTGGTGGCGTCGGCTCAAAGTGACGGAGAGCCCCTGGAACGAGGAATTCAGTTGGCTCTTCAAGCCGTTCTTGCCTCGCCTCACTTCCTCTTTCGCCTTGAATTCGATCCGGAGGTCGGCCCGGCCGGTTCCCAGCACCCGGTAGGCCCCTACGAGCTCGCCTCTCGTCTCTCCTACTTTCTCTGGAGCAGCCTGCCCGACGACGAGCTGTTCGGTTTGGCCCAAAGTGCCGAACTCAACGATCCTCGAGTCCTGAGACAACAGGTGGAGCGGATGCTCGAGGATCCCAGGTCCGAGGCCCTGGTGGAAAACTTTGCCGGGCAATGGCTGCAACTGCGGAACCTGGAGAGCGCCCAACCCGACCCGGACCGATTCCCCGACTTTGACGAACCGTTGCGGGAGGCCATGCGTCGCGAAACGGAGTTCTTCTTCCGTTCGATCCTGCAGGAAGACCGCAGCCTGATCGATTTTCTGGACGCCGACTACACCTTCCTCAACCAGCGACTGGCTCGACATTACGGGCATCCAGGCGTCGAAGGCCCGCACTTCCGGAGGATTGACTTGGCCGGTGGACAGCGTGGGGGACTGATTGCTCAAGCCAGCATATTGACGGTTTCCTCCTACCCGACTCGTACTTCCCCGGTCTTGCGAGGCAAATGGATCCTGGAAACCCTGCTGGGCACTCCACCTCCGCCACCACCCGAGATGGAGACACTCGAGGAGGAACCCAACGGAGCGCAGATGACACTCAGGGAGCGGCTGGAGAAGCACCGGAGCCTGCCGGCCTGCGCTGCCTGCCACGAGAAGATGGACGCCCTGGGCTTCGGGTTGGAAAACTATGACGCTGTCGGAGCCTGGCGGACGGAAGACGGCGGGGTTCCGGTGGACACCGCCGGAGAGTTGCCGGGTGGACGCTCCTTTCGGGGACCGAAGGATCTCAAGGCGCTGTTGGCCGACACGGAGCGCGACGCATTCGTTCGCTGTCTCACCGAAAAAATGTTAACCTACGCCTTGGGCAGAGGCCTGGAACCCTACGACAAGCCTGCGGTGGACCGGATCTGCCTGGAGTTGGAAAACAACGGCTTCAGGTTCAGCCAACTGGTCCAATCGATCGTCGAGAGCCTGCCGTTCCGAATGAGGACCACCAACGGAGGAGGATCATGACGCCACGACATCTTCCACGCCGGACCTTTCTGCGTGGGATGGGAGTAGCCATCGGACTTCCCTGGCTGGATGCCATGGTGCCCGCCTTTGCAGCCAAGGTGCCGTCCTCGGCCGATTCGCCGACCCGCCTGGCCTTTGTCTATGTTCCCAACGGGATCATCATGTCCGACTGGACGCCGGCCGGCGAGGGCTCCGACTTCGAACTCCCGTCCATCCTTCAGCCCCTGAAAGACTACCGGGAAGACTGCCTGTGGCTCAGCGGACTGACCCACAACAACGGCCGTGCCCTCGGCGACGGTCCGGGCGACCACGCGCGGGCCGCGGCTTCCTATCTCACCGGAGTCCATCCCAAGAAGACCCAGGGGGCGGATATCCGAAACGGCATCTCGGTGGACCAGATCGCGGCCCAGGCCGTCGGCGGCCGGACCCGGTTTGCCTCCCTGGAGTTGGGTCTTGAACATACCCGACTGGTCGGCAACTGCGATTCCGGCTACAGTTGCGCCTACAACAACAGCATTTCCTGGCGCAGCCCCACCAGCCCCATGCCGCCCGAGGTCAGTCCCCGCTCGATCTTCAATCGCCTCTTCGGCGCCCCTCGGGATGCGGACCAGGCCCGCCGAACCGGCGCCAAGGACCGGGCCAGCATTCTGGACCTGGTCCAGGACGAGGCTCGCAGTCTCTTCAATCGCCTGGGTCCGGCGGACCGCCGCAAGCTCGACCAATACCTGTTTGCTGTCCGCGACATCGAGAAACGGATCGAGTCGCTCGAGAACGCACCGGCCGGGCTGGTGCCCGAAATGGACATACCCGAAGGCATCCCCATCGATTTTGCCGAGCACCTGCGGCTCCTGTTCGATCTGCAGACGGTGGCGTTCCAGACGGACCTTACCCGCATAACGACTCTGATGATTGGGCGGGAAGGCAGCAATCGCACCTACCGGGAGATCGGCGTGTCCGGGGCTCACCACGGACTCACTCACCACCAGGGGAATCAGTCCAAGATCGAGCAGATCAGCAGGATCAACCGCTACCACACGCAACAGTTCGCCTATTGGCTGGGACAACTGAAGTCGATTCCCGACGACGACGGCAGCCTGCTCGACAGCCTGATGATCGTCTACGGCAGCGGTCTCAGCGACGGCAACGAACACCTGCATCACGACCTGCCGGTGATGGTCGCCGGACGGGGGTCGGGCAGTCTCCACCCCGGTCGCCATATCCGCTACCCCGTCGAGACACCCTTGACCAATCTTTACATGACTCTGCTGAGCCACATGGGCGTCCATCCCGAGTCGATCGGCGACAGCAACGGCCAACTAAAGCTTCTGTCGGAGATTTGATCCTGGTCTGCCGGTGGCGAATTCCGCACTCAACAGATTCCGAGCCGTGATCAGGAGCGCCGCCGTCATTACGCTCCTGGCCACCAGCGCGCCCATGCACGCCGAAACCCTCTTCAACGGCCGCCCTTCCCTGATTCTGGAGGGCCGGGCCGCTCGATTGGTGGTGGATCTCGGTGGAGGTTCATTGGTGGACTTCCGCTTGACCGGCCACTCCGTCAATCCCCTCCAATGGGACCCCGGGGAATCGGTGCTCCTGAAACCCCTGGGCCACTTCCTCTGCCTGGATCGCTGGGGCGCGCCCACGGAAGCCGAAGAACGCAACGGAATGTTCTTTCACGGGGAGGCCAGCCGGGTCGAGTGGGCGGTTCAGGAGGGACCGTCTCGCAAGGGCGAAGCCGTGGAAGCGACCATGTCGGCCCAGCTTCCCATGGCCGGACTGGAGGTCTTGCGGACCGTACGCCTGTCCGACTCCTCGGCGAGCTGCATCGTCTCCGAAAGCGTCACCAACCGAAACAAGCTGGGCCGTATCTACAACATGGTCCAGCATCCCACCATCGGCCCCCCGTTCCTGGACGAGGGCACTCTGGTCGACAGCAACGCGCGCAAGGGCTTCATGCAGACCAGCCCCCTGCCCAATCCGGAGGAGCCGGCAGTGTATTGGCCCCAGGCGCTCAAAGAGGGTCAACCGTTGTCGCTGCGCCGACTGGCGGACGACTCGGACCCCAACGTGGTCTCGTTTGTCTTTGACGAGCAGGTCGGCTGGATCACCGCCAGCAGTCCCTCCCAAGGGTTGCTGATCGGGTACCTGTGGAGCACTTCCGAATACCCCTGGCTCAACATCTGGCGCCACTCGGAAAACGGCAAGCCGCAGGCGCGGGGCCTGGAGTTCGGAACCAGCGGCCTGCACCACCCCTTCCCGGTCCTGGTCGAGAAGGGCAGGATCTTCGGTCGTCCGCTCTACGTTCATCTGGACGCGGGTCAGACCACGGTGCGGTCCTATCTGGCCTTCCTGTTCAAGATCCCCCAAGATTACCGGGGGGTCGCCGGCCTGACCTATCGGGACCGCCGCCTGGTCATCCGCGAGCTGGGAGGAAGCAGTGACCGGGACTTGAGCATGACGACCGGAGAGTTCCCTCCCTGAAGGTGTTCCACGCCCACCTTGCCGACTCGGCTAGCCCGCCGGTCTGCCTGAAACAACAAAAAAGAGTTATCCACGAAGGCACACGAAGGACGACGAAGGGCCACGAAGAAAACAGGA
>JAJECY010000129.1 GCA_022821775.1 Acidobacteriota bacterium
GGAATAACTTCGATCAGCCGCTGCTGAATGGCTTTGACTCAATAACGTCTCCTAAAGGCTCTCTACAAGTTATTCCAGTAATTCAACACAACGTCCCCGTCGCTGCGTCCCCAGCGCTGTACGACGAATTTTGCACAAGGCTCATTGTTCATTGGAGTGAGTGCTAAAGTACAATACGGTCGCGACCGCTGAAGACGGGATGGTACCTTTTCACTCCCCGGGCAGGCGGCAGGGAGGGAAGAGCGGGAGGATCCCCGCTCGCGGGTCAGCGCTGAGCGCCAGGAGCAGCCATGGCTGAGATCATCATGCCGAAACTCAGTGACACCATGGAAGACGGTGTGGTGGTGCGCTGGCTCAAGAACATCGGAGAGACCGTTTCCCGGGGAGAGGTGGTGGCGGAAATCGAGACAGACAAGGCCACCATGGAGATGCAATCCTCGGAGGACGGCGTGCTGTCTGAAATCCATGTTGAGGAGGGCCAAAGGGTTTCCGTTGGCGAACCCATGGCTGCGATCAATGCCGGCGGGCAGCCATCGCAATCCGCCTGTCCGGCCGCTGAAGTTGGGTTTCCTGCAATACGCGCGGGGACTGCCGGCGAAGCGGCTTCCTCGGAGAGGGTCAAGGCCTCGCCCCGGGCTCGAAAAGCCGCCCGGGAGATGAAACTGGACCTGGCCGGCGTGGAAGGCTCCGGGCCGTCGGGACGCATTCTCTATCGAGATGTCCTGGCCGCGGGCGATGCCGCCGGTGCCTCGGCGGAGCCCCCGTCCCCCGAGAGCCAACGGGTCCCCCTCAGCTCCATGCGGCAGCTCATCGCTGAACGCATGGTGGAGAGCAAGACCCGGATCCCCCATTTCTACCTGCAGGTCGAGATCGATGCCGAACCGTTGCTGGAGCTGCAGGGTCAAGTCAACTCCGCCTTGGAGGAGTGGGGCGGAAGCAAGCTGAGCATCAACGACCTGGTGCTGAAGGCAACCGCCGTGGCTCTGACCCGGGTGCCGCAGCTCAATGCCTCCTTCACCGGGGAGGGTATTCTTCGCCATGGCCAGGTGAACCTGGAGTTTGCGGTCAGCCTGGAAGAGGGGCTATTGACGCCGGTGATCCGAAACGCCGAATCCAAGAACCTGCGCCAGATCAGCCGGGAGGCCGGGGACCTGGTTGAACGGGCGCGCGCTCAGCGGTTGGACCCCGATGAGTATCGCGGAGGCACCTTTACCGTTTCCAACCTGGGCGCCAGGGGCATCGACAGTTTCCAGGCCATCATCGACCCGCCTCAGGCGGCCATTCTCGGAGTGGGCGCCATCGTCAAGAAGCCCGTGGTCGACAAGGATGATCGCATTCGCCCGGGTCATCGGCTCAACCTGACCTTGAGTTGCGATCACCGGGTCGTCGACGGGGCCGTGGGCGCCGAATTCATGGGCCAGATGCGGAGGCTGCTCCAGCAGCCGGCGTTGCTGTTGCTATAGACCGCGGCCGGTTGTAGTCGGTCCCAACGAAAGCCCACCGAATGCCTCCCGTGAACCAGTCCCATCCATCCATTCATCGATCTCGAGAGGCCCACCATGTCTGAGCGCTACGACCTGGTAGTGATTGGAGGCGGCCCCGCGGGATACGTGGGCGCCATTCGGGCGGCGCAGTTGGGCAGGAGGGTGGCTTGCGTCGAGATGGACCGTGCCGGGGGAACCTGCCTGAACTGGGGGTGCATTCCCAGCAAGTCGCTGCTGCGCAACGCCGAGCTCTATCGGCTTCTGAAAGACCGTGCCGGGGACTTTGGCCTGAAGTTCGAGGGATTGTCCTTTGAGTGGTCCGGGA
Source organism: Acidobacteriota bacterium (assembly GCA_022821775.1). Taxonomy (GTDB): domain Bacteria; phylum Acidobacteriota; class Terriglobia; order Versatilivoradales; family Versatilivoraceae; genus Versatilivorator. The sequence continues at coordinate 1,810 of JAJECY010000129.1, forward strand.
TCATGGGAAGAAGCCGAAAGGTGGCTGATCGGCTGGCCGGAGGCGTCGCCTACCTGTTCCGGAAAAACCGGGTCGATTACCTGGTGGGCAAGGCCGAGCTGACCGAACCGGGTCTGGTCACGGCGAGACTCTCCAACGGCTCCAGGCGTTCACTGGAAGCCGATCGGGTCCTGGTCAGCACCGGGGTCAGGCCCCGCCCTCTGCCGGGGCTGCCCTTCGACGGCAAGAGGGTGATCGGAAGCAAGGAGGCCTTGGGATTGAAGGCCCCTCCGGCATCCATGGTGATCATCGGGGGCGGTGCCATCGGGGTCGAGTTCGCCTATTTCTACAACGCCTTCGGCACCCGTGTGACTTTGCTGGAGATGATGCCCCATCTGCTTCCGGTTGAAGACGAAGAAGTGTCGCAGGCTCTGGCCCGGTCCTTCAGCCGGCAGGGCATCGAGGTCCACACCTCCGCCCGGGTGCAAGAGGGCGTGGCGACTCGGCACGGTGTTCAGGTGAGCTTCAGTGGTGCGACTGCAGGAAGAGTGGAGGCCGAGGTGGTCCTGGTGGCCGTAGGGGTGGATGCGCTTCTGCCACCCGGGCAGGAACTCGAAACCGATCGGGGCTTTATCCAGGTGGATGGCAACTACCGGACCTCGGCCGAGGGCGTCTACGCGGCCGGGGATGTGATTGGGCCGCCCTGGTTGGCTCATGTAGCCAGCTACCAGGCCGTTCAGGCCGTCGAGGGATTTTTCGGGAACGGGAATCCCAGGCCGCTCCCCCACTATCCGAGCTGCACCTACTGCAATCCTCAAGTCGCCAGCGTCGGGCTCACCGAACGGGCGGCCCGAGAGTCGGGCGAGCCCTGCCGCGTCGGCCGTTTCCCCTTCAGAGCCAACGGCAAGGCCCTGGCGGTTGGCGAGAGCGAGGGGTTTGTGAAGCTGATTTTCGGCGAAGCCGACGGGGAATTGCTGGGTGCTCACCTGATCGGTTCCGAGGCCACCGAGTTGATTGGAGAGCTGGGGTTGGCCATGACGCTGGGAGCCACCTTCGAAGACATCGAGGCCACCATTCAGGCCCATCCCACGCTGGGCGAGGCTGTTCACGAAGCCGGCGCCGCCGCCTTCGGCCGGGCGATCCACCTCTGATCCAGGCCCGCAAATCTCACCGGGTCGCTGCATGAATTAACGAGGTTTCCGTCTTTGAGCCATCCTGGTCAGGATTACTTTCGACCCCTGGGCGATACCGGTATCCGGTGTCATCCTCTGGGATTCGGCTGCTATCGCATCGCGGAGGGTGTCGGGGAACACGAATCGTCGCTTCGGGAGTACCTGGGGCGGGGAGGGAACCTCATCGACACCAGCGCCAACTACACCGACGGCCGATCGGAATCGCTGGTGGGCAAGGTCCTTTCCGGAGACAGGGATTCCGGGGCGGTGGTGGTCACCAAGGCCGGCTACATCCAGGGGCAGAACATGACCCTGGCCCAACAGCAATCCTTCCCGGAGGTGGTGGAGTACGGCGAGGGGATCTGGCACTGTATTCACCCCCGGTTCCTGGAGACTCAGCTCAGCGCCTCCTGCCGCCGGCTGAAGCGGGATCGGGTGGATGTGTTTCTACTGCACAATCCGGAGTACTATCTCAGCCACCAGGCCCACCACCACACCCCGACCCCTCAGGACCACCAGGAGTTCTACCGCCGCATCGGACAGGCCTTCGCTTTCCTGGAGGATCAGGCCAAGGACGGCCGCATCGGCTGGTACGGCATCAGCTCCAACAACTACGGCCTGTCCCCTTCGGATCCAACCATGACCAGCGTCCAGCGGTGTCTCCGCCAGGCGGAAGGGATTTCCTCCGGCCATCGCTTCCGAGTGGTCCAGTTGCCGCTCAACCTCTACGAGAGCGGCGGCGCCCTGGAGCGCAACAACGACGGGCTGACCGCCCTTGAATTCTGCCGGCGGGAAGGGCTGGGGGTGCTCATCAATCGACCCCTCAACGCCTTCTCCGAAAATCGGATGTTTCGGCTGGCAGACTTCTCCGGTCATGGTCAGGGGGACGCCGGCCCCAAGGATCTGGAGTTGTTGGTTGAGCCGTTGCGCCAGTTGGAGCGCTCGTTGGTTGACCGGCTGAAAGTCCCCCTGCTCGGCGGCCCCGACTTCGGACTGGCCGGATTGATCCTCCAGATCGCCCCCCAGGTGCGCGCCGCCTCCGACTGGGACTGGGTAGTGGAGAGATATGTGGCTCCTCCTCTTCAACAGTGGGTCCAGGATTGCCGAAAAGTTTGCCAAGGTGACTCCTATTGGGAAGAATGGCAGGAACGCTACTTTCAGACCATCCGGACCGTTCTGGAAGACCTGGAGCGATACTCGCTTTCGCGGCAGCAAAAAGAGTCCGACCGGATTCGGAGCCTGCTGGAGGAGTGCGGATATTCGAGGCCCCAGGCTTCGCTGAGCCAAATCGCCATGAGCCTGCTCTTGAATCTCCAAGGGGTTTCCTGTGTCCTCAATGGAATGCGGCGGGTGTCCTATGTGCAGGATGCCATGGGAACTCCCGGGCTGCCTCCGGTGGATGCTCTCTCGATTCTGCAGGAGTTCTTGCGGAAACGGTCGGCGAACTAGGACCGGCATTGCCCGGGTGAAACGGTGAAACATTGAGTTGTCACGTTCAAGCCATTACCACCACCGTTCTGCAGCGGCTTCCTGCATTCATGGCGCAGCCCGGCTTCAGGTGGAGCCTGGTAACCGCTTGGGCGGTGCTGCTGCTCCCGGGCGCCGACGGATTCTGCCAGAATCCGCCTCCGGCCCCCTCTCCCTCCATTGAGCCCGATCCCATCGTGGTTACGGTCTCGGCCCAAGCCATTCCGCTTTCGGCGAGTTCGGCTTCGGTGACGATTCTCACCAGGGAGTTCGTGGAAAACAGCCGGGTCGAAAGCATGGCCGACCTGCTGCGCCAGGTCCCGTTTCTCTACTTGTCTCAAACCGGGGGCCGTGGCGGATTGACGACCGTGTCCCTGCGGGGAGGCGAAACCAACTTCACCCTGGTCATGATCGACGGCGTTCCCGTCAATGACACCACCAACCTTCTTGGGGGCGCGGTTGACTTCTCGACCTTGAGCACCGACAACGTCGAGCAAGTCGAGATCGTTCGCGGACCCATGTCCTCCCTGTACGGGTCGGAGGGGATCGGCGGAGTCATCAACATCATCACCCGAGGCGGAGGGGATGAGCCCCATTTCTCGGTGGAGGGAGCCTTGGGCAACTTCGGCTCCGGTCGGGCCGGGTTTCAGTCCGGCGGCAAGTTGGGTGGAATCGACTGGTCCCTGGCGGGATCCTACTTCGACATCGACGAGCAGGTCGAAAACGATGACCTCTCGGTGGGGACGGTCTCATTCAAGTCCGCCGTCCCCGTGGGAGAGGGCAAGGCTCTTCAGTTCGCCACCCGCTACCAGGACAGCCGCTCCCGTGGGTTCCCGGAAAACGGCGGCGGTCCCGGGTTCTCCATTCTGCGGGACCCCAAAGTTGCCGATGTCGAGCAACTGACCCTGAGGATGGGGTACCAGCAGCAGGTCTCTCCCGACTGGCTCTACGGCTTCGACTTCGACCTGTTCTCCCGCCAACAGGACGATACGGCTCCGGCGGTCCTGGACGGATTGCCTCCATCCCCTCGTGCTCTCCCTCCGCTGAGCAGCCAAACCGGTTTCCACCGGCTGCGGGCGGGATTCACCAGTCAACTGAACCTGACCCCGGAGCTGTCGTTGAACCTGGGAGCCCGAGTCAGGAACGAAGACGGGTCCAACGACACTCTGATTGCCGGTTTCATTCCCAGTGTCTTCGACCTGGAACGCCAGACCCTGGCCGGCAACGGAGAAATTCTCTATCGGGCCGGGCGGCTCACCCTGAGCTTCGGCGGCCGGGTGGACAGTGCCGAGGGTTTCGACGCCGTGTTCTCTCCCCGAGCGGGCGCGGTGGTTTCCCTGGGAGAGCGGACCCGCTTGAAGACCAGTTGGGGAGACGGGTTCAAGTTACCCTCCTTCTATGCGCTCGGGGAACCGAATATCGGCAATCCCGAGCTTCAGCCGGAGAGGAGTCGCGGTTTCGACCTCGGCTTCGAGCACACACTGGAGGAGTCGCGGTTGCACCTGTCCGGAGCCGTTTTCCACAACTCGTTCAGAGACCTGGTCGACTTCAGTCCCCGGTTGTTCCAGCTCGTCAACCGAAGCCGTGCCACCACCCGGGGAGTGGAATTCGGAGCCGCCCTGCCACTGAACGGGAGGGGACGCTTGGGGGGCCACCTGCAGTTCCTGGACTGGGAGCTGCAAGGGACCACCGAGCCTCTCAGGGACCGCCCTCGCTGGAGGGGAGGCTCCTACGTGGACTGGGAAATCCATCCGCGGACCCGCGTGCGATGGGAAATCCTCTGGGTGGGCGAGCGCTACGATTTCCAGCTACCGGTCCCGCAGATGGAGACCGTGGGCGGGTATTCGACCTCCAGCCTGGTTTTCGGTTATCGGCTCACCCACGGACTGGAGGCTTTCGGGCGGGTCGACAACGTCTTCGACAGCAGTTACCAGGAGTTCATAGGATTCCCCCATCCGGGCATTTATGCCCGGGCCGGACTTCGCCTCCGGGTGCTTGGCCGCTAATCGTCAGCTTCCTATTGATAGAGGGTCTTGGCGGTCCAGGAATCGGGAAGCACGATGGTGTGTTCCCGATCGGGCCCCGTCGAGATGAAGGAACATTCCGTGCGGGTGATATCCGACAGTATCTTGAGATAGTCTTTTGCCTTCACCGGCAGCGCGTCGTAGTCCTGCATGCCTGCCGTCGTACTCTGCCAGCCGGGGACTGACTTGTAGATCGGTTTGACGGCTTCCAGGACCTTGATCTCCGGCGGGAATTCCTTGAGTCGGCAGCCCATATACTCGTACCCGGTACAGACCAGGATCTGTTCGAATTCGTCCAGGACATCCAGCTTGGTGATGACGATGGCCTGCAGGTTGTTCAGGACGGCCGAATAGGAGGTCGCCACGCCATCGAACCACCCGCAGCGGCGGGGCCGGCCCGTGGAGGCTCCGTATTCGGCTCCCCGCCTTCGGATTTCGTCTCCAATGGTGCCGTTGGCTTCGGTGGGAAAGGGCCCCCCGCCTACTCGGGTGGTGTAGGCCTTGGCAATACCGATGACTCCGGTGATCCAGGAGGGGGCTACTCCGGACCCGACGCAAGCCGCGCCGGCAGTGGCATTGGAGGAGGTGACGTAAGGGTAGGTCCCGTGGTCGACGTCCAGCAGGGTCCCCTGGGCGCCTTCGAACAACACCCGTTTGCCTCGTCGGATCTGATCGTTCAGGAAAAAGGCGGTATCCACCACGAATTCCTTGAGCCGTTGTCCATACTGCAGGTACTCCTTGCAGATCTGCCGGGCATCCAGGGGTGGTCCTCCGTACAGGGATTGAATCAGGCAGTTCTTTTCCCGGGTCAGCTCGAAGATCGTTTCCCTCAGACTCTCCGCGTCGAAGAGATCGACCACTCGCAGGCCGCGCCGGCCGGTCTTGTCCTCGTAGGCCGGTCCGATGCCCCGAGAGGTCGTCCCGATTTTCTTGGCGCCTCGCGCCTCCTCGGCAGCCTTCTCTACGGCCCGGTGATAGGGCAGGATCAGGTGGGCGCGGTTGCTGACGAAGAGGTTCCCCCGGACCTGGATTCCGGCTTCCTCCAACATGTCGAGCTCTTCGAAAAAGGCCTTGGGGTCGAGGACGACGCCCGGGCCGATGACGCACAAGCGGCCTCCGTGAAGAATCCCCGAGGGAATCAGGTGCAGGATGAACTGCTTGCCGTCGATGGTCACCGTGTGACCGGCGTTGTGCCCCCCCTGGTAGCGGGCGACGATGTCGAATCGCTCGGCCAGCAGGTCGACAATCTTTCCCTTGCCTTCGTCCCCCCACTGTGCGCCGATGATGACGATGTTGGCCATTGCTTCCGTCCGTTTGAATAGCGGCTCCAGGCAAACTGGCTGACAGCCGCTTCAGGATTTGTTCAGCCTCATTCGGTGGACGAGCCGGCGGCCGGCAGCCACCAGGCCTCTCCTGCGGGTTCGTCCGCCCTCGCCGTTATTCCGCCCCCTGGTCCGCTTCGGCGAGCAGGGAGCGATAGAGTTCCAGGTAGCTGCGCGAGGCGACCTCCCAGGAAAAATCCAGTGCCATGCAGTTGCCTACCAGGCGCTTCCAGCGTTGAGGCGAACGATAAACGCGCAGAGCCCGACGCATCGTCTGCAGCAAGGCTTCCGAATCGTAGCTGTCGAACTTGAATCCGCTGCCGCTGCCGTCTTCCCGGTAGTCCTCGATGGTGTCGTCCAGACCGCCGGTGGCTCTCACCACCGGAACGGTGCCGTACTTCAGCGAGTAAATCTGATTGAGCCCGCAGGGTTCGTAGCGGGAAGGCATGAGAAAGAGATCGGCCCCCGCCTCGACCTTATGGGCCAAACCGTCATGATACATAATTTTGACGGAGACATAGTCGGGGAATTTTTCTTGGAGACCGCGAAAGAAGCGGGCGTATCTCTCTTCGCCCGTACCCAGGACCACCAGAGAAAAGCCTTCAGCGATGAATTTCGGTGCGGCATGGGGGAGAAGGTCGAATCCCTTCTGCCCGGTCAGGCGGGAGACAATGCCGACCAGGGGACGGCGACCATCCCGGGGCAGGCCGTAAGCCTCCAGCAGATCCCGCTTGCAGGCCTGCTTGCCTTCCGGGGATCGAGCCGAATAGTTGGCAGCCAGGTTGGGATCGGTTTCAGGATCCCATTGATCGTAGTCGGCGCCGTTGAGGATACCGGTCAGCTCCCCGGCTCTTGTCCTCAGCACACCATCCAGACCCGACCCGTATTCCGGGGTGAGAATCTCCCGGCTGTATTTCCTGCTGACCGTGTTGATCCTGTCGGCAAAGACCAGTCCCGCTTTCAGGAAATTGAGCTTTCCCGACTGTTCGAGCTGCGCAGGGTTCAACCCGCGGGTGGAGAGGGAGATCTTTGGCAGCGTCGACTTGGGGAACTTCCCCTGATAGGCCAGGTTGTGGATGGTCAGAAGCGTCCGGGTGCGGCGGAAAAAGGGGTCGGAAGCATAAATGGTCTTCAAGTAAGCCGGGATGAGGGCAGTGTGCCAGTCGTGGCAATGAATGAGGTCGGGCGCGGAAGCCGAGCGCTTGGCAAGCTCCAGAGCAGCCAGGGAGAGTAGTGCAAAGCGTTCGGCATTGTCGCGGTGGTCCCGCCGGCCCGCCTGATACAATCCCTCTCGATCATAGAAAGGGGGATAGTCGATGAAGAAGAACCTGACCTGACGGCGGGTGGCTTCATAGACGGAACAGAACCTCAGTCGGTCTCCCAGCGGAACCGTGAGGCTGGCGATGCGCCGGCGCCCGGCTTCGACCCCGCGGTATCGGGGCAGAACCACCGAGACATCCTGACCGAGCCGGCGGAGCGTCTTGGGCAGGGCGCCCAAAACATCTCCCAATCCGCCGGTCTTGGCCCACGGCACCACCTCGGAAGCGACGAACAGAATGCGCATGCCGCCCTTTCTTGATCCATCCGAGTCCACCGGGTCAAGCTCCCCCTGGCCAAACGGCTGTAAACTTCTCGCTTGGCTGCCTGAGCGGTGGGCCGGAAATGCAGGAGCCGGACAGCACAAACAACTCAGATTACAAATTCTCGACCTTCGATGCAACAGCAACCCGTGCGAGCCAAGAAGAGGCTGGGGCAGCACTTCCTGAAACACCCCTCCCTGGCCAGGAAGATCGTGGCCGGCCTGGGTCTGGAAGAGGGCGACACCGTCCTGGAGATCGGGTGCGGTACCGGAGCCTTGACCGGGAACCTGGTCGGCCTCGGCTGCCGCTATATCGGGGTCGAGGTGGATGCCGTTCTCTGTTCGCAATTGCGCCGTCGATTCAACGGTCCCGGGATCGAATTCCTCAATCGCGACATCCTGACCCTGGACCTGGGCGAGCTTCGCAAGCGCCATGCCGCAAACGGCTTCAAGGTGGTGGGCAACCTCCCTTACGCCATTTCGTCCCCGATTCTGCAGCATCTTGCCCGGCACGCCGCCCTCATCGACCTGGCAGTGGTCATGTTGCAGGCCGAGGTGGCCGATCGCCTGGCGGCCCGCCCCGGCGGCCGCGACTATGGAGTGCTGACTCTGATCGTCCAGTACCACTTCCGTCCCGAGCCGCTTTTTGTCGTTCCACCACAGGCTTTCAAGCCCAAACCCAAAGTGGACTCCAAGGTGGTTCGTCTCATACCCCGACCCCGCCGGCCCCTGAAGCCCGCGGAGGAGGGCCGTTTCTTCGGATTCGTCAAGCAGGCATTCTCCCAGAGGCGAAAGACTCTCAGGAATTGCCTCGGTGAAGTCCAGCCGGAAGCCTGGTCGCGGCTGTCCGAAGCCTTGCGGGACCTCGGTTATCCCGCAACGGTTCGCGCGGAGAAGATTTCTTTGGACCACTTTCTGCAGCTCTTTGGCTCGTTGCAGGAAACCAGTGGGCCTTCGGATCCCCAGTGAATGGTCTCTCCGGACCCAAGCGGCGTGATCGGCCAACCCTTCGAAACCCAACAAGAGCGGCCCAGCCGTGCGGATCATACGGGAGTGAAGCGACGGAAGTGCATGGCCTGGCTGGAGTAGGGACAGGTTCCGCTAAACCGGTATGTTGCACTTGGAAACATCGATATACAGGATGCACAGGATAAACAGGACGATAGGCTGCTGCACGGAAAGCTGACCCGCGCGAAACGAGACGCAGGATGCCCGCAATCGGGGGAAGGCGGTTGAGAACCATAATCCTGTGCATCCTGTGCATCCATGTTAAACATAAAAAGAAACATCGATGGCGTATCGGGAGCAGGGACAGGTTCCGGTTCCCTCACCGTCTTTCTTAGTGTGTCTTCGTGGTCCTTCGTGTGCCTTCGTGGATAACTCTTTTTTTCTGTTGTTTCA
>JAJECY010000101.1 GCA_022821775.1 Acidobacteriota bacterium
CTCGGCGAGTGCGTTTGCTATAGCGCTCAAATCCGGCTTCGGCAAAGCTGCTCTGACGCATCGATCCTTACCTCCTGTTGATTGGGTCACGGACCGTTTTATGATCTCATGAGAGGAAGGAATAAATCAGAGTTTCCTTAAGGTTTGTCGGGTCAACCGGCGGCAGCCGCGGAAGCCGCCAAGCGACCTCGGGCAGCCCAGCGGCAGCAGTTTCCGCTTGGCATTGAGGATGGGCTTCGAAGATGGAAATCCTGTTTCTGAGACTCTACGCTAGGGGAGGTAACCTTCCTTGGCTCTTACCCGGAAGTCCTTGTGCCGAGGGACACGCACCGAGATCTTTCGCCAACCTCCGTTGGTGGAGCCGATTTCGGCGGGAGGATAGTATCCCAGCAAATAGAGGTGCTGAAGATCCTGGACGATCTCGGTGAAGACCCGGCCGATTTCTTCGGGACGTCGGATCCTGACGGCGACCCCTCCGGTCGCATCCGAAATCTCCGTCAGACGATCGATCAGGAGCTGGCTCTGGAGCGCCCGTCCCTGAAAAACGGTATAGATGGGAATCCCCACCCGCTTGATGGTCCTGACCGAGTCCTCCATTGAGAGGACACTGCTGGTATCCTCGCCGTCGGTGAAGAGCAGGATGGCCTTCTTGCCGGTCACTCGGGCCAGGTGCGGGGCCAGTTGGGCCAGAGAATCGAAGAGAGCGGTGCTGCCGGAGGCCCGCATGCGGAACAGGGCTCGAAGGGCCGATCGCCTGTCCTTGGTAAAGGGCACCAGGACCTGGAGCCGATTGTTGAAGGCGAACAGACCAAAGCGATCCTGGGGCTTGATCTCCGTCAACAGATCGGCCACCGCATTCTTGACGTGCGGGAGCGGCTTCAGCATGCTTCCGGTGGTGTCCACCAGCAACGCGATCGTCAGAGCCGAGGTTTGGGACTCAAACGCCTGGATGGACTGGATTCGGCCGTCCTCCTCTATTTCAAAGTCAGCCGGGGCCAGTCCTGGAACGTATCGACCTCTCTGGTCGAAGACGGCGGTATAGACCTCGACCATGCGAACGTCTATTCGGAGCGTCCTCACCGTGGGTATTTCGTCTGCAGGGGCGGTAAGGCACAGCCCACAGAGAAGGGACAACGTGAGCAGCAGTCGCGATAGAATAGTCATCGGTTTGTCCGGGGCTCCTGCAACTGTGTCCGCGCGGTCGAAAGAGCCTCGGTATCAGAGAGCCGCAGGTGATCGATTCAAGGAGTGAAAAATTTCAAGACCGAGCGATTTTAAACCTGGAGTCGGTGCGATTTCAATTCCTTCCTCAAATTCCTCGAATTCTTGACAGGTGACAGGCAGGCGCATACTATTGATGGCCCTTTACTTTTGTGGGAGATCCATCGTGTCCTTGGGCGCCGATCTGAAACGTGAGCGGGAACTTAGAGGGGTCACCCTGGAAGAAATAGCCAGGGAAACCAAGATCCGGGCCAGTTTGCTCGGTTACATCGAAGCCGACCGCTTCGATCGATTGCCCGCCGGTGTTTTTCGACAGTCCTTTGTTCGCAGCTATGCCCGCTACCTGGGTATCGATGGGGACAAGATGGTCCGGGAATGCCTGCTGTCGGAAGACGGGCTCAGATCCGCCGGGGAAGAGTCCCGTGTGGCTCAGACGACCCGGCCGTCCTTGGGCGCCAGGTTGAAGACCCGGGCTGCAGGCGCAAAATCCGCCGCCATCCTGCCTTCCGTGGTGGCTCTTCTCGGGGCCCTGGCGATATTTTACTTCGTCGAAGTACGCGCCCGAACAGACCAGGAATCGTCGAATGTCCCCGGGAATGCCGGAGCAGCCCAGCTATTGCAGGATCAATCCGCGGCGCCCGGAGGAGATTCCAACAACCATGGGCAGCTTGTCGGTGTGAGCGAATCGGGTGACCAGGCCGGCTTGACTGTCTTGGGAGAACTGGCTCCCAAGCCGTCCCCTGAAACGCCTTCGGCAGCCAAGCCCGCTTCGGTGGCGGAACCGAGGTTGCGCATCAAGGCTCGAGAGCAGGCCTGGGTGCGGGTGAGAGCCGGGGACGTCACGTTGTTCAGCGGCATCTTGCGGTCAGACGAGACCAGGAGCTTTTCCCTCCGGCAGCCCTTGAACGTCAAGCTCGGCAATCCCCAGGGGACTCAACTCTGGGTGAACGATCAGGTCTTCGGCCGGCTCGGTGAGCCAGGCAAGACCGAAACCATTGTCGTTTCGGCAGAAAACTACCAGAGCTTTCTGGCCGCGCCGGACCCGGTCGACCCATCCCCCGGCCCATCCCGGGTGAGCACCCTCAATTAATTTCCGGTTCGAACAGGGGGGGCGCACTCCAACTCCTGTTGTCAGTCTTTCCCCTGTTCAATGCGCTGCCGGTAGACCTTCCGGATTTCTCGGGTCCATGGCCCGACCTCACCTGTCCCGACAGCCTGGCCGTCCACGTGGGTAATCCCGGTGATTTCGTCTGAAGTGCCGGCGAGGAAGGCTTCTCCCGCCGAGCGGAACTGGGCCAGAGAAAGCCACCGCTCCTGAAAGATGAGCTTCAGCTCGAGCGCAATCTCCTCGACATATTCGCGAGTGATGCTCGGCAATATGGCAGCCGTCTGAGGGGGAGCGACGATGGTTCGGTCGAGAATCGCCAGGGCGGCCGAGGAGCTGCCCTCGGTGACATTTCCCTGGGTGTCCACCAGCAGCGCTTCATAGGCGCCCAGCTTTCGGGCCTGCTGCTTGGCCAGCACATTGGGCAGCAGGTTGAGCGATTTTATGTCGCACCGGCGCCAGCGCAGGTCCGGAACCGACTGAACCCTGATGCCTGCCACGATTCCCCGGTCGGCAAACGGGCGCACGCTCATGAAAAAAGAGGGCTCCAAGGCTTCGCTCCAGGAGTGATTCCTGGGGCTGGCGCCCCGGGTCAGGTGGAAATAGACGGTAGCGTTCGGGATTTGGCTGGCGCGGTAGGTTTGCTCAATCCACCCCCGGATATCCTCCAGGTTGGAAGGCTGGAGGTCGATTTCCCTCAAGCTGCGCTGAAATCGCCTCCAGTGTCGGTGCAATCCCCAGAGCCGACCCTGATAGGCGCGCACGACCTCGTAGACCCCATCTCCGAAAAGGCAGCCCCGGTCCTCCGCCGGGATCACGGCATCCTCGAGGGCACAGATGGTACCGTTGACGTTGGCCAGTTCGCGCATCAGGTTGGGCGAAGCAGTGAGATCAAGGGATTCGGCAACTTCAGAGCATTCTGCCGCCGTCCACCACTACGATTTGTCCGGTGACAAAGCTCCAATCGGTTGCCATGGAAAGCGTGACCTCGGCGACATCCTCGGCCGTTCCCATGCGGTTGAGTGCCGAGGCCTTCGTGAAGTTCTCCCGCATCTCCGGAGCTCTGGCAACTCCGTCCAGCCAGCGGGTCTCGGTGAGAGCCGGAGCCACGGCGTTCACCAGGATGTCGGGGCCGAGGGCGCGAGCCAATGACTTGGTCAGGCTGATGACTCCGGCCTTGGACGCGCAATAGGCGATGCAGCTGCCCTGTCCGGTGATTCCGGCAACCGAGGCGATGTTCACGATGCGTCCACCGCCTTGTGCTTGCATGAGAGGAGCCACGGCACGGCAGCAGAAGTAGGTGCCTTTCAGATTAACGGCGAAGAGGCTGTCCCAGATGTCCTCGGTCAACTGCTCCAGGTCCGTAAAGTTGATAAATCGAGTGAAGCCGGCGTTATTGATCAGAATATCGACGGCGCCCAATTCTCCGTGCACGCGCTCCATCATCTGCCTGACCTGGGAATCGGATGAGACGTCGGTGCGAACCAGCAGGCTGCGCCCTCCCGATTCTTGAACCTGGGAAGCCGTTTCGGAAGCCTCCGCCTCCGACTTGGAATAGTTGATGGCAACGGCTGCGCCTTCCCGGGCAAACAGCAGAGAAATGGCTTTCCCGATCCCGGTGCCGCCCCCGGTGATGAGTGCAACCTTGCCTGCCAGTTTCATGGATGGTTTCCTCTCTTGGCCCATCGGGATGAGATTGAGTTCCCTAATATAACCTCACAGCCTGGAGATTGTTCAATTATTGTGGGAAGCGCTCAGATGGAATAGTCGACGCGTTCCGGAAGAGGCGCGGGTTTGGCAGGTTCCTCCAGCATGCCCGCTCCCACGGTAGCGTGGGTGGCTTCGTCTATAAGCACGAATCCACCCAGGCTGCGGTTGCGGTGATAGCGATCATATAGCAGGGGAGTTGCTGTCTTCAGGGCGATTCGTCCGATCTCGTTGAGTTTCAGCAGGTGTGCCGAGTCCTCCTCCAGACGGTTGATATCCAGCCGATAGTGCAAGTGGCGAACCATGGCCTTGGTGCCGCGGGTGGTGTGTTTCAGCAGGTATTTCTTGCCGAGCTGCAAGGGAGTTTCGTCCATCCAGCAACACATGGCTTCCAGGTCCTTGCCGACATGGGGCAGGTTGTCGGAGGCCACGATGAGGTCCCCTCGACTGACGTCGATGGTGTCTTCAAGCAGGATGCAAGCCGACATGGGTGCGTGGGCAACCTCCAGGGAGCGGCCCATGAGTTGAATGTCCCGGATTCGGGATTGACTTCCGGAAGGAAGGACGGTCACCCGGTCGCCGACCCTGAAGACCCCGCTGGCGACCTGGCCGGCAAAGGCCCTGAAATCGGTGGAACGTCCGAAACGGGGTCGGATGACCCATTGGACAGGGAAACGCGGGTCCTGCATGTTCCAGTCGCTGGCGATGTGGACGCTCTCCAGGAAGGAAAGGAGCGTCTCGCCCAGATACCAGGCCATTCTGGAGGAACGATCGACCACGTTGTCACCCAGCAGGGCGCTCATGGGAATGAAGGTGACATCCCTGATCTTGAGTCGGGTCGAGAAGCGGGTGAAGTCCTGCCGAACGGCTTCGAAGACTTCCTCCGAGAAGTCGACCAGGTCCATTTTGTTGACACACAGCACCAGGTGGGGAATGCCCAGCAGGGATGCGATGGTGGCATGTCTCCGGGTCTGCTCGATGATCCCCTTGCGAGCGTCCACCAGGATCAGGGCCAGGCTGCTGGTGGAGGCGCCGGTCACCATGTTGCGGGTGTACTGCAGGTGACCCGGTGTGTCTGCAACGATGAAGCGCCGCCGCGGTGTGGCAAAGTAGCGGTAGGCGACGTCGATGGTGATGCCTTGCTCCCGCTCGGCCCGCAGCCCGTCGGTGAGGTTGGCCAGGTTGACCTCCGTTTCACCCCGCATCAGGCTGGCTTGCTTCAGCGCGGCCAATTGATCTTCCAGGATCAATTTGGAATCGTGAAGCAGCCGGCCGATCAGGGTGCTTTTCCCATCGTCGACGCTGCCGCAGGTAGTAAACCGCAGCAACTGAACACCGGCCTCAGTCTCGGTCGTTCGGGCATTCACCTAGAAATACCCCTCTCGTTTGCGGTCTTCCATGGAGGTCTCGGAGACTTGATCATCGGCCCGGGCGCCCCGTTCCGTCACCTTGAGTGCAGAGATCTCTCCGATGATTTCCTGAACGGTGGAGCAGGGTGATTCAATGGCGGCCGTACAGAGGATATCCCCAACCGTCCTGAAACGAATCGACCGGGTCTCGATCACCTCGCCACGCTTGAGCGGAAGCAGGTCCGAGGCGCTCATCCACAAACCGTCCCGCTGGAACACCTCCCGCCGATGGCTGAAGTAGATGCTCGGAATCTCCAGCTTCTCCCTCTCGATGTATTGCCAGACATCCAGTTCGGTCCAGTTCGACAGGGGGAAGACGCGGATGTGCTGTCCCGGGTGAATCCTGGTGTTGTAAACGCTCCAGAGCTCCGGGCGCTGGTTGCGCGGGTCCCACTGTCCAAATTCGTCTCGAAAGGAAAAGAACCTTTCCTTGGCCCTGGACTTTTCTTCGTCACGGCGCGCTCCCCCGAAGGCGGCGTCGAACCTGAACTCTTCCAGAGCGTGCAGAAGCGTCGGAATTTGCAGCCAGTTGCGGCTCTTGTCGGTGCCGCCCGGTTCGGTGACGATTCCGGCATCGATGGCGTTGTCCACGGTGCGCACGATCAGCCGCTCCCCGAGCTCCCTGACCCGCCGGTCACGAAACTCGATCACCTCCGGGAAGTTGTGGCCGGTATCGATGTGCAGCAGGGGAAAGGGAAAGTGAGCCGGACGAAAGGCCTTTTCGGCCAGTCTCAACAGGCAGATGGAGTCCTTCCCGCCCGAAAAGAGCAGCACCGGCCGCTCAAACTCCGCGGCCACCTCACGCATGACGTAGATGGCCTCGGCTTCCAGGACATCCAGGTGAGACAGGAAGTAGCTGTCCATGGTTTCGTTTCAGCTTGCCCGGCTCGGATGGCGGGGAAGTGGAATCGTCAGCATCGTTTCACCCGTGCGTGCCCTGGGTCGGACGGCGGTGAAGGCCGCATTCCTTGTGCTCGGGTCGCTCCCACCACCAGCGTCCGGCCCGCAGGTCTTCTCCCGGTTCCACTGCGCGGGTGCAGCAGGCACAGCCGATACTCAGAAAGCCCTGATCGTGCAACGGGTTGTAGGGTACCTGGTTGGACTTGACGGTCTCCCAAAGGCGGGACTCCTCCCAATTCCAGAGAGGGTTGATCTTGATCAGCCCATTGCTGTCGTCCCATTCAACGGGATAGACCTCTCGGCGGGTCACCGACTGCTGCCGCCTGAGGCCACAGATCCAGGCCTCCATGCCTTCGAGCGCCCGCGCCAGGGGATGGATCTTTCTGATGCGGCAACAGAGCTGTCTCAACTCGACGCTCCGGTAAAAGAGGTTGATGCCATGGTCGCGGACCATGGCTTCCACCTCTTCGGTTCGGGGGAAAAACGTCTCGATTCTCAGCCGGTAGCGCTCTTCAGTCCGTTCGACCAGTTGAAGGGTTTCGGGAAACAGTCTGCCGGTGTCCAGAGTCACGATCCTGATGGGGAGGGTGTCCTGGGCCAGAAAGTGAGTGATCACCTGGTCTTCCAGACCCAGCGCCGTGGCGAACACCGCCCGGGGAGCAAATCGGCGATGGGCCCATCGCAGGATTTCGCTGGGAGAGGAGGAGCGAAGCTGTTCCCGCCACTGTGCGATTTCGCCGGTATCGGGTGGAGTGATATTCACAGGTCTAACAAAAGATGACTAAAGTAATAAAGATAGTCAATGTAATAGGCAAGTCCCCAAAAGTCAAGTGATTTCTTTAAGTTAGTTTGGTATTATCATTGACGAAAAGGGTCTGAATCAAGTACAGATAGTATCCAGATTGTTTTAGTCATCTTTTTGTCCCCGTGGCGGTCGATCATGAAATTGTCTACCAAAGGCGAATATGGCCTGTTGGCGATCATAGATCTGGCCATGCACTCCCTCGAGGCTCCGGTACAGAGTGCCCAGATCGCCGAGCGACAAAACATTCCCAAGCAGTACCTCGACCAACTCCTGCTGTTCCTGAGGAAGGCCGGCCTGATCGAAAGCAGCCGGGGGCGTCAAGGGGGCTACCAGTTGGCCCGCTCCGCCAGCCACATCAACCTGCTGCAGGTGGTCAGGGCGCTGGAGGGATCGATCGACAGCAGCGATGTCTTCATGAGAGAGGGGTCGAACCAGGATCCGACTCGGAAGATTCTCAGGGATCTCTGGGCTGAGATTTTTGAACATGCCTCGGAAGTCTTGCGCACGACCACGGTGGAAGAGGTGTGTGAAAGGCGGAAGAAGCTGGACCCGCAGATCATGTACTACATTTAGTGGAGAGTGGAGAGTGGAGAGTGGAGAGTGGAGAGTGGAGAGCGAGGCTGTGCCTCAGACCGACAAGCGCGCAGAGCGATGGGTATCCTCTTTGTGACCAAACTCGATCGATCCGCAGAAATTGACTCAACGGTCAAAATTCTTTCGACTCAAGAGGCTTAGGAGGCCGCCATGGCGAGGATTGCAAACAATGTCCTGGAACTGATGGGAAAAACTCCCCTGGTGCGGCTGAATCGAGTGACCGACGGGGCCGTCGCCACGGTGGCGGCCAAGTTGGAATCCTACAATCCGGCCGGGAGCGTCAAGGATCGTATCGGGATCAGCATGATCAATGAAGCCGAGAGGATGGGCGTCATCGACAGGGACACGGTGATCATCGAGCCGACCAGCGGCAATACCGGAATCGCGCTGGCCTTCGTCTGCGCGGTGAAGGGGTATCGGCTCATTCTTTCCATGCCCGACACCATGAGCATCGAACGGCGCACGCTGCTGAGGGCCTTCGGCGCGGAACTGGTCCTGACTCCCGGTTTTGAGGGGATGAGGGGAGCCATCAAGGCAGCCGAGAGGATTGCCGCCAAGACCCCCAATTCATGGATCCCCCAACAGTTCCGCAATCGGGCCAATCCCAAGATTCACCGCGAGACGACTGCTGAAGAGATCTGGAAAGATACCGAAGGACGGATCGATATCTTTGTAGGGGGCGTCGGCACGGGCGGCACCATTACCGGAGTGGGGGAAATCCTCAAGTCCAGAAAGCCGGGCTTTCAGGCCATCGCCGTGGAACCGGAGGACTCCGCGGTCATCTCCGGTGATTGCCCTGGCTGGCATGAAATCCAGGGTATCGGTGCCGGCTTTATTCCGGACATTCTCAACACGGGGGTGATCGACGAGGTGATTCGGGTCACCAACGAGCAGGCCTTCCACATGGCCCGTCGCTTGATCCGGGAGGAGGGGCTGCTGGTGGGCATTTCCTCCGGAGCCGCGGCCCACGCCGCGGTGGAAGTGAGCAAACGCGCGGAAAACGAGGGGAAGCTGATTGTGACCGTGCTGCCGAGCACCGGGGAACGATACCTGAGCACACCGCTATTCGAAGACTTGAACGGCAACCCTCCAGCCGGATTTTAGCCAGTACTTTCGGGCAAGTTCGGTCCCTGTTCCGCTAATTCGGTTTGCCGCATAAATGAACATCGATGCACAGGATAGACAGGATTAAGAGGACGAGAGGCTGCTGCACAAGAAGCTGACCCACCTGCTGATCGGGTGCATGTGTGAAATCGTCCAAGGATTTGAAAGCCGGTAGTTGGGAATCGTTGTTCAAGGAAGGGTGATGGTCGAATTCGATGGGGTGAACACTCTTGTCCTGT
>JAJECY010000068.1 GCA_022821775.1 Acidobacteriota bacterium
TTGGCGGCCTGCAGCGGCTGACCGGGCCTCGATCCCTCGAGGGGAAGGCCGGCCAGGGGCGTCCCTGGCTGGCTCAGGCCGGATTTCTGGGACCGCAGGCCTCCGACCCGAGAATGGCGGCCTTTACCGTGCTGCAACACTTGACTTCCGGCATCGGGGGAAGCTTGTCCCTGGCACTGAAGCAACCACGGGGTCCGGCGATCGAAGTCCTGAGCTCGCTGCGACGGCTGAAGTGGGGGGGATTCTACTCTGCCCGCCTGACGGCTGCGCCCATTGACGGTAACAGGGTCTTGGAGGCGGCGCGGGCTCAACTGACCGCTCTGGGCGAGGGATTGCTGTCGGAAGAGTCCACCGATCAGGCCAGGAGAGCAGCGATCCGAAGCTACCGGATCAGCAGCCAGCACCGGCGACGCCATGTCCTGGAATTGGCTGAGAGAGCCATTTTCGGGCAGTCCGTCTATGACGTCACCAACACCCTGAAGCAGATCCAGGGAGTGAAATCCAAGGAGGTTGCCGCGGTGGCGCGGGAGTACTTCCGGCCGGAACTCTTTATTGCCGGAGTGGTCCCGGGGGGCGAGCCTTGAAATCATCATTCTCGGGAATCCGGACTCCGGACGCCTGCCGGCGATGCCGTTTAGCGCGAAGGCGGCAGTTGCCGGCAGGACACCCGTGCTAAAATCCAGTGCCATGTACACCCATTGCGCTTGGACCGCCATGGTGATCCTGCTCGGGTTGGCGCCGGTCTCGCCATTACCGTTAGCTGGACACGGCCCTCCACCCGGAAGTCCGCAGGAAGAAGACGGGTCCTTCCGCCTGGAAGTGGATGTGGACCTGGTGGTGCTGAACGTCACCGTGGTGGACGCAAACGGAGACAATGTCACCGCCCTGACACGAGACGATTTTGCGGTCTTTGAGAACGGGGTCCGGCAGGACATCTCGACGTTCTTCCCGGTGGAGGCTCCCTTCAAGCTGGTGCTGCTGGTCGACACCAGCATCAGCACCCGAAACAATCTCAGGCTGATCAAGGATGCCGCCCGAAACTTCACCAAGGAACTGCGTCCCGATGACCAGATCTCGGTCACCGAGACTCACTTTTTCACCCAGGAAGTTCAGAAGTTCACCAATAGGCGCAAGCTGCTTCGAAGAGCCATCAAGCGGTTGTCCACCTACCCCTACGGTGGCTCCCGGGTCTACGACGGGGTGGCCATGGCGCTCAAGAGCCTGCAACGGACTCGCAGCGGCCGCAAGGCCATCGTGGTGCTGAGCGACGGAATGGAGAACTCCAGCCGGGTGTCTTTCGAGGAGCTGCGCAGGCAATTGGCCCAGGACGATGCCGTCTTCTATCCCATCACCATCCTGAACAAGGATCGGCAGAAGGAGATCCTGGAACGCTACATCCGGGAAAGCGAGGATAAGGAGGAGGATCCCTACGTGGAAAACGCTCGGCTGAGCCTCTCGGTGCTGGAGGAGGTCTACCAGATTCAAACCGAGCGATTGAGCCAGCTCTCCAGCGAAACCGGGGGAAAGATGTTTCTGGTGGCCGACCTGTCGGACCTGAAAGGAGAGTATTCCAAGGTTGCCCATGAACTGAGGCACACCTTCAGTCTGGCCTACTACTCCAACAGCCCCGGCGGCCAGGGCGGAATGCGGCGAATCCGGGTCAAGGTGAAAGACCCCGGCCTTCGGGCGAGGACCCGCACCACCTATTTCGTTGCGGAGACGGACCGAGCCGGGTTCTGAACCGTCGCTCCAGCGATTGCGCGTACAGTGGCCGAAGTGAGAGCCTTACCGGGGAAGGGCGGTTAATGGATGGTGTCGTTGTCGCGGCGTTCCCGCTCTTTGCGGCTGAGGTAGACTTCGAATTTTTGCCGGGCCCGCCGGAAACGGTACTCCAGGTAAGCGTCCTTGAGCGGTTGATACCAGCTTGCTCCCGGACGGCCGCGATAGGGGCCACGCTTCAGATAGAGGTAGCCGACCAGCATGCCCCCCAGGTGGGCCGCATGGGAAATCCCGGAGGCGCTTCCGGACAAGCTCGAAAGAAAGGCAATGCCCCCGAAGACCATCACCGCGTACTTGGCCGGAAGCGGGAAAAACAGCATTACGTAGATGATGCGGTCGGGGAAGCTCATCCCGTAAGCCAGCAGGACGCCGTAGATGGCTCCCGAAGCCCCCAAGGTCGATCCCTGATAGGAAAAGAAGTTGACCAGCGTGATGCAGACGCCGGCGCCGACCCCGGTCACCAGGAAGTATCGCCAGAATTGCCGTCTTCCCCAGTAACGCTCCAGTTCGCAACCGAACATGAACAGGATCAGCATATTGATGGCCAGGTGAAAGACGCCGCCATGCAGGAAGATGTAGGTAAACAACTGCCAAACGTAGAGACTGCCGAGCACCATGGCAGGGGTGAGGCTGAACAGGGCCGTGATCGGTCCGCTCAGCCCCCCCGAAAGGACCTGCATCACGAACACCACCACGCAGGCGATGATGATCCACTTCACCGTGGGTGTCAGGGGGCCGCCAAAGGAGATGGAGCTCGTAGCGTATCGATAGCGGTAATTCATGAACTCGGCTCGAGAGAAGGTGCGCAGACGACGTTGGGCTATTGTAGCGGGTTTTGGCGGCAATGCCATTCCGAATCAGCCGGGAGACGGGGCCGGCCGAACTCTATTCGGATTGGGCCGTGATGCGGTCAGGCGGCGCGGGGGAGATTGCGATTCCATGAAGATCATGCTTGCGTTGGCGCTTGCCCTGTGGACCCTTCACTGGGGTCCTGAACTGCGGGCCTCCCAGCCGGAAGGACCGCCGGAGGAGGCTCAAGAGATTCAAGGCGCTGAGGATGCCGATGAGGGTGAAGCGGTTGAAGAAGCCGAGGAATCTCGGGAAGGTGACGAAGCCGAGGAGGGGGAGGAGGGGGAGGAGGGGGAAGAAGAGGAGCCGCCCCGTCCCCCCAACGTCCTCTTGATCCTGGTGGACGATCTGGGCTATGGGGACCTGTCCAGTTGGGGCGCCGAGGACCTGCAGACCCCCCACATCGATGCTCTGGTCGAGTCGGGCATGCGATTCAATCATTTTTATGCGAACTCGACAGTGGGCGCTCCCACGCGGGCGGCGCTGTTGACCGGGAGGTATCCTGACCTTGTAGGGGTCCCTGGAAACATCCGCCCCGAGCCCGAGAGAAACTGGGGCTACCTGAGTCCGGAGGCGACGCTGCTTCCCGTTCTGCTGCAGCAGGGAGGTTACCACACCGCCCTGATCGGCAAGTGGCACCTGGGGCTGGAATCGCCCAACCTCCCCAACGAGCGGGGATTCCACCTGTTCCGCGGGTTCCTGGCCGACCGAATGGACGACTATTTCCTTCACACCCGCCGCGGCGTGAACCACATGCGCTTCAATGCAGAGACCGTCGAGCCGGCGGGCCATGCCACCGACCTCTTCACCCAGTGGGCCATCGACTACCTGGCGGACCGGGCAGAGGACGATCAGCCGTTTTTTCTCTTTCTTGCCTACAATGCCCCCCATGTGCCGGCTCAACCGCCGCCATCCTACCTGGAGCGAGTGGCGCAGCGGGGTGGGGGGCTGAGCGAAAAGCGGGCCCGGTTGGTGGCCCTCATCGAGCATCTGGACGAGGGAATCGGAAGGGTGATGGAGGCTCTACAGGAAAACGGGCAGGACAGCGAGACCCTGGTGTTGTTCACCAGCGACAACGGCGGCGACCTGCGGGCGGAAGCCGACTGCGGGGACCTGCGGGGCGGAAAGCGGGAGATGTACGAGGGCGGGATTCGGGTGCCGATGGTGGCGGTCTGGCCGGAAAAAGTCCGTCCCGGCACCTCATCCAACCGGCTGGCGCTGACCATGGATCTTTTCCCGACCATCTGCACGGCGGCGGGACTGACGCCGGAGTCTGAGATCGACGGAGTATCCCTGTTCAGGACCCTGGTGGGTCAAATGGCGCCGCCGATGGAACGCACCTTCCACTGGGTTCGCCGGGAAGGCGGGCGGCTCCACCAGGGACAAGACTACTACGCGATCCGCCAGGGCCGCTGGAAGCTGTTGCAGAACTCGCCCTTCGAGCCCTTCAAGCTGTTCAACGTGAGGGAAGATCCGCTGGAAGAACATGACCTGGCGGAACAGGACCCTGGAACGGTCTCCAGGCTTTCCCGGACACTGCGACTCAGAATCCAGAAGGCCGGCGCCGTCCCCTGGCAACCCGGGCCGCCCCCTGAGTCGGAGTCGACCCTTCAGTCCGAGTCGACCTCTCAGACGGAGTCGACCCCTGAGTCCGGTTCGGAATCTTCCACGATCTTGCCGTAGTACCGGGGCCGGCGATCCTTGAAGCGGTTGATTTCGTGCTTGCCGGGAACCCGGGTGATGTGCTTGTCGCGTGCGGCGGAGGGATCGATTTCGCCGAAGATGATGTCCTCTTCATCGGGACCGGCCAGGGCCAGAGTCCGTCCCGATGGATCGACAATTCGACTTCGGCCAATGAAGCGGAACCCCCTCTCCCGGCCGACCCGGTTGACCGCCACCGAATACACCTTGTTTTCCAGCCCCCTGGCGTTGACCAGGAACTCGGCGAACTCCTCCGCTCCCGTGGGCCAGTTGGTTGGCAGCAGAATCATGTCGGCGCCGCCAAGTGCCATGGTCCGCGCGCTCTCCGGAAAGGACCCGTCGTAGCAGATGTTGAGCCCGATGCGGCCCAGTGGAGTCTGGTGAACCCCGAAACCGAGATCTCCGGGGGCCACGAAGCGGTCCACTCCCAAGTAGGGCAGATGGACTTTGCGGTACTTGCCCAACACCCCCTCCGGCCCAATCAGGGCCGCCGCATTGAAGCAGCGGTCACCCTCTTTCTCCAGCATCCCCAGAACCAGGTACGCCCGGGTTCGGCGGCAGAGACCGGCCAGCAGTTGGGTGGAGGGCCCGGGAATGGATTCGGCGTAGGGAAGGGCTTC
>JAJECY010000216.1 GCA_022821775.1 Acidobacteriota bacterium
AAGACACACGAAGCGAGACGCCGAGGGGAACCGGAACCTTTCCGTGCTCCCGATAGGCCATCCGGGTCTCCTGTTTCTCTCTCGAATGATCCGCCCCACGTGGGGGCGGGGGGCCTGCTTGTCTGAAACCGGTCGAGGAGGCTTCCTACGAAGGACACGAAGTGATACACCCGGCAGGATCATGAACACACCCCGAAGAACCAGCCTGTTGCCGGTCTGTCTGCTGCCGGCCCTCGTTCTGGCCGCTTTCTCCATATTGCCGAGCCATTCCGCGCCGTCCCAAGACGACTCCGATGATATCCCTCCCCTGGAATTGTTCTTCCAGGCCGGAGCCCTGGAGGACGCCGATGCCAAACCCGCCCTGGAGGCCATCAGCCGTTCCTGGCGAGACTCCTATACCGCCATGCTTGTCGAGTTGAGCGGACCTACCTTTCCGGAAATCAAGAGTCGCCTCTTTCGCTTCCTCACCAAGCAGACCGGCCAATTCTTCGGAGAGGACAGCCAACGCTGGTTGAGGTGGGTCTGGAAGCAGCCCTACGAGCCCCATCCCGCATATCTCATCTTCAAGCGGTCCTTCTACAAGATCATCGATCCGAGAATGGTCAAGTTCTTCCCGCCGGCCACACGCTCCCTGGTCCGGCTGGACGAGGTGCAGTGGGGCGGGGTGAAGGTCAACGGCATTCCTCCTCTGGACCACCCCGAGAACATTCCCGCCAGCGAGGCCGACTACCTCAAGGACAGCCACGTCGTCTTCGGTCTATCGGTGGAGGGCAGTGCTCGCGCCTACCCCAAGCGGATTCTGGCCTGGCACGAGA
This sequence comes from Acidobacteriota bacterium, assembly GCA_022821775.1. Classification (GTDB taxonomy): domain Bacteria; phylum Acidobacteriota; class Terriglobia; order Versatilivoradales; family Versatilivoraceae; genus Versatilivorator. Next base: position 816 of record JAJECY010000216.1, read on the forward strand.
TGGCGCTGGACAGATTGGGCGACACTGAAATCACCCTGGTCTACTGCACGCTCTGCGGTACCGCCATCCCCTACAAGAGCGTCGTCGGGGGGCAGCACCGGACCTTCGGCACCAGCGGACTGATCTATCGGTCCAACAAGCTGATGTTCGACCACGAGTCCAACAGTCTCTGGTCCACCCTGCTGGGAACGCCCGTGATCGGCAAGCTGGCGGGATCCCCTCTCAAGCTGGAGTCTCTTCCCATCGTGACCACCCGCTGGGGCGAATGGCGGAAAAAGCACCCCGACACCACCGTCCTGTCTCTGGACACGGGGCATGAGCGTGACTACAGGGAGGGGCAAGCCTACAAGCGGTACTTTGCGACCGAAACACTGATGTTCCAGGTGGCCGAGAGGGACAGGCGCCTGAGAAACAAGACTGAAATCCTGGGCATCGTGCTTTCTCCCTACGCCACTGGCGCCAAGGAGCAGCCACTGGCAATCAGCTCGAGATTCCTGAAAAAGAAACCGGTGTTCCGGACCGAGCTGGCCGGCCATTCCCTGACCGTCCTGACGACCCGAGGCGGCGCCAACCGTGTCTTCAAGACCGGGAAGGAACGGTTCCAGCGGCTGCTGCGGGATGACCGGGTGGTGGACGCCGGCGGAAAGACCTGGAAAATGACCGAAGACGGCTTGATATCCGAGGAAAACCCCGACCGGGTATTGCCTCGCATCCCGGCCTACCGCGCCTTTTGGTTCGGGTGGTTCGCTCAATACCCCGAGACCAGTCTGATCAAGTAGCCGGCCCGGGAGGATGCGGGTCTCGCACCTCCAAAAGGTCCCAGGCCGCTCTCTGCCTGGCAATGGCCTTTGGATTGGGCCATTGAGCCGGTGAAGTGATTCGTCCCGGCACTCCCGCCCGCCAGACGGCCCGGGGACGGAGGCGCTTTCGGACTCGGCGCAACTGCGATTGGCAGTCCTCCAATTCCAGGTCGACCGTGTCCAGGGAGAGCACCGTCACATCGGCCTCCCTCCCGACTGCCAGGCTTCCGATGCGGTCGTCCCAGCTTATGGCCCTGGCCGGTTCAATGGTGGTCCGCCGGACGACTTCCGCCAGCGGCAGGCCCAGGTGGAGCAGCTTGGTCATTACGGTGGGCAGATCGTATGCCGGGCCCTCACAGGTTCCGCTGTGAAGGTCGCTGCTGATGGTATCGGGCCAAAACCCCTGCTGAAAACTCATCTCGGCGACCGTCCAGTTGAAGGATCCCTGCCCAAAGCCCACGTCGAACAACACGCCCTTTTCCCGGGCCTCGTGGACCGCGGGGTCCAGCCGCCCGTCCGAACGGATGATGGTGCTGCGAAATCCGTGGTAGGTGTGGGTGTAGATGTCCCCCGCCGCCATCTTGCCCGGACAGTCCGCCAGGCTCACCGAAGAAAGAGTATGGTGAACCATCAGCGGAAGCCGGACCGCACGAGCCGCGGCCAGGGCCCGGCGATAGGCCTCGGCCTCGTTGCGGCCCTCATCGGCCAGTGAGGCCGAAAGACGGACCTTGACTCCCGCAATCAGGTCTCGATTGGCGTTTACGCAGTCGATGCAGCCCTCCAGGTCGGCCAGCTCCAGCAAATCCAGCTCTCCCGGAGTGGCCTTGTCACCGCCCAGCCGGGCAAATGCCATCCCGGCGCAGGAGATGTTGAGCAGCGCCAGCAGGCGTGTCCGGCTGGACCGGCAGGCATAGGTTCGAAAGCCTTCAAAGGTGCTGCAGCCGGCACTGCCGGTATCGAGTGCGGTCGTCACCCCGCGACCCAGGCAGTAGTGGTCCGGGTTGATGCCCAAAGGGGTGACGTGCTCATACCCGTGCATGTGCAGATCGATGAGGCCGGGAACCACCAGCAACCCGCCGGCGTCGAATCGCCGGTCGGAGGATTCCGCCCCGGCCGACCGGGTCAACCGGGAAATGCGGCCGTCCCGGATGCACAGGTCCATCCGAGCGTCCACCCCATTGGCCGGGTCGATCACCCGGCCTCCCGCGATGATCCAGTCGTGATGGGCCATGCCACCTTCCTCTGGGAAAACCCGGGGGGGCACCTGGAAAAGGTGTTTTCCCCGAGTGAAATTAACAGTAAGATTCGACTGGCTTCAGGGGATCCCGAGCTCCGCCGGCCACCCAACCGGCAATGAGAGCATCCCGGCTCCCATTCCTCACCGATTCGGCGGCAACATGAAGAAATCGATCGATCTCGAGGCGGCCATCAGACATCTCGACCAGGAGGGATATGTCGTGCTCGAAGGCGTCCTGGACCGGAAGCGGCTGCAACGGATTCGCGGAGAAGTCGACCGGCTCTTCGAGCAGGAACAACGGCAGCCATTCGACCCGGGCGACGGTCCCGAGGGACCCGACGACGACGCCATCGAAGCCTTCATCTCGGAGAGCTACACCGCCTCGGAGACCGAAGTGGCTCGAATCATGAAGAGGATCCGCCACACCCGTGCGCTCAACGGGAATACCTCCTGGCCGGTGCCCCCCGACCAGGTCATGAAGCTCTTCTTTCATCTCCCGCTGCTCTTCGATCAGGATCGGTCTCAACGCATCATGAACCTGCCGGCCAAGTCGAATGCGGCCCTGCGCCTGGTTGAAGAACCCCATGTCTTGAAACTGGTCCGGGGGGTCCTGGGCGAGGACTGCGTGCTCTCGGACCTGAGCGCCACCAGCATCGGCGCCCATGCCACCGAGGGGGGAGCCTGGCACGTGGACGTGCCCCTGGGTCAACTGTCCGAGCCCCTGCCCGATTTCCCCTTGACCGTGCAGAATGCCTGGATGCTGGACGATTTCACTGCCGAAAACGGCGCCACCCGGGTGGTGCCTCGAAGCCACAAGCTGAGAAAGAAGCCTGCCTGGGCCTCCCGACAGGAGCACGCGGAAGCGATACTGACCGCGCCCGCCGGGTCGGTGGCCGTCTGGCTTTCCAACACCTGGCACCGCTCGGGCCCCAATACCACCGACCGTCCCCGCCGGGCTCTGCTTGGCTACTACTCCCGTTCCTGGGTCAAACCCTTCAGCGACTACCGCTCATGCTTTCCCGAGCGGAAACTGGTCGGGCTCTCCCCTGCCCTGCGGTACCTGCTGGGCTTCTCCGCCAATGCCATCGTTCGGGGATGACCTGGCCGAGCCCGGCTTGACTGAATAAACCGGCTTCGCGCTGCATGGGACGGGGTAAAAAGAGTTATCCACGAAGGCACACGAAGGATCACGAAGACACACGAAGCGAGACGCTGAGGGGAACCGGAACCTTTCGGTGCTCCCGATACGCCATCCAGGTCCCCTGCTTCTCTCTCGTATGATCCGTCCCGGCGTGGGGGGCAGGGGCGGAACTTGCCTCAATTCCGGCTCTCGGCCGGTTCCATCGCGAAAACCCGGTCGTAGGAATCCAGGGCGACTCCCCCAAGCCTCTCCGCCATGCGCCGGAAGGCCTGCCTGCGAAGGCTCCAGCGATGATCCCGCCCCACCTGCTCCAGCCAATCGCACAGGTGGAGTCGGCACAGGTCGTCGAAGTCCTCCTGGGAGAGCTCGATCTCCTGCTGCCGGAAGCGGTCCGTCAGAGGGTAGGGGCCCTGTTCCCGCTTCGTGCTCTCGTCCAGGGAATTCCGCAGCAGGCAACAGTTGAGATAGGCAAGTCTCTCCGCCCGCTCTCCGATCAGGTCCCGCACCTCCCCCCGGCGTTCCAGGGGCAAGGTGAACCCCTGGAACAGCTCGGTGCCGTAGATCGAATGAAACATGCCGGCATCGCACAGCGCCTGGCTGCAACCCCAGGACTTCAGGTCCCGGTAGACCCCGGAGGCGTGCGCCAGGTAGGTATTTTCGGAATGGTCGATGTCGGCGGCCCCCAGTTCCTTCAAGTAGTCGGCAAACCTCCTCATCCTTTCACTCATGGCAACCCTCCTCGGATCGATCGGAAAAAGCGTACCACCACTGCCACTTGCGAGCCTACTTTACACCAGAGAGCCCAGCTCGCCTTACGGACTTGCCCTAAACAACAGAAAAAAGAGTAATCCACGAAGACACACGAAGGACGACGAAGGGCCACGAAGCGGGACGGATCTGCGTCAACGGCCCGCACCGTCACGAAACGGATTATTAACATCGATGCACAGGATGCACAGGATTTTTTCAGGAAACGGCTGGCACGCAATCCTGAGCATCGGCAGACCCGCTCCGGATCATCGCCCGAGCCGGCTTCCGGTGCAGGAACCTCTGGTGCTGTTAATCCTGTTTATCCTGTGCATCCATGTTCACAAAAAAATAACGACACTACGTTCTTGAAGTGGGACGCTCCCTCAAAGTAGCATCGATCCCATGGCCGACGTTCCCCGCAATCCCTATCGGCTGCACCCCGATTCCATTCTGGCCCCTCCCGGACGCTTTTTCTCCATTCTCAGGCGCATCGGCC
>JAJECY010000071.1 GCA_022821775.1 Acidobacteriota bacterium
GTGGCGGAATTGGCAGACGCGCTAGATTCAGGTTCTAGTGGCCGCAAGGTCGTGGGGGTTCAAGTCCCCCCTTCCGCACCAGTTGCCTCCCCTACCTTTCAAGCACAGCCCCCGGCAGTATAGACCATCGCCGCGTAGGGACCGGCACCCTCCTTTCGGGGACGCACCCCCGCCGCAGACTACCCCCTGTCCGCCGCCAGGCCGACCCGGTTGGGGAACCGACCTCGAAACCGTTGCGTTCCGGCGGCTGGGGCGATAGGATCAATCCCACCTCAGGCCGCGGGCCGGCCTCACGGAGGGCGGACCGGCAGGCCGCCGGTGCCGTCCGACGATGGGCGGCCGTGCCTGTGGAACTCGCGAGCAGTCGGGACATTAGAGCCATCAACGGGGAGAACGGCATGGAGAAAAGGATGCAGAGCCGGAGGCAGTTCCTGGCGACCGGCGCGGGAGGACTGTTGGCTACGGCGGCGCTCCAACAGCCCTGGCTGGCGCTGGCGGCCAAGAAGACCGCCGATTCGGTCCACGGGCGGATCAGGATCACCGACATCGAGAAACACACGATCCATCCCGGCTACGTGGACTGGATCCACTATGAATTGAACCACTTCTATGGCCCCACCAAGCGCAGCGTCTACGTGGTTCACACCGACCAGGGCCTGCAGGGGCTGGGCGAAGGGCGCGACGAGCCGGACGAGGTGCTCGAGAAATACATCGGCACCAGCCCCTTCGACTGGGTCGGGGACGAGACCTCCATTCCCATGGCCAAGGCCACCTACGACCTGATGGGCAAGGCGGCCGGGGTCCCGGTCTACAAGCTTTTCGGCCAGCGCTACCGGCGCTGGGTCCCCATCTCCTCCTGGACGGTCTCCACCCATCCGCCCCACATGGTGGAAGCCGTTCAGAAATACTCGGCCATGGGCTACAACTGGATGAAGTATCACCTCTCGCCCTTCGAGAACGTCTTCGATCAGCTCGAGGCCATGGAGCAGGTGGCCCCGGAGGGGTTCAAGCTGCACTTCGACCTCACCCGCTTCCACCACTACGGGCACAACCCCGACCTGGTGGAGCGGGTGGCCCGCTCTCCCATTGCCGGCTGCTTCGAGGACCCGCTGGAAACCACCGACATCGATGCCTATATCGATCTGCGCAAGCGAATCCGGCTGCCCATCCTCATCCACGGCAGCCGGATCCAGCACAGCTTCGAGGTGCTGCGGCGGGCCGCCGACGGTTACATCATCGGACACAGCAAGCTGGGCCTGGTCATGCAGCGGGCCGGACTGTTCGCGGCCGCGGGCGTGCCCTTCACCGTCCAATGGGTGGGAGGGGCCATCACCCAGGCCATGTGTACCCACATGCAGGCCGCCTTCAAGACCGCCGACTTCCACTTCACCACCGCGGCCGAGACCCTGGACGGCGACGTGACCAACGAACGGTTCAAGCCGACCAACGGCTTCGTGCGTGTCTCGGAGGGCCCGGGCCTGGGAGTGACCCTGAACCGGGAAGCCCTGGAAACGCTCACCCGGAACCGGCCTCCCCAGCAGCCGCCCTTCATCCTGAGGACCCGTTTCAAGAACGGGGCGGTGATGTACAACCTTATGAAGCCGCCCGAGACCCGGCACCTGATGGTCCTGCCCCACCGGTGGCGTCTGATCCCCATGGCCTTCGACGCACCGCTTTCCACCGATTACTGGGACAACGACGGAACCCCCGAGTTCCAGGCCATGATGAAGCGCCTGGAAGCCGAGGCCATGGTACTGCAATACGAGTAGGAGGCGTTCCCCGGTGGGCGGGCCTGCCCCGCGAAACGGAAGCTGTCCCCAAGGAGTTGACCGTCACCCTTGAGTCCATCCGAATCCGATTCCAACAAGACTGAGAGGCGGCGCCGGCTTCGCTGGTGGCCGGCGGCCGTGATCGGGGTCGCCGCCCTGGCGGCCTTGACCTGGATCTGGTCGGCCGAGGTGAGCAACGAGGCCGTCCGAACCGTCCGAACGGCCCTGGTGGTGATCGTTTCCCTGCTGCTGCTCACCCTGTGGTGGCTGCTGGCTTCGGGCTTGAGCTGGAAGGCCAAGGGGTTGGGATTGGCGGCGGTGCTCCTGCTCGGGTTCCTGCTGCGGAGCGTGCTGGTCTACGAGGGAGTGGACGGCAACCTGGTTCCCATTCTGCGCTGGAGCTGGACCGCCCGGACCGTCCCCGCTATCCCCGGCGCCGCTTCGGGAACGCACGCGGTTACGGTGGCCGGCGCCGCCACCGACTTCCCCCAGTTTCTGGGCCCCAACCGGGATGCGCGGCTCCCCGGACCCAGGCTGTCCACCGACTGGACCCGACACCCTCCCGAGCAGCTCTGGAAACAGCCGATCGGCCTGGGATGGTCCTCGTTCGCCATTGCCGGCGAGCTGGCCGTCACCCAGGAACAGCGTGGCTCGCGGCAACTGGTGGTCGCCTACCGGCTGCGCAGCGGCGAGGTCGTCTGGGTTCACACGGACGAGGGCCCCTTCGAAAGCGCCCTGGGCGGAGACGGCCCGCGGGCCACGCCCACTATCTCCCGGGAGGGCAGAGTCTACACGCTGAGCCCCAGGGGCCTGCTCAACTGCCTGGAGCTGGAAACCGGTAAGCTGCTCTGGCAACGCGACATCGAGACCGAGAACGCGGCCGGAGGCATGCGGTGGGGGCGCAGTTCCTCCCCGCTGCTGGTGGACGACCTGGTGGTGGTCAACCCGGGAGGTTCCCCCCATCGTTCCCTGGCTGCCTATCGCCAGTTAGGCGGCGAGCTGGTCTGGACCTCAGGAGACGCCGTCACCTCCTATGCCTCCCCCACGCTACTGACCCTGCTGGGCCGGCCTCAGATCGTCATGGTGAATCAACAGATGGTCACCGCCCATTCGCCCGACGACGGCCGCATCCTCTGGGAACAGGCCTTCCCCAGCGGTCAGCCTCACTGCTCCCAACCGGTGGCCGTGGCCGACGACCTGGTGCTCGCCTCCAGCGGCTATGGAATCGGCAGCAAGCTGTTCCGGATCAGTGCCGGCGAGGATGGGAAATACCGGTCGGAAACCGTTTGGGAAAGCAGGGGACTCAAAACGAAGTTCACCAACACCGTGCTGCACGACGGCTCGGTCTACGGTCTGGACGAGGGCATCCTGGTCTGCCTGGACCCGGAGACGGGCGGGCGGCGCTGGAAGCGGGGCCGCTACGGTCACGGCCAACTCATTCTGGTGGGAGACCTGCTGCTCATCACCTCGGAGCGGGGCGAGGTAGCCCTGGTGGAGGCCAATCCCGAGCGGTACAAGGAAGTCGCCCGCTTCCCGGCCCTGGAGGGAATCACCTGGAACACCCCGGCCCTCAGCGGCGACCTCCTGCTGGTCCGAAATCACCAGGAAGCCGCCGCCTACAAACTTCCCGTGGCACAGTGACGAGACGTTTCCCATGGGCTGACGCCCGCGTCCCATGGGCTGACGCCCACGGCTACGTGCTGTCGCCGCGTTCGCGGCTGTCAGGGAGTCTGGCTCATGCGGCGTTTTTGCGGATGAGTTACGGGCTTGCGCTCGAGTTTGGTTTGCCGTGTCTGCTGACGCCGCGTTCGCGGCTCAACTCCCCTACGCGACATTTCCCGATGGCTCCCCCCGGGCTCTTGCCCGGGGCATATTTAAAATAAAAAAGCACGTTTCGCCTTGCAGCGTTGTGGGTTCGGTGAGAGCTGCGAATGCTGCGGTTGACGTGGGTTACCCGGCGAGACGCCACCTACGGGCCATCCTTATAGAGCTGCGTAGCAGCGGATTAGGGTAGCCCCGGGTGTCAACCCGGGGTCGTATCGGTTCCGCGCCAACCCAGCCGCGAATGCGGCGAATAGAAAGCACCCGTTCGGGAACGCACAGCCCCTCCAAAAAAACGCCGCCCCACGCCACGGACACCCACTGGCGCCGCATTCGCGGCGAATAGGAAGCACCCCTCCGAAACGCAGTGCCGCTCTAATTGCGCCCCCGCCGCCGCAAGTGAAACCACAGCGCCGCAACCGCTACCAACCCCACTACCGTCATCCCCCAAGGCCCGCCCTTCTTCCACACCATAATCAAGCTACCGCAACCAGCCACGGCGGTCGCCAGGGTCATCAAACTGTTCCAGGTCCAGCGCCTCGCGCCCCGGGGCATTTCCGCACCCAGCACCTTGGGCTGGTTCATCAGCAGCAGGAAGGTCAGGTAGGCCAGCGGCAGCAGGATGAAGCCGAATACCGAGGTGGGGATGGCCAGCCAGAAGGCGGCCTTGCTCCAGACAAAGGGCCCCAGGGCCCCGGTGGCCGCGGTCAGGGTGGCCAGGCGGTAGGTCCAGCCGGTGGCGGGCAGGTTGAGCATCTCGCAGATCACCAGCCCGGAGGCCAGCATCAGCAGCGTGATGGTCGACAAGGCCATCCCCAGCACCCCCAGCCCGAAGACCAGGTTGGCGAAGGATCGACCGCTCAATGGCTGCAGCGAGTCGGCCAGGTCGAAGGCGTCCCGGGTCACCAGTGTCGCCGCCAGCGTTTTCTCGGCCGTGGAGAAGGTCAGGGATTCCGCCGGGGCCCCGGATTGGCCGGCGGCCACTCGACCCTGCAACAACTGCTGAAACTCCCTCTGCTGAATGGGCGAGGCGGCGGCCATCCGTTGCTCGGCCGTCTCCGGACCCAGACCCGGCTGCGGCTGGACGTGGAACTGGGTTGCGGCGGCGATGACCACGCAACTGGTGGCGATCACGAAGGGAATCAGCATGCCGCTGCCCAGATCGAAGATCACGAAGCCGCGAAAGGCCTTGCCCCACTTGCGCCTGAGCAGCGTGTAGGGAAAGAGGAAGGTCATGTTGATGCCCACGGCGGTGGCCGCGGCGCTGACCAGCACGTCGGTCTGCTTCTGCACGATGAGGTCGCTCCAGTAGGAACGATGGGCTTCCTTCACGGACTGAAGCAACGGGAGATACTGTTCCGAGGGACTGAGAAGCGATTGCGGATTGGGGATGAACCCCTTCCACAGAGACTGCCAGGGCAATCCCTGGGAAGAGAGGCTCAGGGTGATCACCACCGCGATGAAGCAGGCCACGATCAGGGCCACCGCGACCTTGAGAATGACCTCGTACAGCTTGACTCCCATGCGACCGCTCCCGTAGCTCCAGGTGACAGCCGTTGAAACCCCCAGGATCAGAAGCACCACCACGACCTTGCCCGGCCATCCCTCCACCACCCCCGGAAGCAGGTTCTGCTGCACCACCGCCGTCGCCAGCGAATACTGGGGCATCGACCACACCAGGCTGGCCAGCAGCGAGGCCAGCGCCCAGCCCCAGCCCAGTACGGGGTTGACCTGCCGGTTGACGGCCTGAAAGGGAGAAGCGCCGGTGGAGGTGGTGACATACCCGATGGCGCTCAGCATCACGATGCCCAGCACCATGGCCACCGGCTGCAACCAGAGCAGCGAGGTGCCGGCCAGCACGCCCAGATAGAGGCTGCTGCTCAAGGAGCCCCCGCCCAGGGTCAGGGCGCTCTGCAGCCAACCCGGCCCCGACAGCTTGAAGTAGGCCAGCACCAGCGCAAGCCCGCCTTTCCTTTGGGCCTCGAGGAGGGTCTGCTCTTCCGGGTGTGGGGCAGGCGGGGCGGCGGTATTCATCGCGGGATCCTCGCAGAAAGGGAATCAGAAGTGGGGAGAAGATCGCTGAACAAGACCCGGAGAATATCGGGGGGGCATGCACCTGTCAAGCCTTGGGCTTCCGGGTTTTCGGGCGGGACCGGCGCCCGGCAGGCGGGGGATGGCGGACCCGGGAACCCCTCGTCGGACCCGGCCGGCGGCAGAGCCCCTGAAAAGACTTGACAAGCCGCCCCGCCTGAAGGATTTTAGGGGCTCCCGGAGGGCGTTCATCCACCGTCCGGGCCGCCGAAAGCCCGCCTGTCCAGGGTGTTCCGGTTCAACGGTCGGCTGACTTTGTCCCGGCCGGCCGCGGTCTCAACTCCGACAACAGGTTTCGCCGCAACCGCAATAAAACCATTTCAGAAAGGTAACCCTCCATGCTCCAACGTCCCTTGTCCTTGCATCAGGCCGACCACCCGACCGATCGCAGAACCTTCCTCAAGGCCTGCGGGGCGGCAGCCGGCTCGGTGGTTCTGGCTCCGCTCTCCGGTTGCCAACCGACCCCGCCGACGCCCGAACCCGCCGGTCGCCCCTCCCACCTGGTGCAGTTCGGCCACACCGACCTGTGGGTCTCCAGGCACTGCCAGGGCACGGCCTTCCGGCGCCATCTCAGCCGCGAGGGCGGGGATGCCGAGGCTCACAAGCTGATCCGGCACTGTATCGATATCGGCATCAACTTCTTCGACTCCTCCGAAGCCTACGGCCACGGAGGATCCGAGACCGCATTGGGACACGGCGTCGCCGGACGGCGCAGCGAGGTGGTGATCGCCACCAAGGCCGCTGCAAGCGGCGCCGACGGAAAGCCCCTGGTCTTCACCCGGGAGATCCTGACCCGGAAGTGCGAAGCCAGCCTCAATCGCCTGCAAACCGACTACATCGATTTCTACCTGTTGCACGGCGCCGACAAGCTCACTCCCTCCGACGAGCAATACTCGCCACCTCGCGACACCCCGACATTGGAACACATGGAGGAGATCGCCGACGCCCTGGACAGCCTGGTTCAGTCCGGCAAGATCCGCTACTGGGGAGTTTCCAACCACCTGGCCAAACAGGTGGACGAGCTGATCGAGATCGGAATGAGGGCCGACAGGTCCGGCAGGTCACGGCTCGCCGGCCTGCAGGACTACTACAACATCGTGTCCGGCCCCCGCCGGGATTTCATGAGCGAGGAGCTGTTCCCGCTGATCCGCAAGGGCAACCTGGGACTGATGGCCTTCAGCCCTCTGGGCGAAGGCAGACTGGTGCCGGGCCGAGAGCCCGAGGAGGGATCTCCCCTGGTGGGCGTGATCGAGGAGCTGGACCGGGTTGCCGAAGAACTGGGAGTCAGCCGCCCCCAGGTGTGTGTGGCCTGGGTGCTCTCTCACCCCGAGGTGACCAGCGCCCTCTCCGGAGGAGAAAAGCCCGAGCACGTGGAGGACAACTTCAAGGGCACCAAGCTCACCCTGCCTGCAGAAGCTCTGAAGCGGCTCAAGGCCGCCTCCGACACCTACAACGAACTGATGGCGAAAGCGGAAACCGAGGGTTGAGCGGAAAAGGACAAGTCGAGGCGCGCCCGGCACAGAGCGTAACCGCAAGGCTTTGCTATCGGACCAGCACCGTGCTGAAACGAGTTTTTCAATTCAGGTCGAGCATCCCGTCTAGAAATGCGGGTTAACCGAACCGCGATTCAACCGTTCCTGCGAGGCAACCCAAAATGCCCCAACGTTCCCTGTCTTCCCACCTCGTCGACAACCCAACCGATCGCAGAACCTTCCTCAAGGCTTGCGGGGCGGCTGCCGGCTCGGTGGTGCTGGCTCCGCTGTCCGGCTGCCGGCAAGCGCCACCACCGCCCGAAACCCCCAGCCGTCCCTCTCACCTGGTGCAGTTCGGCCACACCGACCTCTGGGTCTCCAGGCACTGCCAGGGCACGGCCTTCCGGCGCCACCTCAGCCGCGAGGGCGGGGATGCCGAGGCTCACAAGCTGATCCGGCACTGCATCGACATCGGCATCAACTTCTTCGACTCCGCCGAAGGCTACGGGATGGGAGGATCCGAAACCGCACTGGGGCACGGAGTCGCCGGAAGGCGTAGCGAGGTGGTGATCTCCACCAAAGGCTCGCCGCATCCCGCCGGCGAGAAACCCTTGGTCTTCACCAAGGAGATCCTGACCCGGAAGTGCGAAGCCAGCCTCAAGCGCCTGAACACCGACTACATCGATATCTACCTGCTGCACGCCCCCGACGCGATTACTCCGTCCAGCCAACGTCCGGAGCCGCCCGCCGGCACCGCGACCCTGGAGCACATGGAGATGATCGCCGACACCATGGACAGCCTGGTTCAGGCCGGCAAGATCCGCTACTGGGGAGTTTCCAGCCACCTTGCCAAGCAGGTGGACGAGCTGATCGAGATCGGAATGAGGCCGGACAGGTCGGAAAAATCCCGCATTGCCGGCCTGCAGGACTACTACAACATCGTGTCCGGCGCCCGCCGCGACTTCATGACCGAGGAATTGTTCCCGCTGATTCGCAAGGGCAACCTGGGGCTGATGGCCTTCAGTCCTCTGGGAGAAGGCAGACTGGTGCCGGGCCGAGAGCCCGAGGAGGGATCTCCCCTGACAGGCGTGATCCGGGAACTGGACCGGGTTGCGGAAGAACTGGGGGTCAGCCGCCCCCAGGTGTGCGTGGCCTGGGTGCTCTCTCACCCCGAGGTGACCAGCGCCCTCTCCGGAGGAGAAAAACCCGAGCACGTGGAGGACAACTTCAAGGGCACCAAGCTCACCCTCCCCGAAGAGGCCCTGAACCGGCTCAAGACCGCCTCCGACACCTACAACGAACTGATGGCGAAAGCGGAGGCTTGAGGAACAGAGGCCGTCTGCTCCTTCAGGGCCCGACCGAGAGGTCTTGCGGATCCGGTCCGCCAGCCGCAGGCCGAGGGCGGCCGGAGGCCCCCCTCCGGGCCTCCGCTCCGTCAGGCTGGAACACCAGTTCCGGAACGACCACCTCCCAGAAATCGCATCTCAGGCTGTCCCGGTAGTCCGGGTCGGAGGCTTCGCGGCTCCAGCCGACCATGGCCAGCACTCCGGCTGACCGGCAGGATTTCCGGGATGGCGGCCTGAAGCCCTTGGCGAGTCGTCCCACAACCCATCCCGAGCGGTTCAGCAGCTCCCATTGCCCCTTCTTGCCAACGCGTACCTCCAGGGGATCTCCCGGTGACAGCGCGGCGATGGCCTGGTGGATCGGATCACCCGCCCATCGACGTCCGGCGAAGCCAAGGTCCACCTCTTGAAGGCTGACCCTGACGTAATGGTTTTCGATCGCCGCCGAACTGGGGGCAAACTCGACAGCCTCGCGGTGGATCACGGAGGGATGCCGGGCCAACGCGTCCTGGAGCCTGTGACGTCGATGGAGCCGCGCCAGCACCAAGGTCTGCCGGGCGCGGGTCATGGACACGTAGTAGAGCCGCCGCGGGTCGTCCGGGCCCTCACCGGATCCTATGCGGTCCCAGCCCCCGTCGAGCACGGCCACGTGGTCGAACTCGAGTCCCTTGGCCCGGTGGCCGGTCAGCAGCAGGAGGCCGTGCTGGCGGCGGCGGATGTCCCGCCCCCACTCCGCCAGCCATTCGATGAAGTGATCCACCGGGACTTCCCCGCCGCCGCTTTCCAGCTTGTGCTCCCCGATAGCCTGGCGCAACAGATCGTGCCAGGGATCGGAGGGGCGCCGTTCGGCCCAAGCTTCCAGTGCGGCGCTATCGACCAGGCGGGGATTCCGCCCCCGCAGCCATTCCACCAGCGCGCGGGTCTCCCGAAGGCGCCAGAAATTCGGGATCTCCTCGTTCCCCATCTGCGCCGGAACGCCATGCGCCTCGCAGAAGGCGCGCACCGGGACCAGGTAGTTCCACTCGCGCCCGATCACGGCGCAACGCGTCCAATCCCAATCGGGTGACTGCCGGGACAAACGCAAGAGCTCACCCATGACAACCCGCGCCTGAGAGACGGAATCACTTCCGGCCGGCAGGATCTGCACCCTTCCCCGGGCAACGGGATCGAGCTCTTCCCAGGCGCCGCCCGCGGGGTCCTTGGCGCGCGCCCGATCGACCCGGATGGGATGGCCGGCCTTCATCCGCTCTCGCGCCGGCTCGATTACGGCGTTGGCCGCCGCCACGATGTGGCGGGTGGAACGGTAGTTCGCCGTCAGGTACATGGGCTTGGGGCCGTAATCCTTTTCGAAGCGCCGGATGAATTCCACCGAGGTGCCATTGAAGGCGTAGATGTTCTGGTCGTCGTCGCCTACCGCAAACAGGGTAAGCTTGCCGGCTTCGTCCTCCAGCGTCCGCCCGGCCAGGGCGGAAATCAGCTCATACTGGTCCGACCCGATGTCCTGGTATTCGTCCACCAGGATCCAGCGGAAGCCGGCCAGCAGGCGTTCCCGCCTCTCGTCCGCCTCCTCCGCCGGCAGGTCCTTCCCGTGCAGCAAGTCCACCGCGCGGCGGACCACCTCCCGGAAGACTTCGTCGTCGGGACGCTCCGCCCGTCCGGTGAAGCTGGCTCCGGCCAGCCGCATCGCCAGGGCGTGGCAGGTGAGCACGGTGACGCCGCGCGCATCGTCTCCTATCAGCTCTTGGAGCCGGCGCCGGATGTCTACCGCCGCGTGACGGTTGTAGGCCAGGGCCAGGATGCCCCGAGGGTTCTCGCGTCGCACGCGTACCAGGTAGGCGATTCGATGCACCAGCACCCGCGTCTTGCCCGAGCCCGGGCCCGCCAGCACCAGCACATTGGTCTCCTCCCGGTTATCGGCGATAATGCGCTGTTGGTCGGGGTTCTTCAGGTTCTCGACGATTTTGCGCCATGATTCCGGGGTCGTCTGGCGTCCAGTTTCCCTGTCCCGTCCGGGCAGCCAGCGTGTCAGAAATGCTTCTTCCTCCAGGGTGAAATAGTCCATCGCCAGACGCAATGCCTCGCTCATGGCCTCCAGGCCGCGCTTGGCGAACTCCGCCATGACGTGGATCTGCAGAACCTGTCCGGTGTAGTGGAACGCCAGCGGCTCGAAATCGGACCTGGCGAAGCCGCGGCGCTCCCGCTGTTGCAGGCGGATGGTCATGGCCGGACGAAACACCGCCAGGCCCTTGTTGAGTTGAATCACCTCTTGCTCGTGCAGCCACATAAGCGCCCGGTCCATCAGCTTGTCCGGGCGGCGGACTCGGCTCCTCAATATCAGGTCGGACTCAACGGCCCGTATCAGTTTCCCGAGTGTGGTCTCGGCCAGCAGGTCGGTGCCGCGGGTCCCCGGCGGCAGGCAGTCCAGCAGATGATCCAGCAGGCGACCGGCTGCCTGTCGCCGGATACCGGCAGTCTCCTCCAGGAGCCCCCACTCGCGGCGCAGCCTCACCCGTACGGTCTCCGCATCCAGTTTCCGGACGGTGAGGCTACCGGCAGCCCCGTCCTCGCCGCGCCCGTCGTATGCGATCCCGCGGATGATGCGCCACAGCCGCTCCGGCAGGGGATTGGTCAATTCCCGGTCCCGTAGGACCTGGGAGGCCATGCGCAGATGCAGGGAAGATGTATCGCCTTTGCCCAGATCCGGCGCTGCCTCCCGCATGTGCGAGATCAGGGCAATCTCAAGCTCGGCCGCTTCCTGCAGACGCCTGCGGGATGCACGTTCCACGCCGGAGTGTACGAACGCGGTCAGAACCGTGTCGTTGCTGGCGATGCCCAACCGCTCCAGGTCGTACAAGGCCGCGCGCACGCCCTCGGAACCCAGGCCTGAAACTTCCATCAGTTGATCGGTGCTGATTCCCTCGTCTGCGTTGGACTCAATCAACACCCGGGCAATGCGCAACAACTGGCGGCGGTAGTCTTCAGTGATAGCTGCTGTTTGGAGCTGCTTGCCGGCCTCCTCAACCGAGTTCACCCGCAGCGAGGAGGGAAACATCTGGACGGCGTTCTCCTCCCGGGTCAGCAACTGCGACTCCTCCAGCCAGGCAACGGCGGTGCGCACCCGGGTATCGTCGGTGGCGGAGTCCCGCTCGAACGCCTTTTCCTCGTCTTCGCCCAGGATCTCGCCCGGGGTGGCCGCCACCTCGCCGCCCAATCGCTTCTTGCGGTCCAGGTTGCGTAACGCCCTGAGGATGGCGTGGATCTCTCGCCGGGTCAGCCGCGAGCGGGCCGACATCCCGAACTGGCGCTCCACGTCCTCCGGCGCGTACAGCAGCACGCAACGGGCCGATGCCCGGTCACGCCCGGCGCGGCCGGCCTCCTGCAAATAGTTTTCCAGCGACGCCGGAATATCGCCGTGAATGACCAGCCGCACGTCCGGCTTGTCTATCCCCATGCCGAAGGCATTGGTGGCCGCGATGGCCCGCAGATCGCCGTCGATGAAGCGCCGCTGCACCTCCTTCTTGCTTTCCGGCTGCAGGCCCGCGTGAAAATACTCCGCCTCGACCTCCTTCACCTGCAGAAATTCGGCCACTTCCTCGCTCTGCCGCCGGGTCGCGCAGTAGACGATGGCCCCGCCGGGCGTGTCAGGCGGCAGGTAGGAGGTCAGAACCTGGTGAATGTCGCTGAACTTCTTGTCTCCCGAGGTCGGAATCACCTCGAAGGTGAGGTTGGGCCTGCCGGTCCCGCCGTCGAAGATCGTCAGCTCGATATCGAGCTTGTCCCGGAAGTGGCCGGCGATGTCCGCGGTTACGTCGGGCTTGGCGGTGGCGGTCAGGCACAACACGGGCGGCACCGCCCCGTCGCCCGCCTTTTCCCGGATGAAGCGTCCCACATAGCGATAGTCGGGCCGAAAGTCGTGGCCCCAGCGCGACAGGCAGTGGGCCTCGTCCAGCACCCAGCCGCCGATCTCTCGCTGATTGAGCACCCGGCGCAAGGAACGAGAACGGAGTTGTTCCGGAGAGATGAGCAGGATGCCCGCATCCCCCAGCCGAACCCGGTCCAGGGCCTCTGCCCTTTCAGGCATGGACAGGAGCCCGTTGACGGTCACGCAGGAGCCAATCCCGTGCGCCTCCATTCCGGTTACCTGGTCCGCCATCAGCGCCACCAGGGGCGAGATCACCACCGTCAGGGCGCCGGTGTTGTGATAGCGGGACAGCGCCGGAAGCTGGTAACAGACCGATTTGCCGGCACCGGTTGGCAGAATGCCCAGAACGTGCTTCCCCGCCATCGCCTCCTCCACGATGGCCTGCTGCAGGGGGCGCCCGCTCCCGTCTGCCGGTTCGGGCCGAAAGTCATCGAAGCCGAACCAGCGCTTCAGCTCCTTGCGGGCATCGTGGTGTTCCCGGCACCAGTCGCAAGCGGGATCGGTGCAGGCCGTGTTTCTGAGCCTGCGCACCAGGCGGCCTGCTTCGGGAAACTGATGCCGCACCCAGGGCGGCATGACCGAGTTGCCTCCCGCTACCGACAGCCACGCCAGCGTGTAGGCGAGCGCCCAGCCGCAGTCTCTCGCCTTGCTCAGGACCTCCCACCCCTGAGTCACGCAAGCCATATCCAAGAGTCGCCGGCCTATGGCCGCCCGGGCCTCGGCGTCCGAGGGTCTCCGTGCATCGCGAAGCTCGGAAAAGAAATCGTTCAGACCGCGGTCCAGCCCCCCAGACTCCAGTGTCGTCAGCCAGTGCCAGGCCGTGAGCAGATCCGGGGCTGTCTCCTTCAAGGCTGCCTGCTCGTCCCTGAACACCTCAAGGGCAATCCGGGAGTCCAGCTCCGGGTCGTTCACGCGCCCGCGCTTGAGCCCCCCGTCCTGATAATGCTTGACGAGGCCATGATAGGGGTGACGGGGAAAGGCCAGCGGGCTGAGGCGCAAGGTGTCCACCGCCGGCAGCTTGAGCAGCCGCAGGCCGGGCTGTGCCGCCGCCAGGTGAGGCAGGTCGAAGTCGACCAGATTGTGCCCCAGAACGAAGTCCACCCCGTCGGCGAGATCGTCGAGCTTCGCCAGTTCCGATGCCGAACCGCCGCCGGTATACCCCTGTCCGGTATCCGCCCGCACCGCGCCGTAGGCGCGAATACGGCCGCTTTTTCTGTTTATCTCCAGATCGAGGGAAAGGCAGCGCAAAGGGGAGGGTGGTTCTTGCAGTGGCGTCGGCTTGGAGGCTTTCGGCCGGGCATCGTGCGAAGCAGGGGACGAACCATCGGCCGCGGATTGCGAAATCCCATAAAGTCCGTTTTGGTCACCCAAACCGTTAGCCCATTTCGGTACAAATACCGGAGATTTTTGGTATTTTACCTTACTGTAGTCCATAATCACCCGCAAGTTGTTGATTCCTCACGTACCGTGACCTGTTCCCGAATTTCCCGCAAAAAAAGATCATGAAACACCGACTCTGCTTTTTTTCATTTCTCTTGACCCTTGTAGTTGCCGTGCCGGCTGTCGGCTCGGAGGTAGGCAGTGAAGCGCCGACGTGCGAGGAAAGCGCCATCGTCGCCGGCTCCGTGCGTACGGAGGAAGACATCCGGGTATTCGTTCAATGCGCCTACGAGTTGGTTCAGGAAGTGGGCACCGAAGCGGCCCGGCGGGCCTTCCACGAGGATGAGCGTTGGAGGAATGGTTCGATCTATGTCGTAGTGCGCGAACTGTCGCCGGCCCCGGGGGCGGCTCGGTTGTTCGTCTTCCCGCCCGACCCTTCGAGGGAGGGGAAACCGCAGGGACCACTGATCGACCGTTTCGGCAGCGACCTCGCCCTGGAAGGGGACCGTGTCGTGAGCCAGTTCGGCGAGGGCTGGTCCTACTATTCGTTCGCCAATCCTGCAACGGGGCGGGAAGAGCCGAAGGCTTCCTACTTCAAGGCCATCGACTGGAACGGGGTGCCTGCCCGGATCGGCGCCGGGATCTACCGCCGGGACATGCCGGGCACCTGCCACGGCGACGAGGTCAACGCCGCCATGCTGGACGCCGACCCTTCCCGGCCGCGGCTGCAGGAGTTTGTCCGTTGCGCCGCCATGGTCCTGGAATCGAGGGGATACTTCGCCACCTTCGCTCTGTCGATCGATCCCCGCTGGAGAAGCGGGTCGGTTTACCTGTTCGGCCTGGACACCTACGGCAACGCGCTGTTCACCGGCGATCCCTTCAGCCACCCGTACGGCACCAGCCTCTCCGAGTTGGACCCGAGCTTTGCCGGAACTTTCGGCGGCCGGGATGTCACTGGCGTGGCTGATGCCTTCGGCGAGACTTTCCTCTACTACTCGACCCGCAATCCCTCTACCGGACTGCCGGCGCGCAAGGTGACCTTCGTCAAGAGGGTCATGGTCTTCGGGGTGCCTGTCCTGCTGGCTGCCGGCTACTATCCGGAAGACCTGGACCACGAACACGACGGCGGTTCCGACTCTCCACCCGGTGACGGCCAGGGCGCGGGCCAAGGGGGGAGTGCGACACTCCTTTACTGGCAGGCGCCGACCATTCTCAACCCGTACCTGTCCAGAGGCACCAAGGACGCCGAAGCGGCATCACTGGTCATCGAGCCCCTGGCCGAATACACCCCGGACGGCGAGATCGTCCCCGTTCTGGCCACGCGACTGCCGACCGCCGAGAACGGAGGTTTCTCTGATGACCGGACCCGCATCACCTGGACACTCCGGGAGGACGCGCTCTGGTCCGACGGCACCCCTGTGACCGCCGCCGACATCATTTTTACCTGGCGCTACTGCACCGCTCCGGGCGGCGGCTGCGCCCGTGCCCGGGCCTTCGAGAATGTGGCCTCGGTCGATGCCGTCGACGAGCGAACCGTCGCCATTACGTTCGCCGAACCGACCTCATTCCCCTATGACCCGTTCGTGTCCAGCCTGAGCCCGATCCTGCAGGCTGCGCAGTTTGCCGACTGCCTGGGCGAGGCAGCGGCCGGCTGCACCGACGAGAACCTCGGCCCCATCGGCACGGGTCCCTACGTCGTGTCCGACTTCGGCGCGGACGGCACCATCCTCTACCGGTTCAATCCGCACTACCGGGGCGTCGAGTCCGGTCTTCCCTACTTCGGTGAAGTGATCCTCAAGGGCGGCGGAACGGCCGAGGCGGCGGCAAGATCCCTGTTTGAGCTCAACCAGGCCGACTATGCCTGGAACCTCCAGATCGAACCCGAAGTGCTGGCTTCGATCTCCGAGGGCGGCGGCGGAACCATCGTCTCGGCCTTCACCACCCTGGTCGAGCGCCTGGTGATGAACCAGACCAACCCGGACCCCAGCCTGGGCGATCTTCGTTCGGAATACGCGGACGGCGCCAACCCGCACCCCTTCCTGTCCGATCCGGTCGTGGGGCGGGCTCTCTCGCTGGCAATCGACCGCGACACCCTGGTCAGGACCGGTTACGGAGAGCAGGCCGGGCGTCCGACTTGCAACGTCTGGCCTGCCCCGCCGGCCCAGGCATCCACCAACAACGACGAATGCCTGGTGCAGAACATGGACCTGGCCAAGGAGATTCTGGACGATGCCGGGATTGTCGATTCCGACGGCGACGGCGTGCGGGAGCGGGAAGGCGTTCCGCTCAGGATCCTCTTCCAGACTTCGACCAATTCGGTGCGCCAGGCTTCCCAGGAGCTGATCCAGGGCTGGTGGGCGGAACTCGGCGTCGAGACCCGACTTAAGCACGTCAATCCCAGCGTGTTCTTCGGTGACGACATCACCAGCCCGGACACGGTGGGCAAGTTCTACGCCGACGTTCAGATGTACGCCAACAGCGGAAGCGGCGTGGACCCGGAGAGCTACCTGGGCTCCTGGGTGACCAGCGAGATCGCCGGAGCGGCCAACTCGTTTCTCGGATCGAACGTCCCGCGCTTCCATTCCGACGAATACGATCGGCTCTTTTCCGAGCTCCAGACCACGGTCGACACCCAACGGCGCAACCGGATCACCATTGCGCTCAACGACCTGCTGGTGGGCAGCTACGCCATCGTGCCCCTGGTTCACCGGGGATACGTGTCGGCTCATGCCAACGACATCGAGGGAGTCTGGATGAATGCCTGGGATTCGCAGTTGTGGAACTTCGAAACCTGGACGCGACGCGAGTAGGCCAACCCGACCTCAGGGCGCCAGGCTGAAGGTGAAGAGATTGCTGCCGGCGGCCACGGCCACGATCTGCTTGCCGTCCAGCATGTAGGTGATGGGGTGGGTCGTGATGGGCGACCCGGTCTGGAACCGCCACAGGCTCTTGCCGGTGTGGGCATCCAGAGCGGTGAGATAGCCTTCCATGTCGCCCACGAAGACCAGCCCTCCCGCCGTGGAGAGCGTCCCCGCCCAGGTCGGCGTGTGGAACTTGAACTCCCACTTGACTTCCCCGGTGGTGGGCACCAAGGCCTTGACCACGCCCCAGGTATCTTCGTCGGGCTTGACCCGAGGAAAGCTCCCCAGCCAGAAGTGCCCCGGCTCCAGCTCCTGCTCGCTGCTGAAATAGTCGGTGCACTCCTCCCGGACCACCACGTAGAGCAGCCCGGCGTCGGGATTGTAGGACGGCGCCATCCAGTTGGAGCCTCCCCCCATTCCCGGGCACTGCCGGTTGCCCTCCGGGGTGGGAGCGGTGTCGGGCAGCACCATGGGCCGCCCCTTGGCGTCGATTCCCGAGGCCCAGGTGACCCGCGCCACCGCGTTGGCGTGGAGGAACTCTCCGGTCTCCCTGTCCAGGACGTAGTAGAAACCGTTGCGATTGGACTGGACCAGCAGCTTTCTGGGCTTGCCGTCCATTTCGAGGTCCAGGAGCACCGGAACCTCGTTGGCGTCCCAGTCGTGCACGTCGTGAGGCGTGAACTGGAAGTACCACTTCATCTTGCCGGTGTCGGGGTCGAGCGCCACCACTGAGGCCGAGTAGAGGTTGTCGCCCAGGCGGGTCTCCCCGTTGAGATCGGGGGCCGGGTTGCCGGTGCACCAGTAGAGCAGGTCCAGCTCGGGATCGTAGGTTCCCGTCATCCAGGTGGGCGCCCCGCCCGTCTTCCAGGAATCTCCCAACCAGGTTTCCGAGCCGGGTTCTCCGGCCGCCGGAATGGTCCAGAAGCGCCACAGCCGCTTGCCGGTGTCGGGGTCGTAGGCATCCACGAAGCAGCGCACGCCGTACTCGCCGCCTCCGGTTCCGATGATGACCTTGTCCTTGACGATGAGGGGGGCCCCGGTGGAGCTGTAGCCGATCTTGTAGTCGGCCCGCTCGATGTCCCAGAGGACATTTCCGGTCTTGGTGTCCAGGGCCACCAGGTGGGAGTCGAGGGTGGCCATGAACAACTTGTCCCGCAGCAGGGCGAAGCCTCGATTGATGGGGCCGCAGCAGAGGCTCTGGTCGGGCAGGCTGCGCTGGTATCTCCAGAGTCGCCGGCCGGTTCGAGCGTCCAGGGCGTAGCCGTTGTTGTAGGGAGCGGTGATGTACATCATCCCGTCCACCACCAGGGGCACGGTCTGGAACTTGGCGGCAGCCCCCACGCCGGTCTGAAACACCCAGTCGACCCGCAGGTCGGCCACGTTTCCCTTGTGAACCTGCTTGAGCGGGCGATAGTTTTGCCCGCTGTAGTCCCCCCGGTAGGTGAGCCAGTTCTGCGGCTCCTCCAGCGCCCGCACCAATCGCTGGCTGGTCACCTCCCCCGCCCGGGACAGGCCGGTCAAACCGGGAAATGTCAGCAGCAGGCCTACCACCGGCACAAACCATGTTCGCTTCATGGGTTCTCCTCTTCGGACACGACCCCTGTTTCTGAGACAGGACATTCGAATCTGCCCTCGCGCCAGCCTTCACTCCTCGGGAGGACGAGTGAGGAAGATCAGAAGGTCCATCAACTCCTGGTCGGAAAGCGCGCTTTCCGAATAGGCCGGCATCAGCGAATGTTCCAGGTGGGTGAGTTCCCGGAGCTCGCTCTTGCGATAACTGTGGTAGTTCTCCTCCTGGTCCAGCACCTGGATGGTGTAGGTGTCCTCGTTGCGGACGACACCGGTAATCCGCTCTCCCGCGGGGGTCACCAGCCGGACCGACTCGTAGCCGCCCGCCATCCGTCCGTCCGCCTGAAGGACGTTCTTGAACTGGGCGCTGGGCTCTCGCATGGCTTCCTGAAAAGACTCCCAGGGACGAGTGTTTCCGAGGCCCGTCAGGTCGGGACCGAAGCGGCCTCCCTCCCCGCGAACCATGTGGCAACCGGAGCAAAACCCCTTGCCGTTGAAGATCTCCCGCCCCGATTCCCAGTCTCCGCTCAGTTCCTGAGGCCGGGCCTTGGACCGGAGATCGGTAATGAAGGCGATCATGCGCCACAGGTTGCTGTCGGGCAGCGTCTGGGGTGGCATCTGGGTCCCCTGGATTCCGTTCCTCACCACCTCCAGCATGTCGTGATCGTCGACCACATGGGTGAGCTGCCCTCGAACCAGGTCGGGGCCGCGGAATCCCCCGCCACCCTCCATTCCGTGGCAGCCGGCGCAGTAGTAGCGAAAGAGGCCCTTCCCGACCAGGATGTCGTCCGGGTTGCCCTTGTAGGGGTTCTGCTTCCTCTCTTCTTCCTCCGCCAACGCCAGGGCCGGGATGGCGGAGGTCGAGCCCAGGACCACAGCCACGATGGCAAAGACAAGCAACGGCAACCGTCTCGCGAGAGTTCGCATACTCACCTCACCCAACCGGAGAATGGCCTGGCCCGCATTTTCGGCCGATTCTATGGCAAGGCTCCCAGGAAGTCAAAAGCCGGCCCCGGCGCCTCTCCTGATCCATGAAACCCTTGTCTGAAACGACAGTGAAGAGTGGAGAGTGGAGAGTGAAGAGTTACTTGATCGACACGCGACGCATCTTGTCTGTCTCGGCGCGTCGCCGTCCCATACGACGGGGCGGGGGCGCGGCTTGCCTGAAACCACCCGGTCTCGCGCTACATGCGACGGGGTAAAAAGAGTTATCCACGAAGACACACGAAGCGAGACGCCGAGGGGAACCGGTACCCTTCCGTGTCCAGCATCGGTAGACTTTTGATTCACATCGATGCACAGGATGCACAGGATTTTTTTAGGAAAAGGCTGGCTTGCAGTCCTGGGCGTCCGCAAGCCCGAACCGGGTCATCGCCGAAGTCAGCTTCCCGTGCGGGAGCGTCCCATCCCGGTTATCCTGTGCATCCTGTGCATCGATGTTCAGTTCATGGTCCGTCTCGATTGATCTGCCCCGTCTCCTACGCCCGCCACGCCCAACACTCCGTTGCGGTGCCTGGTTTTAGTTGACCAGGCGACCGGCACCCGCAAGCCCGGGCTTCCAATCCATGCGTGAGTCGCCACGCTCCTTTCCTGCCCTTCCGGGAACAAGCAAAGAATGGCGCTGCCGTCGCCTGGCTCGCAGAGGTTTCGCTGGCGCCCAGGGGCGGGAAACTGGTACAAACGGCATGGCACTGTTCGGCTTGGAGCAGGTTCGGAACCTCACCGCTGTTTAATTCCGGAAAGGGCACCCTCATGACGGAGCAAGTGATATCGGTGGAAGACGAATACAGGCAGCGCACGCCCCATTCAGCCGAGGCGTTTCAACGGGGCAGGCCGGTGACCGCCGGACCGGCCAAGGGCGCCTACTTCTTTCAGCCCTATCCCCTGACCATGGCGAAAGCCCGGGGATGCATGCTGGAAGACGTCGACGGGCACCGCTACGTGGACTTCGCCAACCACCACTCCACCCAGATCCTGGGCCACAACCATCCCAAGGTCATGGAGGCCGTTCGGGCCCAGTTGGATCAGGGAATCGCCCTGGGCGCACCGACAGGCATCGAGACCGACATGGCTGCCGAAATGTGCGGCCGGGTCGCCACCCTGGACCGGGTCCGGTTCGTGAACTCCGGCACCGAAGCCACCCTGCACGCGCTTCGGCTGGCCCGGGGATTCAGCCGGAAGTCCAGGATCGCCAAGTTCGAAGGCGGCTACCACGGCAGCCACGACGCGGTGGAAGTCAGCGTGTTTCCTCCGTTGGACCGGGCCGGACCGATGGAGGCGCCCCATTCCGTGCCCGGCGCCGGAGGGATGTCGCCCCACGCGGCCGGCGAGGTGCTGGTGCTTCCCTACAACGACGAGGCCGCCGTCGCCAGGCTGATCGAGGAACACGCCCGGGACCTGGCCTGCGTCATGTTCGACCCCAAGGCGGGCATGCTCCCGGTTCGGCCGGAATTCGCCCGCGCCGTGAGAGAGATCACCCGCAAGCATGGGTTGCTGCTGATCTTCGACGAAATCGTGGGCTTTCGCGCCGGCAGAGGCGGCCTGCAAGCCGAGTTCGGGATCGATCCGGACCTGACCTGCTTCGGAAAGATCGTGGGGGGAGGGTTTCCGGTGGGGGCTTTCGGCGGCCGGGCCGACCTCATGGACCTGCTGGATCCCAGCCGGGGACCGACCGGCTTTGCCCAGAGCGGAAGCTTCAGCGCCAACCCCATGACCATGGCGGCCGGACTGGCCACCCTGCGGGAACTGACGCCTTCGGCCTTCGACCACCTCAACGGCCTGGCGGACCGGTTGACGGCCGGGTTGAACGACCTCTTCGCCCGCCGGGGGGTCCAGGCCCAGGCCATCCATACGGGCTCGGTCTTCAGCATCTACTTCGTGGAGGGCAAGCTGGAGACCTACCGCGACCTGGCCCGCGCCGACCGGGCGATGAGCCACCAGGTCTTTCTGGCCTTGCTGAAGGAAGGGTACTTCCTGAGCCACACGCTCAGCATGTGCGCCCTGTCGCTGCCCATGGAAGTGCGGCACATCAAGGGGTTGGTTGCAGCCATGGAAAGGGCGCTGGACAGAGTCCTGGGCTAGCGGGCATTCCACGCCGGGAGGCCGGGCATCGGCTGGGACGTTAATGTTTTAAGTTCAAGAACTGGAATGATTGCTGCCGCCGCCTACGCGGCTCGGGAGTTTAGCTACCTGTTTCCATGGGCTGACGCCCACGGCTAACTGCTGTCGCCGCTTCGCGGCTGTCAAGGAGGCCGAATCATGCAGCCAATTGACAACTGAGAATCGTCATTGCGTCGGCTTGCTCTTGATTTTGGATCAGGGCGTTTGCCGACGCGGCCTTCGCGGCTCAACTACCCTATGAGACGTTTCCCATGGGCTGACGCCCACGGCTAAGTGCTGCCGCCGCTTTGCGGCTCCACTCGAACCCACGGCGAGAAATACCGGCTAGCCGCTGTTCAACAATCGATCACGGTCCTTGCCCTGCAGCGGCAGCTCCGTCCAGGCCCCCGAGCGGTCGTGGGAGGCGTGGAAAGCCACGATGCTCTCCAGGACGTGCAGGGCCTCCTCGGCGTCGTAGGCAAAGGGCCCGCGCCCGTCCAGCCAAGCCACGATCTCCTGCACGGCCCGGTCCATGCCGGTGGCCTCGGTGCGACGGCTGGGCCACTGCTCCTGCCGGCCGTCCCAGTACTCCAGCCGCACGTCGTCCCCTCCGGTCAGGGCCCGCCCTTCGCTGCCGTTGAGGCTCAGGCTCATGGGGACCCTCGCGTAGTCGGAGGCATCCACCGTGACCACTACCCCGCCCTCCAGGCGCATCAAGCCCCATCCGCCGGGGTCCTGAAAGGCCGGACCGCGGCAATCGGGCTTCCCCGCAAGATCCAGCGTCCCCGAGACGGCCTCCACCCGACGTCCGGTCACCATGCGGAGGGCGTCCAACAGGTGGGTGCCGACATTGCCCAGGCGTCCGCTGCTCCACTGCAGGTTGACCGAGGTCAGCTCACCCAGTCCCCCGTCGCCGATCAGATCGCGCAGGCGGCGATAGTTGGGATGAAAGCGCCGGTTGTGGTTGATTGCCAGGAGCGATCCCGACTCCCGGCAGGCCTGCAGCATCCGATCTCCCTCGGAGACTCGAGAGGCCATGGGCTTCTCGCAGTAGATGGCCCGGATTCCGGCGCGGGCGCAAGCCGCGGTGATTTCCTCGTGCGCCGGCGTGTAGGTGGCCACGCTCACCAGGTCGAGGGCTTCGGCGGCAATCATCTCCCGCCAGTCGGCGTAGCCGGGAACCCCGGCGCGCTCTTCAAATCGGGACCGGCGCCCCGGGTCGCGGCTGCTTCCCGCCACCAGTCGGATTCTCGGGTTTCCCGCCAGGGCCTCCAGGTGGGTGCCGTCCAGGTTTCCCACCTGTTGACCCAGCGCATCACCGGAGACCTGGTCGGCGGCACCGATAAACCCCAGGCCGATGATTCCGGCGCGGTAGGTTGGGGTGTTCACGCTTTCGAGCTCCCGGTCAGCGCTCGCGAGGCTTCACGCTCTTTTGGATCCAACTGGAGAAATAGTGGACTCGGAGCCGGCGGGTTCCCCACTTCCGCGCCGCCTCGAGGTCGTCTCCCATGTAGATGTCGATGCGCCGGCGCCAGCGGTAGTGCATCTTGTCCAGTACGAGGAAGCGCCGGCCGGGGAACCCTTCAATCCTCACCCGGGCGCCGCGAACAAAGCCCAGCGGAATCAGGTCCCGGGAGACGGCGATGGCCCTCATGCCCGGCTCCAGCCGGTCTCCCCAGGCAGCCAGGTTGGGAGTGTCGTCGGTCTGGCTCGGATGAGAGTTGTAGGCCGTGGCCGTGACTTCGATCGAGTCCTCTCCCACCGGAATGCAGGCCCCGTGCAGGGCCAGGGCCGCCAACGCCGCCACGGCCGTCCATCCAACCGGCCTCTTGGGGCCTGAAGCCACTCGGTTCCTCCGTCCGGCTTGGGTTTGGCCGAGCCGCCCGGGATTTCCGCGGCCGGCAGGAAGACGCTTCCCGAGAAACACTGTATACGGCCGTGGGTTCGGACGCAAGCCGACAGGCTCGGGGCCCCGGAGACCCGCGGCCGACCCTGACGGGGTGGCGTGGTGGGTGGTCCGAGCTTGAGTTGACCGTCGAGTTTTATTTTTGCGGGGTGATGATCCTCGGGAGATTGAGCGGTACTATTTCATAGGTGCCGGTCATTACATTCAACCCACCCCCTGGAATCGACCCATGAACAGATCCGCAGCACGCCTTCACCTGGTAGATCAGCCGGATCCAAATGAACCGCCGCAACCTCCTGAATTGGAAGCCGATCTGTTGGACTTCCCGGCATTTCGGTTCCTGGAGACCTTCTTTCGCATCCTCTCGCTGGTGATCACCACCGTCTGCATCCTGTTGATCATCTCCTCGGGCCTGGTGCTTTGGATTCTGCTGGCCTTCTTCTCCTGACCGAACCGCGCACACCCTGTCTGAAACATACCGGTTTCGCGCTGCATGCGACGGAGTAAAAAGAGTTATCCACGAAGACACGCGAAGGACGAAGAAGGGCCACTAAGAACGACACAGTCGATTCGGAGGGGGCCTACGCCAGGATGGGCCGGATGACGTTGCCGTGGACGTCGGTCAGGCTGAGGTCCCGGCCGCCGAAGCGGTAGGTCAGCTTTTCGTGGTCGAGGCCCACCAGGTGGAGGATGGTGGCATGGAGGTCGTGCACGGTGGTGATGTTCTCCACCGCCTTCTTGCCGATCTCGTCGGTCTCGCCATAGAGGGTGCCGCCCTTGACGCCACCGCCCGCCATGAAGATGGTAAAGGCGGTTTCCAGGTGGTCGCGGCCGTCGCCGTTGGAGCTGTCGGGGGTCCGTCCGAACTCGGTGCCCCAGATGAGCAGCGTCTCCTCCAGCATGCCGCGGGACTTGAGGTCCTTGATCAGCGCGGCCACCGCCTGGTCCGTCACCAGCGCGTTGGCTTCGTGGCCCCGCTTCAGGTAGGAGTGCTGATCCCAGGTCCCGTTGTTCTGCCCGAACAGGACCGGGCAGGTGACCTCCACGAAGCGCACGCCTTCCTCCACCAGCCGGCGGGCCCGCAGACACTGCAGGCTGTAGTTCCGCTTGTCCTTGTTGGTGGTGTCCAGGCCGTAGAGACGCTTGGTGGCTTCGGTCTCCTTGTCCAGGTCCAGAACGTCCGGCACCAGGGATTGCATGCGGTAGGCCATTTCGTAGTTGCGGATGGCCGCATCGACGGCGTCGTCGCTGCCGGCCGAGGCGCCGAAGGCCCGGTCCTGGTCCAGGAGCAGGTCCAGCTTGGCCTGCTGGAGCCGCGGGTCGTCGGAGGCCACCAGGTTGTCGATGGCATTGCCCTCGGCCTTGACGGGCAGGGCCTGGTGGGTGGCCGGCAGGAAGCCGTTGGAGAAATTCTCCAGGCCGCCGGGGGGAATGTCTCCGGTGTGCAGCAGCACATATCCGGGCAGGTTCTTGTTCTCGCTGCCCAAGGCGTAGGTGATCCAGGACCCCAGGCTGGGGTGCCCTCCCACGTTCCTGCCGGTGTGGAACAGGATGTTGCCCCGGGGATGAAGTGGAAACCCGGAGACCATGGAGCGGACCACGGCCAGGTCGTCGACGCAGGTGGCGATATGGGGGAGCAGCTCGCTGACGGGCATCCCCGACTGTCCGTAGCGATCGAAACTCCAGGGGCACCCCTGCCAGGTCCTCTGCCCGTCTCCCGAAAGCTGGCCGTGCAGTTCGTTCAGCTTGGGCTTGGGGTCGAAGGTATCCATGTGCGAGACCCCGCCCGGCATGAAGCAGAGGATGACGTTCTTGACCTTGGAAGGGAAATGAGGCATGGCCGTGGGAACAAGCCCGGCGTAGGCCTCATCGGCCATGAGCGAAGACAGCGCCAGCATTCCGAAACCACTGGCTGCCTGCTTGAGCACCTCGCGCCGCGTCAGCGGAGCGCCGGCATAGCCTGGACAACCCTCTCCCTTCCCTTTTCGAATCGACATGGTGGGGCCTCAGAACAGATAGATAAGCTCTTTCAGATTGAACATGGCGTGCGCCACGTCTTTCCACACTTTTTTTTCGCCCAGTATATTCTCTTGAGAGATGCCGTGCAAGGCCGATAGCCGCGAGACCGCCCCTCTGAATCGCCCCAGCTCGGTCGAGTCCGGGGAACGGCCCAGCGCCCGGCGGAACATTCGTTCCAGGCGGGCTTCCACCGTTTTGTGTCCTTCGGCCAGCAGTCGCTCGGCCCAATAGCCGGCCTGCTCCACTACAAAGGCGTCATTGAGCAGCGCCAGGGCCTGGGAAGGCACGTTGGTGCGGTCTCGACGGCCGCGGGTGGCCGAGGGAGCCGGGAAGTCGAAGAGCTCCAGAAAGGGCGGACTCTCCATGCGGGTCACTCTCAGATAGAGGCTGCGCCGCCCGTTTCCGTCCAGGGGTCCGGAGAGCAGCTTGCGATAATCCTTGGGGTCGTCCCGAAAGGGCTGGATGCTGGGACCGAAGAGGAGGGGTTCCAGCCTCCCCGAGGCTGACAGGATGGTGTCCCGGATGACCTCGGCCTCCAGCCGCCGCAGCGGGTAGTGGTGGAGGCTCCGGTTATCGGGGTCGACCCTGGTGGCCCGGGAGGATGGGCGGCTGGACTGGCGAAAGGTCTCCGAGAGAACCAGCAGGCGCAGCAAGCGCTTGACCGACCATCCGTCCTTGACGAATCGGCTGGCCAGGTAGTCGAGCAGCTCGGGATGGGTGGGCTTGTCTCCGAATCGGCCGAAGTCATCCACGGTGGCCACGATGCCACGGCCGAACACGTGGTGCCAGAGACGGTTCACCATCACCCGGGCCGTCAGCGGATTGTCGGCCGAGGCGATGATATCGGCCAGTTCCCTGCGTCCGCTGCCCGGGGTGCGGAAGGCCGAACCGGAGGCCTTCAACAGGGTCAGGTAGCCGCGTGGCACCGGATCGCCGGGACGCTTGGCGTCTCCCTTCTCCAGCAGGGGGGCATCGAATCCAGGGTCGATGTCGCCCATTGAGCTGATGACCCGCGGTCTGGAGAGCCGGGACTCCAGGTTGCGGTAGGCGGAGACCAACCGGTTGAGCCGGGGGCTCAGGTCCCTGTGGTTCTCCAACAGCCCATTCCCGATGAGCCAATTGATCCAGCTCACCTCCGGTAGCCCCGCCTTCCCCTTGGCCCAGGCGCTCAGGGCCCGGCGGCTGGCGGCTCCATAGCGCCCGGCCAACTGCTCGGCACTTCGCGGCGCAGCCCCCTGGAACAGCGGGGCCAGGTGGTCCAGTTCCTCCCGCGGCAGTTCCTCGTTGTCGTGCAGCACCGCCTGAGAAATGCCGAAATAGGACCCGGGCCTGACGAAGTCCTCCTCCGTGTAGTCCTTCAGATGCCGGGGGCGCTCGGGAATGCGAGGATTCCCGTCCTTGGTGACCAGCTCGATATAGAGCGGAAAGGTCGTGTCGCGGTGCTTGATGGGTATCCGGTACCAGGACAGGCTATCGCTCTCCAGCGGCTTGTAGTCGTCGCCCAGGATGCAGTGATCCACAATGGTCCGGCGCGAAGCCAGCTTGCCTCCCATGAGCCGCAGACTCACGAATTTCTTGTCCTTGGGCAGATAGGGGGAACGCAGGGCGCCGTTGAGGCGTTCCGAGAGGACGTGGCTGTAGAGGCCCGCGGGCAGAATTCCCGAAACAACTCGAGAGCCATCGATGTCGACGGTCAACGCCCCATCGTTTACCGCCCCCTCCACGAGTCCGAGACCGTCGGGGCGCCAGTCGCCCAGGCCGCCGGAACGAAAGTCGCCGAAGCTCAGAAAGTGGGTGCGGTTGAATTCCTTGCGCTCTGCCATCTCGCGCTTGTAGTGGGTCTCCATCTTCGACCAGGCCTGGCGAAACCGTCCGGGGGACAACCCGGCCTCACAGGCGATGGCTGCCCAGGGGTAGAGAATCCCCTCGGAGTCCATGCTCTGCCGGAGCAGGACCTGGTGCCACCGCTCCAGCCCTTCGGGATCGAGACCGGCGGCCCGGGCCGCGTCCGGGACGCCGACCGACTGGGCTGCCTGGACCGCCAGCAGGTAGCCGGGTATCTGTTCGGACTGGCGAATCCAGAGCCTGGCCAGCTCCTTGCGGATCGAAGATTTCAGCTTCTTGAGACGTTCCTTGATCCATTGGTCGGAGTCCCCGACGTCCAGCGTCCGGGATAGCTGGCGCGAGCTGTTCAGGATCCCGTAGAGCGCGTAATAGTCTTGGGTGGGAACGGGGTCCAGCTTGTGGTCGTGGCAGCGGGCGCAGGCCACTGTCAGACCCTGAAACGCCTTGGTGAGGGTGTCGATCTGGTTGTCGACCACGTCGGTGCGGATTTCCCGGAAGGTCACGCAGTTGTCGTGACCCATCTCTCCCAGGCGGAAGAAAGCCGCCCCGGCCAGGGACTCGTTCAGTCCCAACCTGCGGTCGACGCGGGGTTGATCCAGTAAATCGCCGGCCACGTGTTCCCGGACCAGTTGGTCGAAGGGCAGGTCCTGGTTGAAGGCCCGGATGAGGTAGTCCCGGTAGCGCCAGGCAGCCAGCAGCTCGTAGTTCCACTCGTAGCCGTAGGTTTCCCCGTAGCGCATCACGTCCATCCAGTGACGCGCCCACCGTTCCCCCAGGTGAGGAGAGGCAAAAAGACGGTCCACCAGGCGCTCGTAGGCGTTGGGCGAGGTGTCCCGAACGAATCGATCGACTTCTTCGGGCTCGGGAGGCAGCCCGGTCAGCACCAGGCTGAGCCTTCGGACCAGGGTCCGCCGGTCGCCCGGCGGGGCCGCCTTCAGCCCCCGGCGTTCCAACTCCGCCAGGATGAACCGGTCCACCGGATGCCCCGACGCAAGCGCGCCATTTCCCGGCGCCCGGGGTTCGGTCAAGGGTTGATAGGACCAGTGCTCCCGCAGCATTGCGGCATAGAACTCATCCACTTCCCCGGGCCCGCCCGGGGCGGCGGCAGGCTCGGGCCAGGGGGCGCCCAGGGCGACCCAGCGTTCCAGGGCGCCGATCTGCTCGGGCGACAGCCGGCCGGCCGGCGGCATCTCCAGCTCCTGGTGGCGAACCGCCTTGATCAACCAGCTCGACCCGGGCTCCCCTTCCACCACCGCGGCTCCGCGGCTCCCCCCCTTGAGCACTCCCTCCCTCGAGTCCAGCCGCAGCCCGCCCTGCTGCATCTGGGGGCCGTGGCAGTCGTAGCAGTGCGCGGCCAGGACCGGACGCACTTCCTTCTCGAAAAACTCCAGTGCCTCGGCCGGGAACCTCTCGGACGCCAGTCCCGACCCGGCCAGGCAGAGCACCAGGGCCCCGGCCACAAGCAGTCTTGGCTTTACGGATTCAGCCTTCATGGCAGTCAGACAGTCACTCCGAAAGTCGAAATCGCATAGGTTTGCCGCTCGGTTCTCTCATTTTATTCCCCCGCCCTGCCGGGCGGCAACGGGAAGTTGAGGTAAACGATGTTCCCGGTTTATGGTGTGGATGATGCCCACCCGGGAGCGCGGGCGTCCCGCCCGCACAGTTGTCCGCCACGGCTTCGCCTGTCTCGGCCACTTGGATCGACCGGACTGGTAGCAGCGCCGGGGGTCTCCTTGGGCCTTGCCGTTGCGGTTCACGCGGAAGAGCCGGCTGCCTGCCAGTAGAGTTGCCCTGACGCTCCGCAAACTCCATCAAGAAAAGAAATAAGGTTGCGGGCGGGACGCCCGCGCTCCCGGGTGGGCATCTCCCTTGGGCGCCTTGTGCTAATGAAACAGCTCTATACCGTTTCACGGCTCCGCACGCGCCGCGTCCAACTCCTCGTCAATCAGGTCAAGGATTTTTTGCTGGTCATGTCGGGCATTGCGGTCCTTGACTTGGCGGACAGTGAAATCGAGCAAACGGCGGCGCACGGCTTCATCGACAAATCGGGACAAATCGCCCTTCTTGCCTCCGGTGCGTGCAAGATAAGTGCGTACAGCCCGGTCGGTCTGTTCAGGAATAGAGAGATGCCATCGCGTCATGGATCTGACTCCACACATAGACACTTAATCCTCTATAGCGGGGATTGCAGAACCACCAATCCCAGGCTTCCCGATCATTCAACGGGTTTGGAACCGGGCTTACGCCCAACTTCGTATTCGTAGTCCCTTGAACTGCTGAAAGTCGCTTACATTCAACGTGACCAAGGTCAAGTTATGGACGAATGCGATCGCGGCAATCTGCCCGTCGACAAATGGTGGAGTCTTGCCGGCTGCGCTCAGCCGCGCACGTTCGGTCGCATGCCAGTCAGCGGCTCGCTGGCCATACTCAAGCACTGGAAAGCTTGCCAGCACGACATCCTCGATATAGCGCTCGATTGCTTCCCGTTGTCGTGAAGGGCCCAGTCGGGCGCAGCCCAACCGCAACTCGTGCCAGACGGGCGCCGGGATCGCAATGTCGTCCTCATGCAGGCGTAACTGCCGCACGACGCGGTTGGACGGCTTCGGCCTGAGAGGCTCCGAGATGATGTTGGTATCGAGCAGGTATTTCACGGTTCACAACCGGACGTCGCGTCCCGGTGTCTTCTCGCGTTGCCTCGTAAACAGTTTGTCAGGGTCAAGTGCAAGCCCCGTGAGGTCGTTCTCATTGGTGAAGACCTGATACGCCGTAACGAAACCACGGCGGCTCGAAACGAGCCGCTCGAATCGCTTGCAGCCGATTATCACCGCGACGGGTTTGCCGCGCCGCGTCAACTCCACCTCCATTCCCTGTTCTGCCACGCGAACGAGCTTCGGTAGATTGCGGCGCGCCTCGGCGATAGAATGCTTGTCAGTCATTGATCCACCTGGAATGTTCATAAAGATGTACATCATACTTTACTCTCTCATGGTAGCATCACCAAGTGGCTGGGGCATAGTCATGCTCCGGGAGAAACCCGGAGA
>JAJECY010000229.1 GCA_022821775.1 Acidobacteriota bacterium
TGATGTGAGCACCAGCGGGTCGCGCTCGGTATCTCCCAGTTCATCCACCACCTATACGCTGACCGCCAAGGGAGAGGGCGGAAGCACTTCCGCAAGCGCCCGGGTGACGGTCACCGCGCCTCCCGCACCGCCTCCGCCGCCCAAGAAGAGGCAACCGACGGTTGAGGAGATGTTCACCAAGAAGGTCAAGGACATCTATTTCGACTATGACAAGTCCGAGATCCGGGATGACGCCCGCGCCACCCTGGCGGCGGCCTCCGAGTTCCTCAAGAAATACCCGCAAGTCAGCTTCACCATTGAAGGCCATTGCGACGAGCGGGGCAGCGGGGAGTACAACCTGGGTCTGGGCGACCGCAGGGCCAACTCCGCCCTCAGCCATCTCACCTCCATGGGAATCTCCAGTTCGCGAGTCAAGACCATCAGCTACGGCAAGGAGAGACCCCAGTGCACCGAGTCCAATGAGTCCTGCTGGCAGAAGAACCGCCGGGCCCATTTCGTGATCAGTCGTTGATCCAAGCAGTTTCTGCGGCGCTGCCGCCCCCTGAACCGACAAGGGGTGGCGCGCCGCACCCATCCTTTTCTCCCTGCAGTCGTTGACTTCCACCATTTCCCGGTGGTTCTCCCTTCAAGCAGTCACAAGACCCGACTCTTGCCTGGCGTCCTACCCAGGCGTTTCGGGCGCCGCTTCTTTTGCGCCGTATCCGACCGGCGGGCCCACCCGCTTTCCGGGTGCTTGACCGACCCTTTGGGGGCGCAACCCGAACTTGCCCTGCCGATGAGCCTGCTGCTATGATTCACCCAGCGACACCTTAAGGACCCCCAGATATCGAGGTGACCCAATTGCTTAGACACACCCTGTTGCCCAGCCTAGGGATTCTATTGATAGCGGTGCTTCCGGCCTCGGCGCAGAAGAGGGAAATCATCCGGCTGCAAGCCGACGTTGCCATCCTGCAACAGCAACTCCGCGAACTGCAGAAGGGCTTCGACTCCGACATCGCCGTCATGAAAGACCTGGTCGAGAAGCTCTTCGACCAGTCGAACAGGATGCAGGCCATCCTTGAAGGGCTGAAGTCCAACAATCAGCAGACGGAAACGGCCGTAGGGTCCAAGATCGATTCGTTGGAGACCCAATTCTCGGTGGTCAACACCGGAATCGACATGGTGATGGACAGAATCAACAAGCTCTCCATGCAACTGGCCGAGACCAAGACCCAGGTCGAATCCCTGGACAACCCCCGGCGGGCGGGCGGGTCCCCGTCTCCGGAGGCGCTCTACAATTCCGCCTACGGCGACTACCTCAAGGGCAGTTACGACCTGGCCCGGGAGGGCTTTCAGGAATACGTCAACAACTACCCGCAAACAGAACTCTCGGACAATGCCCTCTACTGGATCGGCGAGACCTTCTACGGGGTCCGGAACTTCGCTGAAGCCGTAGATGCCTTTGACCGGGTGATACAGATCTATCCCAAGGGCGACAAGGTCGCGGCGGCGATCCTGAAAAAGGGGTTCAGCTACCTGGAGCTCGAAAATCGGCAGGCCGGGGTCAAGGAGCTCCGCTGGGTCATCCAGAAGCACCCTTCCTCCGAAGAAGCCAAGATCGCCAGGAATCGTCTGAAAATCCTGGGCGTATCGGCCCGCGCCTCCCGCCGCTAGAGAAATTCTCCCGAAACGATTCTCCCATCAGTTTTAAAAGGAGGTAGGGTATGGCGGATTCAAACTCAGTCAACAAGGTGATTCTTGTGGGCAGGCTGGGACAGGACCCCGATGTCAGATATACGCAAGGAGGCACGCCGAAAGCGAATCTGAGCATAGCAACCGACGAAATTTGGAAGGACCAGAACGGAGAAAGGCAGCGGCGAACCGAGTGGCACAGGGTCGTCGCCTGGAGCAAGCTGGCGGAAATCTGCGGCCAGTATCTCAGAAAGGGAAGGCTGGTCTACATCGAGGGGCGCCTGCAGACCCGGAGCTGGGAGGACCGGGAGGGAAACAAACGCTACACCACGGAAGTCCGAGCCGACAACATGGTCATGCTGGGCGGCCGATCCGAGGAAGGACAGGCGGCGCCGGCAGCCCAACCCGCCGTCGCGGACGCTTCGGATTCCGGGACAACCGACGACGACATTCCATTCTAGCCCGACCGTTCCCGTGCTCATTGGCAAGCAGATCGGCCCCTACCGAATTCTTTCCAGAGACCGACTGGCCGACACCCGGTACTTTTACAAGGCAACCCACATCGAGCGGCGGGAGACCGCCGCCCTGCTGTTCCTGAAGCGGCCGCCCCGGCGGGAAGACCCGGCCGAATCGCAATTCCTGCAGAAGCTGGCTCTCTACGCCGCCCTGGACCATTCCAACCTGGCGCGGCTCTTCCCCATTGAGACTCACGACGGTCATCACGTCCTTCCCATGGAGTTCATGCACGGAAAGACGCTGGCCGAGATGATCGCCGGGGGGCCTTGCGACTTCGACCTGGCCCTTCAGTCAGCCATTCAAGCGGTCCGCGCCCTGCTGGAAGTGCACGAGAACGGCCTGGTCCACGGGCGGCTCACCTCACGCAGCCTGTTCCTGCAGGAAGACAACCAGGTCAAGCTGCTCGATGCCGTCCTGCCCTGTCTGCCGCCCAACCT
The DNA here is from genome assembly GCA_022821775.1 of Acidobacteriota bacterium. Taxonomy (GTDB): domain Bacteria; phylum Acidobacteriota; class Terriglobia; order Versatilivoradales; family Versatilivoraceae; genus Versatilivorator. Next base: position 2,625 of record JAJECY010000229.1, read on the forward strand.
GGTGCTGCGGGATCCGGAAGAACCCGAGTCGCAGCAACCGGACCTTCCGGAGGATCAGCCGCCCCTGCTGCACCTCAGCTACCGGGCGCCGGAACAGGTGAGGGGGGAGCCCGGAGATGCCAGGAGCGACCTGTTCTCCCTGGGGGCCGTGCTTTACGAACTCTCTCTGGGGGAGTTTCTCTTTACGGGTGGGGACGGGGCCGCGCTGGACCGGCAGATTCAGGACCGGGAGCTTCCCAGGCTGAGTTCGGTAAGGCCACAAACTTCTCCGGGCTGGAGCCGCCTGCTGGGGGCCCTGCTGCAAAAAGATCCGTCCGATCGCTACCCTTCCGCCTACGAGCTGTTGAGCGACCTGGAGAAGCTCAACTACGGGTTCAGCCTGGACAAACTGGCCTTCCGCCCGGCCAACCCCAGGCTCACCCGCCGAGGATTCTTCAGGAGCTTCACCGGAGACCCGGAGGAGTGACCAGAAGCTTCTTCACCTTGGCGGCGATCCGAGCGGCGCTGAGGCCGAAGTGGTCCAGCAACTCCGCCGGCTTGCCGGAGCGGGGGACCTCCCGAACAGCCAACTTGTGGACGCTGATGTTGTGATTGGCCACGGCGTTCAGCACGGCGTCCCCCAGGCCCCCTTCGCTGTAGTGCTCTTCCACCACAACGACGGTCCTCCCCCGGGCGCCGGCCGCCTCGACCAGGCCTGCCTCGTCCACCGGCTTGACGCAATAGGCATCCATCACGCCCACCGGGATCCCCTCGGACAGGAGCAGGTCGTGGGCCTTCAGCGATTCGTGGAGCGTCACCCCGGCAGCCACCAGCAACAGTCGATCCTCGTCGGAAGAACGCAACACCTTGCTGCCGCCCACGCGAAAGACTTCCCGGTTGTCGTAAAGGACGGCCGTCTTGGGCCGGCTGGTGCGGATATAGACCAGGCCGCGGTGCTCGGCGGACAGGGCCACCACCCGCTCGGTCGAAACGGCGTCGCAAGGATAGAAGACCACCGAACCCGGCAGGGAGCGGAACATGGCCAGGTCCTCCAGACCCATCTGGGAAGGCCCGTCCTCGCCGATGGAGACGCCGCAGTGAGACCCGACGCACTTGATGTTGGCCTGGGAGATGACCCCCATTCGCAAGTGATCCATGCCTCGCCCGAAAAATGCGGCGAAAGTGGAGGCAAAGGGGATCTTGTTCTTCTTGGAGAGGCCGATGGCGGCGCCGACCATGTTCTGCTCGGCAATAAAGCACTCGAAGAAGCGATCGGGGAAAGCCTTCATGAACTTCTCCGAGAAGGTCGAGTTCTTGGTATCGCCGTCCAGAGCCACCACGTTGTCGAAGCATTCTCCGAGCTTGACCAGGGCGCTCCCGTATGCCTCCCGAGTGGCCACCAAGTCCCCCTTCTTGAACTCGGGTTCCCTCAAGCGGGCTTGGGGGAGCATGGGAACCTCGGCTTCCGCGCAACCGCGAAAGGGTTCCGGAGCCGACTGCACCGGAAGCTCAGCCAGGGCCCCATCGAGCTGGTCTCCCTTCTTCAGGGCCTTGCCATGCCATCCCTCGCGGTCTGCCAGCAGCGATACTCCGTGTCCCTTCTCGGTCCGGGCCAGCACGGCCGTGGGGCGGCCCTCCACACCTTCCGCTTCTTCAAAAGCCGCAATGATCTGATCGTAGTCGTGTCCATCGATGGAGATGGCATGCCAGCCGAATCCGGCGAACTTCCGTGCATAGGCCTCGATGTCCCAACCGTGCATGGTCTCCTGACTCTGTCCCTGGCGATTGATATCGACCACGGTCACCAGGTTGTCCAGCCGGTAGTGGGTGGCCATGGCCACGGCTTCCCAGACCGACCCTTCGGCGCTTTCGCCATCTCCCATCAGCACGAAGGTCCGGCTCCCGGACCGATCCAGGTACTTGGCGCTCAAGGCCATACCCACCCCTGCCGAAAGACCCTGCCCCAGGGAACCGGTGGCCACGTCCACCCACTTCGACCGCGGTGTGGGGTGGCCCTCCAGGTCGCTCCCGAAGCGGCGCAGGGTCAGCATCCGCTCGGCTTCGATCACGCCCGATTCCACCCAGGCGGCGTAGAGGAGAGGCGCCGCGTGTCCCTTGGACAGAATGAAACGGTCGCTGTCGAGACTGAGCGGATTCTCGAAGTCGACCCGCATGACCTGGAAGAAAAGGACCGCCGCCAGGTCGGCGGCGGACAGACAGGACGTCGGGTGCCCTGAGCCGGCTTCGGCCGTCGCCCTCAGGGAATGGACTCGGAGGCGGGTGGCTGTTTCCTTCAAGCGGGTGTGAAGTTCGTGATTGTCCATGGTCTTCCTGGTTTCATCGTCAGGCGCCGAGCTCGACCAGGACCGGAGCGTGGTCCGAGGCGGTCAGCCCCTCTTTCTTTTTGCGATATTCCCGGTCGATGCCGGCCGAGCTGATCCCCTCCCTCAACACGGAAGTCACCAGCAGGAAGTCGATCCGTAATCCCTGGTTCTTGTAGAAGGACCCGCCCCGATAGTCCCACCAGGAGAAGGCTTGCTCCCGGGGAAACAGCTCGCGATAGGTGTCCAGCCAGCCCCACTCCAGCAGCCGCTGGAACCGTGCTCTTTCGTCCGAGGTATGAAAGATCGCGCCGCTGAATTCCTCTTCGTTCCAGCTATCCAGGGGGGTGGGACAGATATTGAAATCCCCGCAGAGCACGGCAGGCTCCGATCGATCCCATTCCTGCTCAAGGTGTTCGGCCAGAGAGTCCAGCCACTTGAGCTTGCGGGGGAAATCGGCATGATCCACGCTCTTACCGTTGGGGCAGTAGAGTGTGGTGAATTTCAGCCCGCCCACTTCGGCCGAAATCAGCCGCGCACCCATTGCCTCCTCGCCGGCCAGCCCCCGTTCCCGGATCCGGGGAGGATCGCGGCTCAGGATGGCGACCCCGTTCCAGGCCTTCTGGCCATGAACCAGGGCATGGTACCCCCGGGACTTCAATGCTTCGAAGGGAAAACGCTCTTCGGCCATCTTCAACTCCTGCAGGCCAACCAGGTAAGGTTGACGCGCTTCCAGCCAGTGCAGGAGAAATTCGAACCGCGCACGCAGCCCGTTGATGTTCCAGGTGGCGACTTTCATGGCAGATAACCGAAAGGGACCGAGGAGCGGAAACCCGCTCTTGCGCCTACTTCGGGCGTTGGCCGACGGCGAGACATGCCGTTCAAGGCCGGGCTTCGAAAAGTTCCACAGGAAGATCGTCGATCTTGGCGGCCAGGATCAGGTCCTTGACCGAGATGCCGTCCACCGAATGGGTCCAGGTCTCGATCCTCACCCGCCGGTAGCCCTCGAGATGCAGGTCCGGATGGTGGTCCTCAGCTTCGGCGAGCTCCGAAACACGTCTGAAGAACTCGATTCCGGCAACAAAATGCTTCACCTTCCAGCAGCGCACGATGCGTTTGCCATCCGGGGTGGCTTCCCAACCCGGCAGTTGCGCCAGGGCCGAGTCCACTTCCGCGGACGGCAACACCGACACCTCGCCGGCGGCTTGGCAGCTTTGGTCTTTCCAGTCGGACATGAACGGTCAGCTCCCCTCTTCGATTTGTCGTATGAGCGATTGGATCTTGCCGAAATTGATCCTCATCGCATCCAGGTTGGTGCCTCCGGCAGGGCGGAAATGGCTGGCGACCATCAGGACAGCCGGACTTCGGTGGCGGCGCAGATTCCGCAGCACCGTGGCATAGCCCACCGACCCTTCCCCAAGGGGCCGCCACTCGAACTCTCCCCTGACCCCGTCAAAGACATGAACGTCCTTCAAGTGCAGCCCGTGCAGGTAGGGCCGCAGATTGGCAAAGCCGGCCGTGGCGGCATCCCACTCGCCGATCAGCACATTGTCCGCCGGAGACCACTGTACCTTCAACCGGTCGGAGCCAAGGCTTTCCGCCAGGCGCCGGAAGTTGCCGGTCGAACTCATGTAGTGGAACGGACGCATTCCCACAACCACATCCACGCCGTACTTGTCGGCCTGCTCCAGTATCAGGGTGAAAGCGGCCACCAGCTTGCGCAGGTCGACCTCGGCGATGACCCCGCCCCGGGTCAACCACTTCATGGGCCAGGTCGGCGCCTTCGTCCAGCTCCCCTGACCAGCAGACCACTCTCCGGGCCAACAGAAACCGTAGCAATGCACGGCTCCCACCCCCAGCCGGGCGGCAATCTGCATGGAGCGCACCAACCCGTCGAACTGGTCGCGAAAGGCGGCATCCTCGAGCAGCTTTTCCGGAGTCAGCCCCACCAGTCGGGTGTTGTGAAAGGGACGGTAGGCGCAAATCTGATAGAGCTTGAGGCCGCAGCGGGCGACGCTCTCCCCCATGGCATCGGCCTCGGCGTCGCTCATGGTGGCAATGCAAGGCTCACCGCCGGGCATGTCCGGCTCTCCACCCGGCCTGGAGCCTTCAAACCAGACGTATTCCGCACCCAACTCCCTGGCGGCGTCCAGCTCCTGGGCGAACGGCAATTTCAGTTCGCTCAGCCAGATGCCGAGCTTGAAGCGATGATCGCCTTGATTGGCCGGTCCGGGAGCAACAGCCGCTGCCTTTCCTCGTGGAAGCAAGGAGGCGGACAAGCTCCCGGCGCCACCGAGCAGAAATTCTCTTCTGTTCATGCTTGACTTTCCCATGGCCCTCGATGCGAGATGGAAATTGACGGGCTCCGTCTCCGGAAACTCGTCCGGCATTCTATCAACAAGGTGCTGGTCCGACAACACCGGCGGCCTTGCCGTCAGGGCGTCGATGAGCGGGCTCGATGTCCCGGTTGAAAAACCCGGCGTTTACCACAATAATGAGCCGGCAGGCGTCCTTGGCGCCATCCCCAAAGCCGGACCCTTCAGCCGCCGCCCGAAGGCCGCGGGATTCGGCCAGGCCGACCGGTGCTCTGGGGCGGGAAGCCCCTCGGGCAGACAACCGGAAAGGACACAATGGAACGTCGAGAATGGCTTACCCAGACCGGCCTGACCCTGATGGCAACCGGCCTGGCCCGGGCAGCCGGACCGCCGCGAGGCAGCGGGGGTGAGAGCCGGGCGAGGCTCAACCCCTGGCGCCTCCAGGACGCCGATCTCCGCTCCTACATGCTCTTGGGGGTCCGGCACATCTACCGCAGCGCCATCAACCGAAGTCGCGGATGTCTTCCCTACGTTCGATTCAACCTCACCAAGGAGCCCACCTGGGCCCGCCACGAGTACTGGGGATCGCCCCACATGGTGGGACGCTTCCTGGATGCGTTGGCCGTCTGTTCCCCGATCCTGGATCTGCCGGCCGACCGCGAGGCCGTGCAGGGATTGCAACGGCTGCTGCACGAGTCGATCGACCATCCCTCCGGATTGGCCTTTGACACCCTGCCCGGCCCGGACGGCAAACGGACGGCCGCTTTGCACCACTCGCGAGAGGTCTTGCTGGGGTTGCTGGGGCTCCAGACCTGGCAGGGCGCCGAGTCTTCCATCCAACTGGCCCGGCGCTTCGTGCGGAGACTGGAGGAAGTAACCCGGGCCAGCGGTTCCTTTCCCTCGGACAAGTACTCGGAGGAGGGTTGGATACCCTCGCCGACCCGCAAGCTCAATCAGACTTCGGGACGGCTGATCGGCGCCCTGGTGAAGTACTTTCGAACCACTCGCGACTCCCTGGCGGTCGACCTGGCCGTGCGTTTCGCCGAGGCCAACATCGAAGCCTGCTTTACTTCCAAGGGTGAACTGACGCCGGATGCGGGCGAGCACCTGCACTCTTCGGAGGGTACCATGACCTCCCTGATCGACCTGGGCCTGCTCACCGGCGAACAGCGGTACCTGAAAATGGGACGCCTGCTCTATGACGTCGGCTTGCGGCGCTGGCGAACCTCCTGGGGGTGGGCCAAGGAAAGCAGAAACGAACAACCCGGCCGCGGGGAGGCCAACAACACCGGCGACTTCGTGGAAGCCGCCCTGCTGCTGGGCCGCAGCGGCAGCCCCCGATATTTCCAGGACGCCGAGCGGATGATACGCAACGGCCTGCTGGCCTCCCAGGTGGTGACCACCGACTGGATTCCGCAATCGTCCCTGGCCGACACCAAGGACTATGCCTATGCGCAAATCCGCGATCGGGCCAGGGGCGCATTCGCCTTCACCCTGCCCAACGCCTACCACTCCTACAACACCGATCTGATGGGCGGAGCGCTTCAGTCTCTGGCCGAGGCCTACCAGGCGAGCGTGGTGAAGGACGACTCGGGAGTCCGGGTGAACCTGCTCTTCAGCACCGACACTCCCTGGCTCCGGGTGCGCTCGGAAGTGCCTCGAGCCGGCCGACTCCACCTGGAGGCGTTGCGGGAGGAGCGGGTGAGAGTTCGACTGCCGGATTGGATTGCGCCGGACACGTTGCATGTCGACCGAACCGGCAGTCCCGAAAAGACCCGCCCCGAGGACGCCATCCTCGACCTGGGTCGCCTGGCCAAGGGTGCCCGGGTCACGGTCACCTTCGATCAGCCCGTGCGCCGGACCCGTGAGAAGGCCCCGGGTTTCCCCGACCCCTTCGAAGTGGAGTGGCGAGGCGATACCATCGTGGCGATGGAGCCCCGGCCCACCGGGCCCATCGCTCTCTTTTGACCGGCTAATCGTGTTCCAGGTCAAAAAGGGGGATGTTCATGGCATCTGCGATGGCAACCATCCGGTGGTCGTAGCTGGCGAGTGTGATCGATTGTCCCTGGTTGCGCAGGTAGTCGCATGAAGCCAGATGCAGGGCATCGAGCGTGCGGACGGCAACCGGTCCGGGAAAGGCCTCCAGAGCGCGATCAAGAACCGGTGGCGAAAGCTCCAATAACGCGACTCGTCCGATGAGCCCGCGGGCCGGCTCGCCGTGGGAATCGGCAAGCCTGCGCGCGTGCAGACGAGTCCAAACCTCGTATTCCATCAACCGGCTGGCCACCAGGGTCTCGCTCCAGAGTGATCCGGGCGGCCTGTGGTCTTCGGCCAGCAACTGGGCAAGCACAACAGAGGAATCCAGGTAGATCACCGTTCGCTTCTATCACCCTCCAATTCAGCGAGAAGGTCGCGCAGTGGCGCCACCGGAGCCGACCGAGGGGGCTCCCCGGCGACGGGCAGCAGCGGCGGCCTCAACCAGCCCTTGCGCACCGACTCGGCCAGAAGCGCGTCGCCAAGGATCGGACTCCTGGTTTCTCTCGGTGGCCCGATTTCAGCAACCACCCGGTCGCGATCGGTCACCAGAACGGTTTCACCCGATGCCGCCAGGCGCACGTATTCGCTCAGACGATTGTTGAGGACTTTAATGCCAACCGATCTCATGCGCCATAAGGTAGCAACCAGTAGCTACCTTGTCAACGCGGGCTTTTCTCCCAGGCACCCTGATCCCGGTCTTGGTGGAGGGCTGGTTCTCTGACGGTTTCCTGGACGTTTCCGTCTTTGGCAGCGAGTGGAAGGAATCACGTGTGCGGAAAACACGGAAGTCAAGTGGTCGGGGCGAGAGGATTTGAACCTCCGACCCCCTGCGCCCAAGGCAGGTGCGCTACCAGGCTGCGCTACGCCCCGTCCGGTTTGCCAAGCCTCTCAAGCTAGCGGATGGGCACCTGACTGTCAAGAGAGGCAGATTGCCAGTCAGGCTCCGAACACCGCCCGTTGCAACATTCGCAGAGCCCGGCCCCGGTGGCTGATGCGCAGCTTCTCTTCGGGACTCAACTCCGCCAGGGTGCAGCCTCGCTCGGGAACCTGGAAGATGGGGTCGTAGCCGAACCCGTTGTCTCCCCGGGCTTCTTGTCCGATCACACCCTCCAGGGTCCCTCTGAAGACCTCGAGCACCGTTCCTCCCTGAGCCAGCGCGATACAGCACTCGAACCTGGCCGTCCGCCGGGCATCCACCACCGAGACCAGTTCCTCCAGGATTTTCCGGCAGCGCTCCGCGTCGCTGGCCCGCTCGCCGAGGTAGCGGGCGGAATACACCCCCGGCCGGCCACCCAAGGCATCTACCAGTAGCCCCGAGTCGTCGGCTATGGTCGGGAGTTCGGTGAACCGACTGTAGTGGACCGCCTTCTGGCGGGCGTTGGCCTCGAAGGTGGTTCCCTCCTCCGGAGCCTGGGTCACGCCCGGAACAGCCTCCAGAGACACCAGTTCTACGGGAACCATCGCCAGAGACGACTTCAATTCCCCGAGCTTGCCCGGGTTGAAGGTAGCCACCAGCAGACGGGGTCCCAAGGAAAATTTCGACGAGGGGCAGGTTGGTCTTGGCTTGGGGGACACGCTTGGGGTCTTTCGGGACAGGCCGGCGAAGCGGCCGGAAGGCGGCTTTCGCTCGGCTACAACCGGATCAGGCTCTTCTGGATCTCGACCAGCCGGGATATGCCTTCGCCGGCCAGATCCATGAGGGCGGTAAGGGCTTGGCGGGAAAAGGGTTCTCCTTCCGCTGTCCCCTGCACCTCCACCAGGGAGCCTGCGCCGGTCTGAACCACGTTCATGTCCACCTGGGCCCGGGAGTCTTCCTGGTAGTTGAGGTCCAGCAGCGGGGTCCCGTCCACCACGCCCACGCTGGTGGCCGCCACATAGTCCTTGATCGGCAGGACCGGCAAGGTCCCACGGTCCACCAGTCCTTGCAGAGCCAGCGCCAAAGCCACGAAGGCGCCGGTGATGGAAGCGGTGCGGGTCCCGCCGTCCGCCTGGATCACGTCGCAATCCACCCAGACGGTCCGTTCCCCCAGATCCTGCAGCCGCGTGACACTCCGCAGCGAGCGGCCGATCAAGCGCTGAATCTCATGAGTCCGGCCCGAAACCCTGCCACGACTCGATTCCCGAGGAGTCCGGGTCTCGGTGGCCCTGGGAAGCATGGCGTATTCGCTGGTGACCCATCCCCGATTCCGTCCGCGCAGAAAGGGAGGCACCGAATCTTCGATGCTGGCGGCGCAGATGACCCGGGTCTTCCCCACCGCAATCAGCACCGAACCCTCGGGCCCGGCAATGAAATCCGGCTGGATGGTCACCGGCCGTAGTTGCCTGCTCTCTCTCCCATCGGTACGCATAGGGTTCCTTTCAATACTCCTGCAGTCCAGTGCTTTCCATCTCTCCGTCCTCGTTTTTCAGCGCCGTCATGCTCAGATCCTGAGGCAGCGGCCTCCTGAGGTCTATGTGCCCCGCCAGGGTCTCGGCCTCCGCTCCATCGATCAGGATCTGAACCTCGCTCACCGCCGGCAGATTATAGGTGAGAGAATTCACCACCGAGTAAATGGAGGAAACTTCACCCGTAATCCCTCCCGGATGCCGGACACTCGCATCTCCGGTGATGTCCACCACCAGCAAGCCTCCTTCAGCCCAATAGACCTCCCGCAACCGGGTTTCGGGAGGCAGCGCGGGAAGGTTGCCGATGAGCGAGCCCTTGATCAGAGCCACCAGGATCTGCTTCGCTTCCAGGGTGACCTCATCGGATGCGTAGATTTCACGTTCCTCCACCTCCAACCGCCCATCCACCTCTCCGGAGGCAAAAAAGAGGGTGACATTCTTGCGAGGCGCGCTGGCTTCAAACGCCGGTTCTTCCATCAAGGCGGGCGCCTGCGCTTCCGGAGGCAAGCCGGCCAATCGCTGGACCTGGCGCTGCAGATTGATGAAATAAACAGCGCCTCCGACCAGCAACAGCGACAGAATCATCATACCCAAGGTGATATGGCGAGGCATAGCTGGTTTCACCGACTCTCCCGGCCAGCCATGGCTGCTTCATCAATGGGACGAAACTGTTGCAGGGCCGCCAGCACGGCTACGGCCACGCCGTTTTGAAAGGGCTCGGTCAGCACCGCTTCCCTGAACCCGTCCCGCTTCACGTTTCCAAGCTCCAACAGGACTGCCGGCATGGCCAGTGGCGACAGCAGCCTCAGGGGCGCATGCCGAAAGCTCAGCGGGGCGCCGCCGTTGATGCGCTCGTTGGCAACCGCCTGCAGGATTTCGGCCAGATGGAAACTTCGATGGAGCACGACCGCCTGGGCTCGCTCCCAGCGTACCAGCTCGAACGCGGCTCCCACGCCCCGATCCTGAGCAGGAGCTTCCGCCGGGGGCAGTTTCGCCAGATAGACGTAGCTTCCGGAAGAAACCGCCGAGGCGCCGTTTCCCAGGTGTATGCTGAGGAACAGATCGGAGCGGCTGCGATTGGCCTCCCGCGCACGGTCTTCCAGCGAAACAGTCCGGTCCTGGCCGCGAGTCAATACCGTCTCCACCCCCAGCCTGCTCTCCAGCACCCAACGCACCTTGCGAGCAATGGACAGGGTGACGTCCTTTTCATAGACGCCCTCCCCCACCACAACGCCCCTGTCGGCGCCACCGTGTCCGGGATCGATGGTGATTCGCCTCCAACCGGAAGCCTCGGGCCGCCTTGTCCACCGGAAGGACCGCTTCGGTTCTCGAGCTGTCGTCGAGTCTTCGACGGTTGGCCGGAATGCGTCCACCAGGTAGGCATTCTGGCCGGACAGCCGGGTCAGGCGAGCCTGGACGGATTCGTCCGCCAGCGAGACCACCAGCCGGCTCGAATCGCCGGTTTCTTCAAACGAGACGCCCGCGATCCGGTCGTCCCGATAGGAGATGATCTCCCTTCCGGGCGGATCGACCGGGGATGCACCGAGCAGGAAGAGAATGCGCCGCTCTTGGCCAAGGACCCGGACTTCTCCGGCGTTCACCAGGGAGACGACCAGGCGGCTGGCCTCGTCCGTGGCGCTTGCGCTGAGATTGATTCGAACGAAGTCCCGGCCTCCGGTCAACCATCGATTCCCCGAGGGAGAAACCCTGATGGCGGGTTTGAGCACCCGGTTCAGCACATCGGGAACAAAGCCACGCGGAGTCAGCCAGCGGCCTTGACGGAACAGGACCGGCGCCGCAAGGCCGATCGAGCTTCGATTCAATCGAACCCGCTTCCGGTTGCGATTCAACTCCACCACGTCGTTGCCGACGAAGATCCGCAGATACCCGGCCGAGCCGCTCTCGGAATAGGCCAGGTCGAGAAGGTGGAGGACATCCAGAATGGGGACATGGCTCCGACCGTCGACGGAGACCAGGGGCAGCCGGATCCGATGCTGCCGATGGAAAATCAGCAGCTCACCGGGCGCGGCGCCGGTCGGGTTGAGGCTGGTGGATCCAACCGCAAGCAGCAGACAAAGCAAGAGGCCGCCGGCCAGCCGCGCCGCCGGACTGCCCTGCGCATCATTAGAGGACAAACGACCGATCATCAATGGAATTGAACCACGAATGGACACGAATAGGCACAAAGCCGGATTGACCTCCCTCAACGACAAGCGGAGCCAAGATGCTTTCGTAATATTGCGTCCATGGTGTGACTCTAGTGAACCCAATATTCGGCCGGCTTTGACAGAAACTGTTCGAGGCCGATCCCATCCCCGCCGACAAGCAACTTCCGCCCGGGTTGAAAGGCCGCATCGAAGGCAGCCATCCCCGACAGGCTGCCGCGTCTTTTCCCGCTCTTCACTTCAATCGCCGTCAGCCTGCCTCCTGCTCGCACCACGAAGTCCACTTCCCGACCGCGGTGACGCCAGTAATTGACCTCGATACTGCCGCCGGCAGCGGCGTTGGCCAGATGGGCGCCAACGGCCGATTCCACCAGGCGTCCCCACAACTGCCGGTCCTCGCGGGCCTCCTTCAGGGTAAGGCCGCAAGCGGCCGTCATCAAGGCCGTATTGAAGACCTGCAGCTTTGGACTCGAGCCCCGCCGCCGGACCGGGGCGTTGGAATACTTCTGCAGGCCGACCAGCATTCCCACCCCTGCCAGCAGGTCGAGATAATGGGCCAGGGTGGTGGTGTTCCCGGCATCCTGGAGTTGGCCCAACATTCCCGTATAAGACAGGATCTGGCCCGAATAGCTACAACCCAATTGGAACAGCCGGCGCAGCAGCGCCGGCTTGTCCACCCGAGAGAGCAGCAGCACGTCTCGGGAAATCGTCGGCTCAATCAGGCTGTCGAGAACGTAGCGTCTCCATCGATCCGGCCGGTTGATGAGAGGCGCCGCCCCGGGGTAGGCCCCGTAGAACAGATACTGCTCCAGGGACCAGCCGAAAGCCTCCCGCATTTCCAGGAAGCTCCAGTGGGGCAGGTGCAGGACCTCGAAGCGGCCCGTCAGGCTCTCCCCGAGGCCGCGTCGGACCAAAAGCGGCGCAGAGCCCAGCACAATGACCTTGAGCGGGATGGCGTTTCGGGTGTCCGAGTCCCAGTGACGCTTGACAATCTCGGACCAGCCGCCCACCTTTTGCACCTCATCCAGCACAAGCAGCGCACCCGTGCCTGCTGCCCCGACCGGCTGGCGGCTCTTGCCCGGAGACGGCGGGTCCGCCAGCAATCGCGCCGCATCCCACTGGGCCTCGATCCACTCCGGACCCTGCAACATGGGACCGTCGGCGCTCGCAAAGCGGGCGGGCAGCCCGGATTGTCGCGCTATCTGTCCAACCATTGTCGTCTTGCCCACCTGCCGCGCTCCCGCGATAACTTGCAGGAACCTTCTGGGCTCCTTCAGACGACGGAGCAGTTCCGCTCCCTGAGGACGAACAAAGACCTGATTACTCATTATATTAAGTAATTTTACTCAACATAATGAGCACAAGGAAGAAGTATTATTGAAAATACGAGAGTGGGCGCGGAACGAGGAGCCGGTTCCTCAGGCGCTGACGAAGACTTCCACTTCGTCGATCAGGATGTCCCGGGTCTGGTCCGGATGGCCGTGGGTCAGGCGCACCTCCAGCCAGTTGTCTCCATACTGGGCCGGGGGCTCGGTCAGATCGAACCAGAAGGTGGAAAAAGGACCGGGCAGGTCGGGTACCGGGGGCAGGCCGGAGCTGCTGGTGGAGTTGGGGTCCACGATGGCTTTCAGGTCGGAGCGTCGTTCATCGCTGCGTCTTCTCAGCCGTGAATCGGGAACCGGCTTGCCGTTGATCCGGACCTGAAAGCGGTCTCCGTCGACGGCGTGATAGGCTCGAAACAGCAGTGTGGCCCCGCGGGAGCGCCCGATGTGCTCACAGACCCGAAACCGATATTTCCCCTCGCTTCCCGGAGTTCCCCGTTTCAGCACCATCCGGTCGGCCTTGACCGCTCCGGTAGAGGTCCGATCCACGCCGAACCCCAGGCACCCGGCCCACACCGGCTCGAAGACATAGTGGCGGTTGGCTCGGGTCAGATCCCCCGGCTCCCGGGTCTCGGCCAGGCCACGAAGCATTTGAGGGTAGAAGGGAGCCCAGGAGAGGGGCACGAAGTGGTTGTAGAAGAAAATGCCGTCGGCGCCGGCGCCGTACATGTTCATGGCCAGGGCCCTCTGCTGGTCCGGGGTGATGGGCTGCCCCCCCAGGCGGCGCCTCATGCGGAGGCTGCTCCAGGGAAGGAGTCCCGGATAGAGCAGACATCGACTGGACCGGGTCAGCCGTGAAAATGCTTCCCAGGGCACATTGGGCTCGCAGTACATGGTGTCGGCCGGGGATACGTAGTTGATGAGTCCTCCCTTGATCCAGGTGGCCACGTCCAGCCCCATGGCGTCGCACTCTTCAAGGGTCTGAAAGACGCGCGCCCCCAACAACAGATCCTTGTTCCTGTCTCGACCCTTCTTGTCCAGCATTCCGCGGATTCGACCCACCAACTCGTTCATCAGTTCTTTTCGCTCCGGCCCGGCGCCGGCAGGGAAATAGGCGTGGTCCCGGAAGCAAAGCTCCAGGCCATCCACATCGAAACGATTCACCAGCTCCTCTGTCACCGAAAACAGATAATCGCGCACCGGAGCAAAGGTGAAGTCCATGGGCGTGCTCAAGGCGTAGTAGGGACCTGGTGGCATTTCCCGAATTTGCCACTGGGGGTTGTTCACCAGGAAACCGGCGCCCGCTCCCACTCCCTGGCGGATGGAGACGTGGCCGTGATTGTCATTCACCCGGAGACCGGCCAGAAAGGTCATGCGGCGGCGCCGGCACTGGTCCAGCAGGATCCCCAGGGGCTGCTTGCCTTCGTCCAGCAAGGGGAGGAAGCGGCGGTGCTGGGGTCTGGCGTCATAGTCGAACCGGGGGTTGCGCCAG
>JAJECY010000260.1 GCA_022821775.1 Acidobacteriota bacterium
CGCCGATAGGTGGCGTAACCGTCGGCCTGATGCTTCCCCCGGTTATCGCCTGGTTGACCCGGGGAGGGCTGGAGCAGCTTGGCCCCAGGTTGCAGGGCCGGCGGCTCTTCCGGTTCTGCCTGTCCTGGAACCTGGGAATGATCGCGGGTCAGGCTGTAGGAGGCTGGCTCTTTCCCTTCGGTCCCACCCTGCCTCTGCTGGTGGGGTTGGTGCTGATGCTGGGCGTGCTGGTTCGGGCGGCTTTCCCGATCGTTGCTCCTGCTCCGGGCGCCTTGCCCCCGGCAGAGCGGCAAGCGGTCGTCATCCCCAAGTCCGCCCGCACCTTCGTCTACCTGGGCTGGCTGGCCAACGTGGCCAGCGCCATGGGGGTGAGCACGATCATCCACCTCTTTCCCCATCTGGCCACCGAGCTGGAGATCAGTGCTCCCATCCACGGCCTGATGGTGGCCACCAACCGGTCCGTGGTCATCATCACCTATTCGTTGATGTACGGGTTGACCTTCTGGCGTTACCGTCACTCCACTGCTCTGGTGGTGCAACTGTGCGCCCTGGCCGGACTCACCCTGCTGGCCACCAGCCGAACCGTTTCCTTTCTGATCCTGGGCCTGATTCTGTTCGCCCTGCTGTCGGGCTACAACTACTTTTCCAGCATTTTCTACAGCACCACCACCTTCGACCGGAAGCGGCAGGGGCTGGTCAGCGGAATGCACGAAGCCAGCCTGGCGGTGGGATTCGCCGCGGGCTCCCTGGGCGGAGGACTGGTGAGCCTGTGGCTGGGGGCGCGGGCCCCTTATTACACGGTAGCCCTGGTAGTGCTGTTGACGGCAGCGGTCCAGTCCTGGGTCCACAAGAGCAATGATGAGTGAGGAATGATGAATTTTCTGCTTCTGTCGGGTGGGTGGGAGCGGGGTCTGGCGTCTGTTGGTGCGCCCATTTACAATAGCGGGGCTTTGGCGGGAGGCGCCCCGACATTTCTGCGGAAGTAGCGTTGCGCCCGCATAGGAGAATCATGTCCGTCCGAATCGGCGTCGACGTCGGGGGCACCTTTACCGACATTGTCTGCTTTGACGAGCAGGAGGGAGACTTCCGGCTGCTGAAGGTAACCAGCACGCCCGATCGCCCCAGCGCGGCCGTCGTCGAGGGAACCCGCCGGGTCCTGAATCAGTTTGAGGTTGCCGGCGGGTCGGTGGGGTTTTTCATTCACGGGACCACCGTGGCCACCAACACCATCCTGGAGCGCAAGGGGGCCGAAGTGGCCCTGTTGGTCACCGCCGGTTTCCGGGACGTGCCTTACATCATGCGGCAGGACCGGCCCCGCCTCTACGACTACTTCCAGCAGCGCCCCCGGCCCCTGATCCCGCGAGAGCGCCGCTTTGAAGTCCCGGAGCGCATGCTCTACACCGGGCAGGTCAGCCGGCCGCTGCAGGAGGAGCCCACCAGGCAATTGCTGCGCCGGATGAGGGACCTGGAGATCCGGGACATCGCCGTTTGCCTGTTGCACTCCTACGTCAACCCGTCCCACGAGCGAACCCTGCGGGAGTGGATCCGCCAGGAGATCCCTGAAGCCCGGGTCTCGCTGTCTTCGGACATCCTGCCCGAGTTCAAGGAGTTCGAGAGGTTGAGCACCACGGCCGTCAACGCGTACGTGCTGCCCTCGGTGGGCAGCTATCTCCAGCGGCTGGAGGAGGGTCTGGACTCCCTGAAAATCCCCTCGGGGCTCCATATCATGCAGTCCAACGGAGGCATCATGACCTCCGAGACCGCCCAGAGCCACTGCGTGCACATGGTACTGTCGGGACCGGCCGCCGGCGCCCTGAGCGGCCTGGTCCTGGGGCGGAAGGCCGGGTTGGACCACATCATTTCCATCGACGTGGGAGGCACCAGCGCCGACGTGGCCGTGGCCCGTGACGGCAACCTCCACTTTGCCGAGGAAAGCGAGATCGCCGGACAGGTCCTCAAGATCCCGGCCATTGAAATCAATACGGTCGGCGCCGGCGGCGGCAGCATCGCCTGGGTCGATTCCGGGGGAGCCCTTCAGGTCGGGCCCCAGAGCGCCGGCGCCCATCCGGGACCTGCCTGCTACAAGCGGGGAGGCAGCCGGCCCACCGTTACCGACGCCAACGTGGTGCTGGGTCGCTTGAATGCCAGCCACCTGCTGGGCGGCGAGATGGCCATCGATGCCGAGCTCTCCGCAAAGGCCATCCGGGAGGGCGTTGCCGCTCCCCTGGGCCTGGAGCTGGTGGAGGCGGCCGAAGGAATCATTCGGGTGATCAACGCCGTCATGGCCAAGGCCATTCGGCGGCTCTCGGTGGAGAAGGGCTACGACCCCAGGGAATTCACCCTGGTCAGCTTCGGAGGCGGGGGGCCTCTGCATGCCGCCGAGCTGGCAGCCGACCTGCAGATCCCCCGGGTGCTGGTGCCGCCGGTCCCGGGAGTCAGCTCCGCCCTGGGTCTGATCACGGCCGACTTTCGCCACGATTACGTGCGTACGGTGCTGTGGAAGCAGCAGCAGGCCTCCCTGGACCAATTCAAGGCCCAGTTGGAGGAAATGCAGTCGGCGGCCCTGGCCCAGATGGAAAAGGAAGGCGTCGCCTCCGGCCTGGTGGCCTTTGTCACCGCCTCCGACCTTCGCTATGAAGGGCAGGGATTCTCGCTTCCCGTCACCTTCGACCTGGAGGAGATGTGCGGTTGGACCGACCTGGATCCTCTCATCCAACGATTCCACCAGCGGCACCAGGAAACCTACGGATACCACGACCGGCAGGCCGCCACCGAGGTGGTCAATCTGAGGCTGGCAGCCATCGGTCGCCTCTCGCCGGCGACCCTGGGGCGGCTCCCCGGCCGGCAACCCGATCCGGGCCCTGCCCGGGAGGGATCCAGGAAGATCTACGTGGACGGCCGATTCACCGACGCCAACATCTACCGGCGCTCCGGACTGGGATGGGGTTCTGTGGTGCGTGGACCGGCCATCGTGGAGCAACTGGACTCGACCACCCTCGTCCTGCCCGGCCAGCAGGCCGAAACCGACCAGTTCGGCAACTTGATAATCACCTGGGAGAACCCCCAATGAGTGCAGGAAACCCGAGCGCCCAAGTCAGGACCGACCCCGTCACCCTGCAGGTCATGACCAATGCCATCTACTCGGTGGCCGATGAGATGGTGGCGGCTCTGGTCCGGACCTCCTTCTCCACCAATATCAAGGACCGCAGGGACTGCAGCGGGGCGGTCTTCACCCGGGACGGACAACTGGTGGCCCAGGGCGAGGTGGGCACGCCCCTCCATCTGGGAGTCATGCTGCCGGCGGTTCAGACGGCCATTGCAGCCATTCCCCCGGAGACACTGGAGCCCGAGGACGACATCATCGTCAACACCCCCTACCCCGAAGGCCCCGGCCACCTCAACGACGTCACCCTGGTCTCACCCGTCTTCGACGGCCCTCACCTGGTGGCCTACGTGGCCAACATGTCCCACCACGTGGACGTGGGCGGCTTCGCCCCCGGCAGCATGGCCTTCGGCGTCTGGGAGCACTTTCAGGAGGGCTTGCAGATTCCCCCGCTGAAGCTGGTCAAGCGGGGGCGCATCGATGAGGACCTGGTGCGCCTCATCACCGCCAACCTGCGGACCCCGGTGGAGTTCCGGGGCGACCTGGCTGCCCAGATCGCCGCCAACAACGTAGGCGAGGAACGGCTCCAGGGACTCATGGGCAAGTATGGCCGGGAGTCGGTGCTCCATTACATGAACGAGATCATGGACTACTCGGAGCGACGCCTTTCGGCGGCCATCGGGCAACTGCCCCAGGGCTCCTTTTCTTCGGAGGACTTCCTGGAAGGGGACGGGATCTCCACCGAGAAGATCGCCATCCGGGTGACGGTCACCGTCGAGGGGTCGGAACTGGTGGCCGACTTCCGGGAGAGCGATCCCCAGGCCCTCGGTCCCATCAACTGCCGTCCGCCCTCGGTGAAGGCCTGCGCCTACTACCTGGCCAAGGCCCTGCTGGACCCGGGCCTGCCCCCCAACTCGGGAGCCTTCCGCCCCATCCGGGTGCTGACCAAGCCCGGCACGCTCATGGAAGTTCAGTTTCCCGGGGCCCTGTGCAACGCCAACATCGTGACCACCCAGAGAATCGTGGACGCCCTCATGGGCGCCTTTCTCCAGATCATTCCCGAGCGGGCGGCGGCCGCCTGCTCGGGGACCATGAACCTGCTGAACATCGGAGGCCGAGACCCGCGCAGCGGCTCTCTCTTCAACTACATCGAGACCTACGGCGGCGGCCAGGGAGCCCTGGTGGACCGCGACGGCACCTCGGCGGTGCAGATGCACATGACCAACACCCGCAACGCTCCGGTCGAGGTGATCGAATCCACCTACCCCTTCTTCATCCACGGCTACGGCCTGGTTTCCGAAAGCGCCGGGGCTGGGGAGTTCAGGGGAGGCTACGGCATGCGGCGCGAGTTCGAGATCGAAGCGGACCGGGTCACCGTGACCCTCAGCTCGGATCGGTTCGAGCTGGCCCCCTGGGGCATCTTCGGCGGCGGGAGCGCTTCCACCGGCAACTGCAAGGTGGTCCTGCCCGACGGGTCAGTCGAGCAACTCCCGTCAAAAGTGACTCGGGTCCTGACCAAGGGGTCCCGGTTGATCAGCACCACTCCGGGGGGCGGTGGCTGGGGAGATCCCTGCCAGCGCCCTGCCGAACAGGTCCGTCAGGACGTTGTTCAGGAGCTGCTGTCGAGGGAGTCGGCTCTGAACATCTACGGGGTCGTTCTCGATGACAATCTGTCATTGGATTTGCAGGCCACCGCCGAGGAGAGAGCCCGTCGTGGATGACGGGAAGGGAGACCATGAAAATCCTGGTTTGGAATCCGTTTGCAGGAGGCATGCAGGAACTGGAGAGGTGTCGGCAGGTGGCGTGAGCGGACACTTCACATGCTACCGACCGGTTCGGTTGACACTCTTGTCTTCGTAGCTATATTATTGTAGTTACAACGATGGACCCAGTCCGCTGGACATGGAACGAGAATAAGAACCGCATCAACCGGCGGAAGCATGGTCTCAGCTTCGAGACCGCTACGCTTGTGTTCGGGAACCCGTTGATGGCGCAACTGCCGAATCCGGACGAAGACAGATGGCTGACTATCGGTGCGATCGGTAATTTAGTAGTCGTCGTGGCTCACACATGGCCACTACCGCAATCCGGAGCAGACACCGCGGTGGGGCGTATCATCAGCGCCCGGAAAGCCACGGCGCATGAAAGGAGGGCCTATGAAGAGGGAGACTTCTAGAGAACTCACCAGGCAGCAGAAGGCGGAGATCGAAGCTCTTGCGGACCTTCCCGACGAAAGAATCGATACGAGCGACATTCCTGAGATTCTGGATTGGTCCGATGCCAGGCGAGGGACCCTTTATCGGCCGGTGAAACAACAGATAACGCTGAGGCTGGATGCCGACGTGGTGGCGTGGTTCAAGACCAATGCCCCTGGTGGACGGGGGTACCAGACTGAAATCAATCGGGTGCTTCGCGAACACGCCAGAATGGCTTTGCACCGTACTTGAGTTCTGCGGGCCGCGCACAGATTTTGCTCATCGGGCGATCAGCAACGTCAGCCGATGCGGCTCGGTGGCGGAGGGGTGGTGCATGAGGACGTCCTGCTTGCCGTCCTTGTTGAGATCCACCAGCCAGGAGTATTCGTCGCTGGCAATAGCGACCGGCACTTTCTGATGCCGCCGGGTGAATAGTTGCGGCCCGGGCACGCCGAGAAAGACCCGCAGTTCATGGTGGCCTCTCCCCATCAGCAAGTCCGAGTATCCGTCGCCGTTCACATCTCCAATCAACACCGCTGGGAGGAACGAGGCTTTCTCCCCCGACTTGGCGAGAGAGTAGATCCTGGTTTTGCGGGCGGCGCTGGGGTCGTCGCGGTAGACACCACCTTCCATGCGGAAAAACTCGATATCAAGCGACACGGAACGCGAGACCAGCGCGTCCACAACCTTGCCGATAACGCTGAAGCCCCCCATCTTCATGGTTGTAAACATCAGGACAGCCCGCCCGTCGTGACCGAGGTCGGGCTGCTGAATCCCGGGTCGGTCGCGGCGGCCGGAAAGGATCCGGAGCGGGATGCCGCCCGAGGGCGCCACGGTGCTGACCTCGGGCGCGAACAGGGTTCCGCCATCGGGTGAAAGCGCGCCAAAATGCACCTCGTAGTTGGAGTGCATCTTCCAAAGGCTCCCGCCCTCCAGACAAACAATCCCAAGGTCGGCGATGCCGTCGCCGTTCAGATCGGCTAGCGTATGCAGCACCCTTGCCGTCGTCTTTCCGCCGCGTGGGGACCTGTAGGGCGCGGCGAGCGAGCCGAGGTCGTCGGAGTCGAATGCGACATCGGTCGTAAAAGTCTCGGCCGCCGGGTCAAACAGTCCGCGCTGGTCCTGGAGACGAGCCTCGAAGTGGTCCTCGTTCCAGAACACCAGGTCGGTGCGGCCGTCTCGGTTATAGTCGGTTTCGTGGATACGGCCATGATCCCAGGGAGTGTAGCGGTATCCGGCGTCAGCTCCTGCTCTCGGGGCCGTGTCGGTGGAGGTGCCGACTTTCACTGGATCGGCGAACGTGCCGCCGCTCGTTTGGATAGACACGCTGAAGCCGTCGACCTGCGGTACGACTAGGTCGTCGCGGCCGTCACCGTTGACGTCCCGGGAGACGTCTACATGGGGAATTTCGCCTCTGCGACGGGGGTTGAAGCTGGAAGTAACGGCCACCAGCCTGCGTTCCGTCGCCGATTCGGGATCGAACCAGTCCAGGCGGCCGGGCTCATAGGTGATCAATCGGTCGCGTCCGCCGATATTGGCCACGTCGACGAACGACACTTCGGGACCGAGCGTTGCCTCGAGTCTCGGCACCCAGGTGCGATCGCTGAACTCGTAGATGCGCAAGCGGCCATCACCGTTATCGTCGAGGTTCACCACGGCAAGTTCCGCGACAGCGCTGTCGAGAAGGAATCCCGTCAAGACAGTCTGTCGCTTCGCGGAGCCGGTGATGACCTCGTACTGCTCGAAAGTGAATGGCGCGGCGGCAATGGGGGATGGGCTCATGCATCCCGATAGGAATACTCCAAGAACCAGCCTGGAGAACAGGCTTGGTCGATCATGCCTCGTGCGGTCGGTTGCCGGCTGCTCTCTGCTCTCATTATGGGGTGTAAGGACTGGCATTCCATTTATCAGGCGAGCCTTTTGCAAAATTCGTCGTCGAGCGCTGGGGACGTTGTTGAATTACTGGAATAACTTGTAAAGAGCGGATAGGAGACGTCATTGAATCAAAGCCATTCAGCAGCGGCAGATCGAAGTTATTCCAGTAATTCAACAACGTCCCCTATTCATGTCCTCCCTTAATTTGGTGTTGTTGATCCCGTTGTCATGTACGCGGCGTCGCTGTACCCCGTCATGACCCTGGTCGTTATCCAGGCCCGTCCCCAGGAATCCAGTCGGTGCCGGCCAGGGGGAGCTTGGCCATGGCGGCCGCTTCCACCGTGAGCGCGACCAGGTCTTCCCGTTCCAGGTGGTGGACGTTGGATTTGCCGCAGGCCCTGGCCAGGGTGGTCAGCTCCATGGTCAGGGTCTGCAGGTAGTTCTTGAGGCGGCGGGCCCCCCAATCGGGCTGCAAGCGCTTTTCCAGTTCGGGGATCTGGGTGGTCACTCCTACCGGACACAGCCCCGTGTGACAGTGGTGGCAGTAGCCGGGCCCGGTGCCCAGCTTGGCGTATTCATCGCTGACGTCCACCTGCTCCTGCCCATCGAAGTAGGAGGGGCTGTTGCAGCCCAGTGCCATCAGCACGGCCTGGCCCAGGGAGACGGCGTCGGCACCCAGGGCCAGAGCCTTGGCCACGTCGGCCCCGCTGCGAATCCCACCTGAAACCACCAGTTGCACCTCGCCCAGGACATCCATCTCGTCCAGCGCCTCCACCGCCTGCCGCACGGCCGGTAGCGTGGGAATTCCCGCATGCTCGATAAATACCTGCTGGGTGGCCGCCGTGCCTCCCTGCATGCCGTCCACCACCACCACGTCGGCGCCGGCCTTGACCGCCAGCTTGACGTCGTCCCGCACCCGGGTGGCTCCCAGCTTGACGTAGATGGGGATTTGCCAGTCGGTAATTTCCCGCAGCTCATTGATCTTGATGGTCAGGTCGTCGGGCCCGGTCCAATCGGGATGGCGGCAGGCCGAACGCTGGTCGATGCCCTCGGGCAAGGTCCGCATTTGGGCCACCCGCGGGCTGACCTTGAGTCCCAGCAGCATGCCGCCGCCCCCGGGCTTGGCCCCCTGGCCGATCACCATCTCGATGGCGTCGGCCTGCCTCAGATCCTGGGGATTGAAGCCGTAGCGGGAGGGCAGGCACTGGTAGACCAGCGTCTTGGAGGATGCCCGCTCCTCTTGGGTCATGCCGCCGTCGCCGGTGGTGGTGCAGGTGCCCACCTCGGAGGCTGCCCGGCCGATGGCTTCCTTGACGTTGGCCGAAAGCGAGCCGAAGCTCATGCCGGCGATGGTGATGGGGATGTCCAGGGTGATGGGCTTCTTGGCCCGCCGGGTGCCGAGGATAGTGCGGGTAAGGCACTTTTCCCGGTAGCCCTCCAGGGGATAGCGGGAAGCCGAGGCCGTCAGGAAGACGAGATCGTCGAAGTTGGGCACCTTCCGCTTGGCGCCCAGACCCCGGATGTCGTAGAGGCCGTGCTCAGAGGCCCGGTGGATGTACTCCAGCACGTGCCGGTCGTAGAGGAAACTCTCTTCCAGATCGATCTTCTTGGTCATGGATAAACTAATACTCCTGATCGGCGTCCACGTTCCAGTGGTAGAGCGTCTTGGCCGAGGCCACCCGCTTGAATTCCCGTGGGGACCAATCCAGCCCGGTCCGGCTCAGCAGAATCCCGACCTTGTCGTAGTCGCATTCCGACATAGGCTCTTCCCGGGCGTCGGCCCCCAGCGAGTGAATCTTCCCCCGAACGTAGATCACGGCTTCATAGAGCGAGTCGCCCAGCCCGGCGCCGGCGTCGCCGCAAACCACCAGGTGGCCGGCCTGGGCCATGAAGGCGGACATGTGGCCCACGTGGCCTCCCACCACGATGTCGCCTCCCTTCAGGGAAATGCCGCAGCGGGAGGAGGCGCTTCCCTCGATGAAGAGCAGGCCCCCGTGGGCCGAGGCCCCGGCGCACTGGGAGGCGAATCCCTTGACCCGCACCTCTCCCGACATCATGTTTTCCCCGACGCTCCAGCCCACGTTCCCATGGACCACGATCCGGGCCTGCCGGTTCATGCCTCCCAGGAAGTAGCCGGCGTGGCCCCGGACATCCACCTGGACCGGCGCGTCCAGGCCCACGGCGATGTTGTGAAGCCCGTTGGGGTTGAGGATCTCGACTCGGGAGGGGGAGGTCGCCCCGATTTCATGATGGAGGAAGTGGTTTAGCTGGCGGACCGACAACTTCTGCAGGTCGACAGACGCCGGGGCTACAGACTCCATGAGTAGATCTCCTCCGGCACCGGCTCGAAAAGCTCGGCCGACCGGATGCCCGGCAGGTGGGCCAGGGAGCGGAACTCCGAGCTCACCGCCACGTAATCCTCGGTTTCCGCCACCACCGCCGGCTTGCAGGCAAAGGCGTCCCGCACCAGGACCAGCTTCTCGGCCGTGGCCATCAGCAGCGTGTAGAACCCGTCGAGTTCGATGAAGGCTGCCTTCAAGGCATCTTCCAGGGATTCTCCCTCCCTCATCCTCCACTCCAGGAAGCGGCAGGCGGCTTCGGTGTCGTTGTCGGTCTCGAAATCGACGCCCCGCTTCTGCAGGCGCCGGCGCAGGCTCCAGGGGTTGGAGAGGGACCCGTTGTGCACCAGGCAGAAGTCTTCGCCGGCGGTGAAGGGATGGGCGTGAGCGGGCGATACCGCCGATTCAGTGGCCATGCGGGTGTGACCGACGCAGTGGCTGGCCGCAAGGCCGGCGAATCCGTAGCGCTCGGCGATCTCGGCGGGATGGCCCTCGTCCTTGTAGACCTCGATGGACCGGCCGGTCGAGAGCAGATGCACGGAGGGGAACTCGCGGGACAGCCACTCCTCCAGGCGCTCGGGTGCGATCGGGGAAACCAGCCGTCCATGGTTTTCGATCGCGCTCAGATCGGCTTCGCAGGCGGTGTCCCGCTCGAAGGCCTTCCCCAGTTCCGTCCAGTCGAACCCCGGCCGGCCGCAGAACAGGCTGAATCGCCGCAACGGTCCGTCCCCGACCGGGGAGAAGACCGCCAGGCCGGCCGAATCGGGCCCACGATCCCCCATGCAGTCCATCATGGGGGTGACCCATTCACCCAACTGCGATCGCTTGGACTCAGGCTTGATCAGCAAGCCGATAATGCCGCACATGCGCGTCCTCCGATGAGTCCCGCCCCCGCCCTGCCGTGCGGATCATTCCTGTGGAAATCAGCCAATCGTTGAAATTGACGAACCACGAATGAACACGAATAGACACGAATACCGATGGCCCGCCCTCCACCACCAGCGGTACCCCATTGCTTCGGCGATTTTGTTGCTTGGGTAGCACTTCGTGTCCTTCGTGGACAACTCCTTTTTCTTTTGTTTTCAGTTAAGCCCCGCCCCCGACCGGCTTTGACGCTAGTAGAATTCCAGGTATCGCTGGACTTCCCAATCGGAGACGTGCCGCTGGTACTCGATCCACTCCATCTCCTTCAGATCCGCGAACTCCTGCAGGAACGCCTCTCCCAGTTGATCGGCGAACAGAGGATCGGCCTCGAGGGCGTCCAGGGCCTCCTTCAGGGATTGGGGAAGCACGCCGATGCCCATGTCCCGCAGGGCGTCCGGGGTGTAGCGGTAGTGGTTGATGTTGTGGGGCGGTCCGGGGTCCAGCTTGCGCTCGATGCCGTCCAGGCCGGCCACGATCACCGCCGCCGTGGCCAGGTAGGGGTTGCAACTGGAGTCGCACAGCCTCAGTTCCAGGCGCCCGTAGGGGACCCGCACCATCGAGGTCCGGTTGTTGTCCCCGTAGGAGATGTAGGCAGGCGCCCAGGTGGCCCCCGACAGGGAACGGCCCACCACCAGCCGCTTGTAGGAGTTGACCGAGGGGGCCACCAGGGCGGTCAGGGCCGGGCCGTGGGCCAGCAGGCCGCCCAGGAAGTGGTAGGCCATCTCCGAAAGCCCCAGTCGGTTCTTGTCGGAATCGTCCTTGAAGAGATCGTTGCCCTGGCCGTCCCAGATCGACATGTGGATATGGCTGCCGGTTCCGGTGCGGTTGGACATGGGCTTGGGCATGAAGGAGCAGATCACCCCGAATTCACGGGCGATCTCTCCGGCGGCCATCCGGAACAGCACGTAGCGGTCGGCCGAGGTGAGGGCCGATGAGAAAGTGAAGTTGATCTCGAACTGGCCGTTGGCGTCCTCGTGGTCGATCTGGTAGACGTCGAATCCGATCGACTGCAGCGAACCCACCAGCTTCTCCAGGAAGGCCCGGCTGCGGGAGAGTCCCTTGTAGTCGTAGCAGGGCTTCTCCAGGGTGTCGGTGTCGTCGGCGGGACGGATGGAACCGTCCGGATTGCGGGTCAGCAGCATGAACTCGGGTTCCAGGCCGGTGTTCAAGGTCCAGCCCTTTTGATCCAGGCGCTTCACCTGCTGCTGCAGAATGTGGCGGGTGTCGAAGGGATAGGGCTCTCCGTTCACCCGGCCGGTGCAGACGATCCGAGCATAGCCGGGCTGCCAGGGCACCAGCGTCAGGGTGTCCAGATCCCCCACGGCCATGAAGTCGGGATCATGGGGCTCCTGTCCCAGTCCCCACACGGCGAACCCGGCGAATCCGGCGCCGTCGGTCAGGATGTCTTCGAAATGGCTCACCGGAACCGACTTGGTCTTGGCCACTCCGTGGACGTCGACGAACTGGGCCAGGATGAACTTGACATCGTTTTCCTTCAGAAGGGTCTGGGCTTGGTTGAGGTTCATGGACACTATCCTTTCAGTGAGCTCGCCGAGAGTAGTCCGGGGTAGAGGCATCCCAGCCCCACCGCATCGCCGCCGTCTTCCCGGACGATTCCCAGCAGCGTTTCCCAAAGATACACACTATAGCTCGGGTCCAGCCAAATCCGAAGCCCGGCGATGCCTGACACCTCCACCTGGAGCAGCCGGCAGGAGACTCCGGCCACCCGGGTCATAACCACCTGTCCCGCCGATTCCCGAAAATCGTGGCCGCAGGTCTGGCTGAGAACCTGGTTGGTGCGGGACCCGATCAACAGAAACGAAGCCTCCTGGCGCTCCACCCGGTAGACCCCCGGGGGGTTGGCCGAGAGTCGGTCCCGGATGCGGGAGACCACCTGCCCCTGAAGCCCGTCTTCGAGAATCACTTCCTCCCTGTCGATGCGAACCAGTATCCCATGATCTTCAATGGGCGTGACCGCATACAGGGCCTCGGCCGTTTGCAGGCCGTTTTCCCCGAGCCAGGCCAGGACTCCCGCTCCCTTCAGACCCAGCCGGGGCAGGCAGCTCAGGTCGGCCAGGGCGAGGCGCCCCCTGAGCCGGTCCTCCTGTTCCGGGTCGGAGATTCGGAAGACCGCGGCCATGCCTTGCACCTCGGTCCAGGCGGGATGCATCGCTGCCAGCAGGTCATGGACCGGGCTTCGCCGGGTGAGTCTTTGGATCCAAGGTGTCATGTGATTGGTCGTGCCCCCGCGTCTGCCGTGCGGATCATTCGAGAATGAAACAACAATTCTTCATGGCCTGTCGGGAACAAGGACCCTATTCCGTTAGCACGGTTGTCTACTTATTAAACATCGATGCACAGGATGCACAGGATTAACAGGACGAGAGCTTCTTGCACGAGAAGCCGGCTCAGGCGATGATCCGGTGCGGTTTTGCGGATTCCCAGCGTGGGAAGCCAGTGTCCTGTCCCATTAATTCGGCGCATTATTCAAGACGTTAACTCATTGAATTCATGTGACCTTCTGACCGAATCACTGCAAATGCACTTCTGAGACAGCACACCAGCCGCTAGCTGAAAAAATCCTGTGCATCCTGTGCATCGATGTCAATAATCCCTGTAAATCACGATGCGGTCGGAAGTCCCCCTTGGTTCCGCTGCGGTCATTCTGGCCCCTTTGCGGCCCTTCACCGACGCCTTTGGAGTCTTCTCCAGTGCCTTGAAGCCCCCTTTGCTGACAAATCCCTTTTACCCCCTGCGTCCTTTGTTGACTCCCTTGCCGGCCCTTGGCGCATCCCTTTTGATTCATCTCCAACCCCATAGTGGCCCTTGGTCGTTCTTCGTGTGTCTTCGTGGATAACTCTTTTTCTCCGTCGTTTCAGGCAGGCCGCTCTTTCTGCCGCAGGTTCCCGGGATCGTAGAAGGGGAGCTCCACCACGTGGGCCGTGACCAGCCGGCAGCCGCCGGTTCGGATGGGCACGGGCGTGCCGGGTGCGGACAGTTCGGGCTGAACGTAGGCCATGCCGATGACCTGCTTCAGGGTGGGGCTGAAGGCGGCGCTGGTGACCCGGCCGGCGATCTCGTTCCCATGGATCACCAGCTCGCATTCCCGGGGCACGGGACCCCCGTAGGTCTCGGGGAAAGCGAACCCCACCAGGCGGCGTTTGAGGGGCCTGGTCTTCAGAATGGAGAGACTGCGCTGGCCCAGGAAGAAGGGTTTGTCGCCCTTGACCGCCCAATCCATCCCCGCCTCGGAGGGATAGGAAAGCCCGTCTGAATCCTGTCCCATGATCAGGTGCCCCTTCTCCAGCCGCAGCAGGCGTTGGGCCTCCACGCCGAAGGGACGAATTCCGGCGCCCCGACCGGCCTGCAGGATCCGGTCCCACACCGCCACGGCGGCATCGGCGGGCACGTGGATCTCGTAGCCCCACTCGCCCACGAATCCGACTCGCAGGACGCGGGCCGGCGCCCCGGCCACCCGACCCTCGCGAACTCCCAGGTAAGGGAAGGCGTCGGGGGCAAGATCGATGTCGGTCAACGGCTGCAGTATTTCAAGGGATCGGGGCCCGGCCAGGTTCATGGCTCCGTAGGCCCCCGTCAGGTTGAGCACCATCACCTTCAGCGACCAGGTCAGTGCCCAGCGGGTCATCTCCCGGGCCACCCCGTCGGAGGCCCCGCTGGTGGTGGTCACGTAAAAGCGGTCGGGGGCCAGCCGGGCCGCCACCCCGTCATCCACCATCATGCCGCTCTCGTCGCACATCAGGAGGTAGCGGCTTCTCCCTTCCTTCAGCTTGGCAAAGCGACCGGTGTACATCCTCTCGATGAAGGCCACGGCGTCCGGGCCGCAGATTTCCAGCTTGCCCAGGGTGCCCACGTCGACCACGCCCACCCGGCCGCGAACAGCTTCGGCTTCCGCCTGGATGGTTGCCCTCCGGTCGGCTCCGGGGACCAGGTAGTACTCCGGCCGCAGCCAGCTTCCCGCAACCATGAAACATGCGCCCAGTTGCCGGTGGCGGGCGTGGATGGGGGTTCGGCGCTGGGGGCTGAAGATGCGTCCCGCCAGGTGGCTCAAGGGCACCGGGCTGGTGAAGGGCCGGGCCGTGGTCAGTCCGGTGGACGCCAACGACTCTCCCTTGAGCCGGGCCAGGATGCGGCTGCCGTTGAGGTTGGAGTGCTTGCCCTGGCTGGGTCCCATGCCCAGGGTCGAGTAGCGCTTCAGCAGCTCGGCACTGTCGAACCCCTCCTGCAGGCTGTGCCGGATGTCATCCAGTTGAATGTCCTCGTCCAGGTCCACGAAGTTCTTGCCCCGCGGGTGGGGAACCACCGGGTAGGGGTGGCTGAAGGCCTCGCCCCGGCGCGGGGGCTCGGCCGGCGCTTCGGAACCGGCCTTTCCCAGGTAGGCCGCCGCCTGGCGGCCGGCTCGGCGGCCGTCTTCGAGCCGGTCTCCCAGGGCGTAGACTCCGTTGACCCGTCCGGCGGCGAAGATCCCCGCCGGCAGTCGGTCCGGAACATACTGTTGCAGGGCTTCATGGTAGCCCATGCGGGCCCCCGCCTGGCGGAGGATGCCGTCCGCGGGGGCCCATCCCACGCTCATGGCGATGCCGTCGCAGGGGATGGACTCGGACCTGTCGGGCAGCGGATCTCCGCCCTCGTCCAGAGGGCAGAGCAGAGCTCCGCGGATGGCTCGCTTGCCGGGCGCCGCCAGGGCTTCATAGACGGCGGTTCCGCGGCGGATGGGGATCCGGAGGCCGGCCACCTCCTCTCTCCAGCCTGACGCCTCTCCCTGAGGGCGCAGGTCGGAGACCAGGGCCACCTCCACTCCCGCCCGCTGCAGGTCGACCGCCGCCCGGTATCCATCGGTGTTGGCCGCCAGGACCACCGCCTGCCGGAAAGGCCTCACGGCATACTGGTGGATCAAGCGTTGCGCCGCCGAGGCCAGCATGACCCCGGGGAGGTCGTTGTTGCGAAACACGGCGGGCTGGTCGTAACAGCCGGCGGCTACCACCAGCCCGCGCGCCCGCAGCTTGGTCAGCCGCCGGGAGTCGAACAGGGCCACCCAGCGGTCGGCGTAGCAGCCGGCCGCCGTGGTTCCGGTGCGTATCTCCAGGTTGGGCAGGGCGGCGGCCTTGCCCAGGAGCTCTTCCAACAGGGTCCCGGTTTCCGGCTGGCCGGACAACTGGAACCCCAAGGTCCCGCCCGGCAGCCGATCCTCTTCCACCAGCAGGACCTTCAACCCCAGCTCGGCCGCGGCAATGGCCGCCGAGAGGCCGGCGGGGCCGGAGCCCACCACCAGCAGATCGCAGAAATCGTAGTTCTTGGGGGTGGACTGGAGCGGCCGGTTCGGATGGATGTTGCCCAGCCCGGCGATCCGGCGCATGCGGCGCTCGTAAAAGGGAAAGAGGCCGCGGGGGCGGTGGAAGGCCTTGTAGTAGAAGCCAACCGGCAGGAAACGGGAAAAGAGCTCGGTGAAGCGATAGAGGTCCGACTGCACGCCTCCCCAGGTATTGACCGCCCTCGCCTCCAGCCCCGGCTCGATGAGGGTGGTATCCATCCTCAGGTTGGTCGAGTCCCGGTTTTCGGCCAGGGCGTTGCAGTCCAGACCGCACAGGCTGAAGATGCCGCGGGGTCGGTGATACTTGAAGCTGCGTCCCAGAACCCGCACGCCCGAGGCCCACAGGGCCGTGCTGAGGGTGTCGCCCCGGAATCCCCGGTACTGCCGGCCTTCGAAGGTGATGCCTACCGGCTGCTCCCGGTCGATCCGTTCACCCGGCTGGGGCCCGAGGCGTTCACTCATGGTGGCCGTCTTCGCCATGCAGATAGGTCTCGAGGATCTCGTCGGTGGAGGTGTTGCGTTCGGCGATGAACCAGACGCCGCTGGCCAGGTGGCACCACCACTCCTTCTTGACGGCGGCCGCCCCGGAGCGGTGAAACACGTAGTCGGCCCATTGCCGGTTGGAACATTCGCCGGGCTGGGGCATGGGGCGGAAGGCGCCGCCGTAGGAAAACTCCTGAATGGGCCGCCAGCCGTTGACGGGGCAACGCATCACCTTCATCTGCCGCAATCCTCTCGTTGGCGCGGTCGATTCAATGGCCGACCGAGGCCGCTCCCTTTTCACCCACCAGGTCGAACTCCTCGAATCGGGAGAGACGGAAGGGCTCGATCAGGGGGTGGGGCCGGTCGTTGGCCAGGGTGTGGGCCATGGTCTTGCCGCACACGGGGGTGGCCTTGAATCCCCAGGTGCCCCAGCCGGCGTCCAGGTAGAGTCCTTCCACCGGCGTTTTCCCCATGATGGGGGAGAAATCGGGCGTCATGTCGGCCAGGCCGGCCCATTGGCGCAGTACCCGCACCTCGCCCAGGAAGGGGAACAGTTCCAGCAGGTGTCCAGCCAGGCCTTCCACGAAGTCCAGGGTCGAGCGGGTGGAGTGCAACTCGTAGGGGTCCAGCGCGGCCCCCATGACCAGCTCGCCGCGGGACGACTGGCTGACGTAGAGGTGCAGGTTGGCCGAAACGATGATGGTGTCCAGCCAGGGCTTGAGGGGCTCGCTCACGCAAGCCTGCAGGGGGTGCACCTCCAGGGGCGTGCGAACGTCCACCATCTCCATCACCGCCGGCGTGTATCCGGCCACCGCCGAGAGGACCTTGCCGGTTTCGACGAAGCCCCGGTTGGTTTCCACCCCGGCCACCCGGCCACCCTGGACCCGGATTCCGGTGACCTCGGTCTGCTGGTGGATCTCGACGCCTCTTTGGCTGGCGCCGCGGCCATACCCCCAGGCCACCGCATCGTGGCGGGCGATGGCTCCGGGCGGGTGGTAGAGCGCTCCCAGCACCGGCGTGTGCCCCCCGCAACTCAGGTCCAGTTGAGGGCATTCCCGGCGGATCACCTCCGGTCCCACCAACTCGCTGTCCACCCCCAGGTGCTTGTTGACCTCGGCCCGCCAGCGCATGGTCCGCAGGGTGGCGTCGCTGTGGGCCAGGGTGAAGTGCCCCCGACGGGAATAGAACAGGTTCAGGTCCAGGTCGGCCGACAGGTCCCGAAACAGGCGCAGGCTCTCGTCGTAGAACCGGACGCCCTCGGCCGTCAGGTAGTTGGAACGGATGATGGCGGTGTTGCGTCCGGTTCCGCCGGCCCCCAGGTAGCTTTTCTCCAGGACGGCCACATCCCGGATTCCGTGGTCCCGGGCCAGGTAGTAGGCGGCCGCCAGGCCATGACCGCCGGCCCCGATGATGACGGCGTCGTAGTGGGGCTTCAGCCGGTCGGGGCACCGGAACATGCGCGGTTCCGGATAGCGCCGGCTCATTCCGAATCGTAGCAATCCAAGGGGCATGTATATTGCAGGCAAGCTCCGGCCCCGCCCCGACGTATGGGACGGCGACGCAACCAGGCGAAAAGTGAAGAGTGGAGAGTGGAGAGTGGAGAGTGAAGAGCTACTTGATCGACACGCAAAGCATCTTGTCGGTCTCGGCGCAGTCCTTCAAGTCCGGCCCCCGCCCCCCGACGACGGAGCGGCTCTTCCAAAGGTGAAGAAACAAGAGTTGTTTCAGGCCAAGATCAACAAGATGCTTGACGTGTCGAGCACAAAACTCTCCACTCTCCACTCTCCACTGTTGTTTCATGCTCAACTCAGGAAATCATCACGGTCCGGACGAACTGGGAGTTGTCCTCCCAGTAGGTCTTCTTCAGCTCCAGGTCCCCGGCTTCGGGCTGAACCCTGCCGTAGGCATCGATGGCCCGCGACACGATGGTGTGGGTTCCCGGGGCGGCGTCTTCCCAATGGCAGGTAAAGAGCTTCCAGGAGTAGGCGGTGGAACGCCGGTCAATGGCGGCCGGCCTCCAGGGCCCCCCGTCGATCTTGACCTCAACGGCCTTCAAGGGCGTGCCGTCGTTCAGAACGAACCCCAGGATCCTGCAGCGGGAGCCGCTGCGGGTTACCCGAGCCACCATGGATTTCAGGCGCATGCGGCTGACCGAGGTCTCATTCCAGATGGTGCCTTCTCCGTCAGGCATGCCTCGCAGGGTGACATACTCGCGGGCCATGAACTTTCCCATGAAGCGCCGGTCCTGCACGTGGATGTGGGTCAGCCACTTGACGTTGGCCACTCCGTACCAGCCGGGCACGATCAGGCGGGCCGGCGCTCCCTGATTCAGCGAGAGTGGCTCGCCGTTCATCTCGTAGGCCACCAGCACCTCCGACTTCATGGCGTCCGCCAGGGCCAGGCTCCTTCCGAAGGACTGCTCCACGTTGACCGTGGTTCCGCCGTGATAGACCTCCTCGGTTCCCTTGTCCGCGCCCCAGAAAACGACTTCGCGGGCGTAGGGCCTGATTCCCGCCTCCTTGAGGAGGCTGCTCAGGCCGACCCCGACCCAGCGGGCGTTGCCGGCCAGCCCGTTGACTCTGCGGGGGCTGTTCCCGGAGCACTCGAACCCCGCCGTGTGGGTGGAACGCGGCCGCTGCCTCAGTTCATCCAGGGTCAGTTCCCGGGGGGTATCCACCAGCCCGTCGATGCGGAGTCGGTAGGCGGCCGGATCCACAGTCGGCTGGCCGTAGTGCTGAACCGTAAAGAACTGATTGCTGGGAGTCAGGAAGCTTTCTATATTTCGCGTGTCCAGGTAGCGAACGCCCGGCCGCGGATTGGGATTGAAATCGTCCGGGAAATCGGTGAAGGGAACCACCGTCTCTTCCGCCTCCAGGGGAGGCAGTCCCAGGGCGGGAACCGCCGAGGCGGCCCACCCGGCCAGGGCTGCGCTCCCTTGCAACAGATGTCTGCGGCTGATGCCTTTTGCCATTTCACACCTCCATGTCTGCGGGAAACGCCCGTCTCCCGATGCCGCCCGGAACGTGGGCAATCTCACTGCTGTCTCAGTCTATCGGCGTGGACTCGGGCCACGTCCCCCATGTAGTGCTTGACGGGATAGCGCTCGGCGGCCAGCACCAGGTGTCGGCGGGCCTGGGTCTCGTCTCCCAGGGCTTCATGGTACAGTCCCAGGTAGAGGTGGGCGTAAAAGAGTTGCCGATTGCGAGCCTCGGGGTCGCTGTCCCCAGCCCGGGCCGCCCGCATGACGTCATCGATGGCTCCCTCTCCCTTGAACAATCGATAGACCTCCATCATGGGCACGCGCCGATCCCCTTCGATGTTCAGGAGAGACTGGCGGGCCAGTTCCACCCCGTCCAGTCGGGCGCCGCAGAGAAAGTGCCACACGGCGTTCTCCACGTCGTTGGCGTTGACCTGCTGATGGGATTGGAACTGAGCCCGGCCCTCCCGGTAGAGACCGGCGTAGTAGTAGGAAATGCCGCGCTGCCAATGGTAGGGCTCCTGCCGGGGGTTCAGTTCGATGGCCCGGTCGAAATCGGCGATGGAGGCCTCGATTTGGCCCAGCTTGAAGTGCTCGCTTCCTCGACGGTTGAAGACCTCCGCCGCCTTGGGATCGAGCTTGACCACGACATCGTAGTCGGCAATGGCCTGGCGGTGACGCCGCTGCATCTCGTGGAGCCGCCCGCGGAAATAAAAGCCCTGCGGGTTTTGAGGGTCGCGTTCGACGGCTCGATCGGCCAGGGAGAGGGCCTGGGCCAAGTCGCCGCGTTGATAGGCGCTACGCGCTTGCGACAGCAGGTCGCTCACGGACACATCCTCGGCCACGAGGACGCTCCCCAGAACCGCAAGGGACGCGATGACGCCCAGGGGCCGGGACCACTGCAGGCGCAACCGTCTCTGGTGCTGCGACGGGATGCTACGCGGCCGAACGGACGATCCAACACCCATACTGATCCTCCCCAAGTCGGAACCCGGCTAGTTTAAAACCCCCTCGGGACATCCTCAACAGATATTGTTGTCCCTTCCTCTGTATATAATGAGTCGTTCGTTGATTCCAAGAAAAGGAGTTGCCATGAAACGCCTATCCATCCTGCTTCCAGCCCTGGCCATCGGGCTTTGCCTGGTTCTCATTCTGCTGTCGCGGAGCGGCCCCGCTTCGGGAGCGGCCGCGCAGCCGGGGGCCGAAGGCCTCAGCCAGGCTCAGATCATCGAGGCCCTCAAGAAGGCCAGCACCGGCAACCTGGCGGATGCCATCGAGACCGCTACCGGCAGGGCCGGATTCATGACCCACGACATGAAGCCCATCTTCCGGGCCAAGGTGGTGGGTCCGGCGGCGACGGCGCTGTTGAGGCCGATCCTGACCACCGACAAGCGCAAGTATCCCAACTATCACCTCCAGGTGCTGGACGAGGCGCCCGCGGGGAGCGTTCTGGTTTATGTCCTGGAAAACGGCCTGCACGTTTCCGGGATCGGCAACCTGATGGCCACCACCGCCACCGTTAGGGGTCTGGCGGGGGCGGTGATCGACGGAGCCGCCAGGGACATCGAGGAGATCGAACGCATCGGCTTTCCGGTCTACAGCCGGGCGGTCAGTCCGGCCACGGTGGTCGGGCGCTACGTGAGCGTTTCCATGCAGGAACCCGTGATCTGCGCCGGTGTGCCGGTGCGGCCGGGCGACTACATCGTGGGAGACAGCGACGGCGTAGTCGTCGTGCCCGCCGACAAAGCGGAGGACGTGCTGGCCCTGATCCGGGAATACGACGAGAAGGAGAGCGCCATGATTCCCTTGATAAAGGAAACCAAGTCCATGCTCAAGGCCCTGGCCAAGTACGGCCGCTACTGAAGCTCCCTAGTTCCCCGCTTCCGGCAGCCGCCAGCGGACGACCTCCATGTGAGTCTTCTCGTCCGGGGTGCGGTAGGAGTAGCTGGTGACCAGCGTTCCGTCCTCCACCTGCGCCGTGGGCCCGAATCCGCCGCCGCTGAGCATGCCGACGGGGTTCTTGGCGTCCAGTACGATGCGGTCATTGCGGAAGTCGAATTGGAAGCCCTCTGCAGCTTCCCGGCCCAACACCGCCCGAACGCCCAGGGGCGGGGTGTTGGGAGGCACGGCTGCCCTCAGGGTGAAGGTGAACAGCAGGCGGCCGTCCCGCAAGCGCATCAGGGCGGGGTACATCTCTCCGTAGTGGCTGCCGAACTCCTCCAGCGACCAGTGATGCCCGCCGTCCTGGGAGCGGTAGAGGACCATTCTCTCGAAATGGTCGATCTTCTCTCCGGGGATTTCCGTCCCCGGAAGCGGCGGAAAGTACTTGGGAGTGATCCGGCAGATGGCCAGCAGGTCGCCGTTGGGGGCCTGCCAGAGAAAGGCCTCCCCCAGGATGGGAAAGGGCAGGGCGCTCTGGTCCACGCCTCCAAAGCGGCAGGCCAGGGACTGGTCCCAGGTCTTACCGCCGTCGTTTGATTTCCAGAGGAATTCGTGGCCTCCCTTGCCCGCGACCGCGAAGACCAGTTCTCCGCTCTCCAGCTCCAGAACGTTGCGGCCGGTCACCACCGTATCCGGCCCCTCCATTCCCTCCAGGTCCTGGTAGCCGATGCGCTGGCCTTCCCAACGGTCTCCACCATCGGTTGAACGGTAGAGAAAGCTCTGGGTGTAGCCTTCCCGGTTGCCGCGAGCCCTGGGCAGGAGATGGGTGCTGAGGAAAACGTCGCCCTCCGAGGTGACCGACAGATAGGGTTCCCGTCCCAGCACCTCCAGTCTCCGTCGCCGGGACCAGTTGCGGCCTCCGTCTTCGGAGCGGTACAGGAAGGCGTACTCTTCAGGGACTCCTCCCTTGCGGGGCGCGTGGAAGGCCACCAGCAGCAGTTCCCCGTCGGGCAGCCGGGCTATGCAGGGCTTGTAGTCCTCGGGGATGCCGATGGGAACCCGCTCCGAAACCAACTGGGTCTTTCCGATGGCCTTGGAATTCACGACCCGGACCGGGTCGGCGGACTGGAGGGCCCCGGGGCCGCATCCTCCCGCCGCTACCGCCGTCGCCGCGGTGGCTGCCAGGACAAGACTCCGATACCGAGGGAGGATCGTCCAGGAAAGGTGCGGGCAGCTACCGGCCTGTCGGGGAGAAGTCGCGGACATGGATACCTCCATTCTGGTCGAGCGTCCCGTGGAACTGGCGGGTTCCGCCAAGCTGCCTGCAGATGTTATCCCCGGCGGCATTGGGGAGGAAGGAGAATCGGCAAAATAACCCTTGGAAACGCTTCCTGATCTCACTAGCATGAAACCGAGGCCGGCTTTGCGGCCAAGGGGCCGACCCGGAAAGGATTCCAGCCATGCCGCCCATCCGGATGGTCGATCTGCAACGCCAGCACCGGACTTTGAGGGAGCCCATCGAGGCCGCTGTCCGCCAGGTTCTGGAAGATTGCGACTTCGTCATGGGTCGGGCGGTGGCCGGGTTCGAGGCCGACTTGAGCCGTTATCTGGGGGTCCGCTATGCCGTGGGATGCGCCTCGGGCACCGACGCCCTGCGAATCGCCCTGATGGCCCTGGAGATCGGCCCGGGCGACGAGGTCATCACCACTCCCTTCACCTTCGCCGCCACGGTGGAGGCCATCGTGCTGCAGGGAGCCCGCCCCGTCTTTGCGGACATCGATCCGCGCACCTTCAACCTGGACCCCGGCCGGATCGGGGAGAGGATCACCTCCAGGACCAGGGCCATCCTGCCGGTTCACCTCTTCGGGCATCCCGCCGATATGGATCCGATCCTGGACCTTGCCCGGGAAAAAAAACTGCGGGTCATCGAGGATGCCGCCCAGGCCGTGGGAGCGCGCTATCGGGGGAAATGCGCCGGGACCCTGGGCGATATCGGATGTCTCAGCTTCTATCCCGCCAAGCATCTGGGCGCCTGCGGAGACGGGGGAGCCCTGCTGACCAACGATCCCGAACTGGCCCAAAGTTGCCGCATGATCAGCCAGCATGGGGCCGAAAGGCGGTACCGGCATGAGCTGCCCGGCCTCAACAGCCGGCTGGATTCCCTGCAGGCGGCCATCCTCAAGGTCAAGCTTCCTCACCTGGAGTCCTGGATCGAGAGGCGCATCCGGATCGCCGAGGCTTACGACCGGGCCCTGCAGCCTCTGCCACCCGCTGCGCCTTACCGCGCTCCGGGGGTCAGGCACGTCTATAACCAGTACTCCATCCGCACTCCTCGCCGCAACGGGCTGGCCGAGCTCCTTCGAGCCAGAGGCGTGGATTGCGCCATCCACTACCCCCTGCCGCTGCATCTCCAGCCGGCCTTCCGGAGCTGGGCAGAGGGCAACGGTTCCTATCCCCATGCCGAAGCCCTGGCCGGAGAGATCCTGTCCCTGCCCATTTTCCCGGAACTGACCCGCAAGGAGACGGAGCAGGTCGCCGGGGCGGTCTGCGATTTCTGGAAGAGTTGACCCCTGTTCCCGATTTGGAAACTGCAGGTCAGCGTTTCGGAGAGGAGGGAGCCTTGTCGCTCTTGGAACTGGCGGCCGATGGCTGGCTGCCGTTGCCGGATCCGGTCCCGGAGCCGGAGGAATCGGCGGCGGGCTTGGACTCGGCTCCGGATTTGGCTTCCGCGCCGGACTTGGAATCGGTGGAAGGCTTGGATTCACCCTCGGACTTGGGCGAGGATTCCGGCTTGCGGGCGTAGTCGGTGACATACCAGCCGGTTCCCTTGAACTGAAAGGAAGTCCTGGAGATCAACTTGGTCAGTTGGCCGCTGCAGTCCGGACAGGTCTTGAGAGGTTCGTCGGAGAATTTCTGCATGACCTCGATCACCTTGCCGCAGTCATCGCAACCATATTCATAAATCGGCATAGGCGCCAACCTCACGAAAGACCGCCAGTGACCTGGCGAAAGCGGCTGGGGATTCTAGCAACTGCAGGGCATGAATTCAAGTTCGGGACCGGCTGCAGGTCAGGGGCGGCTGGTTGCAACAATGGGATTGGAATGGCGCCCCGCGGGGAGGTCACCTGGCAACGGCACTATTGATTCTCCCCAGCTTCGGCAGTATGACACGAGCCTGGTTGGAGAGGTAGCGCAACGGGTTGACCGACATGTCTCCGATTCGAACTTCGTAGTGGAGATGGGGACCGGTGGACCTCCCGGTGTTCCCCACGAAGCCGATCACCTGGCCTCGTTGGACCATGTCACCCGGTTTCACGTTGTATGCGGAGAGGTGGGCGTAAACGGTCGAGAGGCCGAAGTGGTGTTTCAGGATGACGGTCTTGCCGTAGTGGGAGCGCCAACTGGTGGAATGGACCATCCCGTCGGCCGAGGCCATCACCCGGCTGCCGGGGCGAGTGGAAATGTCGATGCCTTGATGAAACCGTGACTGTCCGGGGCCGAACCGATTCCGGATGAAACCGAACCGGTCCCTCAGTATTCCGTCGACGGGCCAGGTGCTGGGAGTGTGGCTCAGCCGGAAGTATCTATAACGGTAGTGTTGAGCAAGGTCGTCGATCTGCCGGCCCGCGTTCTCAAACAGGCTGCGAAACGCTTCCGATTGGGCCGGCAGCGGTACGTCGCCGTCCTCGGAGAAGGTGAGCCGGCTGAAATAGACCTGGGAGGGGCCACCGTTCCGCCCCCGCCCGGGGGCGAATCTGGAAAGACCCTGCACTTCTTCGGCCAGCAACTCCAGCGAGGAGAGACGGTCTCCCACCCGCTGCAGCGTCTGTCGCAGGTCTTGATTTTCCTGCTTGAAATGGCGGAGTTGGCTGCTAAGGCGCTGATTGTCCAGCAACTGCTCGGTGTTGCGGGCGACATCCAGTGCCCGGGTCGTCAGCGCCACCACGCCGAAGGAACTCAGCAGTATCGCTACTGCCAGCAATCCCGGGTAGCGGACGGACCGGCGACCTTCATTTCGGCGGTAGGAGTATGACTTCACGCGATTCTCTGAAGTGAGGGAGGAAACGGCAATCCCGGCTGCCGGATTCCTGCTGGCGAACCGCAGTGCCTGAGAATACAACAAAATGGATTGCCCCGTCAAAAATTTTTGGCCCCCTACATATTGTGCGTCCCCGGGATGGCAGGGCAATTTCTTGTTGCGGATTCCCTGTCTCATCGAGTCGCCGACCAGGGAACCGGTCATCCGAACCGGTGAGATGGGCGGGCTCGGGTTCTCGTCCACCTCCTGTATACCATTTGACAGGTTCCGCCGGCTTTCCATAGGATAGTCCGGTTTCACAAATCGATCCCAACCGGCAACCCCAGGAAACGAGCATGCCCCAATCGGTATCACCGCGGCTCCAGGTGGATTTTCCCGCGGTCCAGACTCGGCTCAACGCCGAGGAAGAAGCCGTGGTCATGGAGACCATTCGCAACAGCCCGACCTGGAGCCAGGGCGAGCAGCAACGGACCTTCGAGCAGGAATTCACCCGGTACGTCGGCTGCGCCGACAGCCTGGCGGTGAGCAGTTGCACCTCGGCCCTGGAGATGTCCGCGGCCCTGTGCGGCCTCACCCCGCAGGACGAAGTCATTCTTCCGGCCCACACCTTCGTGTCCAGCGCCGTCCCCTTTGCGCGCACCGGCGCCCGGCTGGTGTTCGCCGATATCGACCCGGCCACCCGACTGCTTTCAGCCGAGCATGTCAAGCCCTGCCTGACCGAGCGTAGCAAGGCGATCGTGGTGGTTCACCTTTACGGTTTGCCCGCCGACATGGACCCGATTCTCAGCCTGGCCCGGCAGCATGGGCTCAAGGTGGTGGAAGACGTGGCCCAGGCCCCGGGCGCCGTCTACAAGGGGCGCAGGACGGGGTCGATGGGGGACTTTGCCGCCTTCAGCTTCCACAACCAGAAGAACATCTCCACCCTGGGAGAGGGGGGCATGCTGACTGTCAGCGACCCGGCGGAGGGAGAGCGGGCCAGGAAGCTTCGCTGGATGGGCAACTGGCCTTTTGCCGGAGATCGGGAGCGCTACTGGAAGCCGGCCATGGGAAACCTGGTGAGCGGCATGACGGGAGTCTGGCCCTTCAATTTCTGCCTCAGCGAGGTGCAGTGCGCCGTGGGGCGGAAGTTGCTGCGGCGGCTGGATGCGATCAACGCCCGCAGGCGGGTCCAGGCCGACTTCATCCGTTCGGCCCTGGCCGATGTCCCCGAGCTTGCGTTTCAGAAGGTTCCGGAGGGCCACCAGCACGCCTACCACCTGCTGGTGGCCCACTTCCACAGCTCCGGAAGGGGAGGGACGCGGGACGACCTGATGGCATTGCTGCATCGGGACTACGGAATCAAGTGCATTGTTCAATACTGGCCTCTCTATCGTTCCGAGCTCTTCCAGTCCTTCGGCTACGAAGACATTCGCCTGCCCAACACCGACGCCTTCTTCGACAACATGATCAGCTTTCCTTTCTGGTCGGATATGCCGGAAGAGACCTTGCGCTACATGGCCGACAGCATTCGCTCGGCCGTTCAACGGTTGCGGGCAGGGTAGCCCGGGAGGGCCGGCAGGCCTGCCGGCCCGGCGGGCCGTTAATCGCCGTCCCAAAAGCGGGCCGTGAACTTAGTGCCCCAATGCCCCCCGAAGATGGGCCGGGAAAATTCGAGGAAATCGACATGACCTGCAGAACGGTTTACTTCAACGGAAAGTTTGTCAGCGAGCAGGAGGCTCGGGTCTCCATTTTCGATTCGGCCCTCATGTTCGGGGACATGGTGTTCGACATGACCCGGACCTACGGCCATAAGCCCTTCAGGCTCAAGGAGCACCTGGAGCGCATTTATGCCGGGCTCAAGTACCTGGAGATCGATTGCGGCCTGACCATGGAGGAGATGGAGCGGGCCACCCTGGAGACTCTGGAAAGGAACCTGGCCGTCGTGGACGGGGCCGATGTCCAGATCATGCACGACGTTTCCCGAGGGCCTCTGCCTGTCTACAAGAGCGTATTCGGGGGCGATGTCGAACCCACCGTCTCCATCAACTGCTGGCCCCTGTGGTGGCACCTGGCCGGCAACGGTCCCCTCTACCGTTCAGGGGTCCACTCGGTGATCGTCCCCCAGAGATCGGTGCCCGCTTACCTGATCGATCCCAAGGTCAAGAACAGAAGCCGCATCCACTACCAGATGGCCAACCTTCAGGCCCACAGGGTGGATACCGATGCCTTGCCCCTGCTGACCGACGACCAGGGCTTCATCACCGAAGGCAGCGGTTCCAACTTCTTCATCGTGCGCCAGGGACGGGTGCTCACCGCCAAAAGCCACAACATTCTGGTGGGCGTGTCGCGCAACGCTGTCCTGGACCTGCTGACCGCCATGTCGGTGCCCTGGTCGGAAGAAGACTTCGGGGCCTACGAAGTCGTCAACGCCGACGAGGCGTTTCACACCGCCACCACCTTCGCCGTCATGCCCTGCACCCGCATCAACGGAATGCCGTTGGGTGACGGGAAGCCTGGCCGGCTGACCCGGAAGCTCATTGCGGCCTTCAGCGAGACGGTCGGCGTGGACATCGTGGCTCAAGCCGACGAATATGCCGCAAAAGTCAAGGAGATGGAGGGTTCCGGCTGACTCGAAACCACGGGTCTACTCTCCCCCTTGCGGCATCCCTACGCAGAGGAGTTGGTTTCCATGGCAATGAGCGTTCTGGATCTGACACCTGCGCCAACCCGCCCGGTGAAGACCCGATTCCGCCGTATCGCCACCCCCATTCCCGTCCCTCAATCCATCGACCTGATCCGGCGCTTGCGGGAAGTGGAGCCGCGGTCCATGGCGGGCATGGTGCCCATTGTCTGGCATCAAGCCCAGGGGTTCCAGGTCCGCGACCCCTACGGCAACCAGTGGATCGACTTGAGCAGCGGCATCGTGATGGCCAACAGCGGCCATGCCCATCCCCGCGTGCTGGAAGCCATCCGGAGACAGACGGATTCGCCGCTGCTGTTCACCTATGCCTACCCGGGAGAAGTCCGGCAGCGGCTGCTGGAGCGGTTGGTCAGGCTGTCCCCGCCCGGGTTGAACAAGGCCATCCTGTTTTCGTCGGGAACCGAAGCCAACGAGTGCGCCATCACCCTGATGCGGCGTCACGGCCAACGGATCTCGCCTCGCAAGACGGCCATTCTGTCTCTGGAGGGGAACTACCACGGCCGCACGCTGGCGGCCAAGGC
Organism: Acidobacteriota bacterium; assembly: GCA_022821775.1. Classification (GTDB taxonomy): domain Bacteria; phylum Acidobacteriota; class Terriglobia; order Versatilivoradales; family Versatilivoraceae; genus Versatilivorator. The sequence goes on from JAJECY010000260.1 coordinate 28,347, forward strand.
GGCCAGCGGGGGGGAAGACCGGGTGGACGGCATTCCTCGGGATCAGTTGCGCCATTTTCTGCTTCCCACTCCCGGTGACAGCGGGTTCGCCGCCGACCTGCAGTCCCGCGGCCTGGACCCCGGGGACGTCGCTGGCATCATCCTGGAGTCCATTCCCGGCGTCACCACCGCCTGCCATCCCCTGGAGTACATGCGTGAGTTGAGGGACTGGGCAAACCGCCACGGGGCGCTGATCGCCGTGGACGAGATCCAGTGCGGAATAGGACGGACGGGGAAGATGTTCGCCATTGAACACTACGGAATTGCTCCCGACCTGATCACCTGCGGCAAGGGGCTGAGCTCCAGCCTGCCGGTTTCGGCCGTGATCGGAGCCAGGGAGGTGATGGACCTGGCTCCACCCGGGGAAATGTCCAGCACTTTCGGCGGCAACCCGGTGTGTGCGGCGGCGGCGGAGGCCAATCTGGCGTTGATGGAAGAGGAAGGGCTGGTGGAGCGGGCGGCGGAGCTGGGAGAGCTGCTGGAACAGCGGCTGGCGCCGGTGGCGGACAGGCATCCCCGTTCTATCGGCCGGATCAACGGCAAGGGATTGTTCTATTCCATCCACCTGAGGAAACCGGACACGGGGCAGCCCTGGGTGGAGATGGCCGATCGGGTGGCCCTGGAGTGCGTGCGCCGGGGTGTGCTTCTGTTTGTAACGGGAAGAGGCTTCCTCAAGATCGTGCCCCCGCTGACGATTGACCGGGAGGCCTTGCAGGAGGCCGTGGAGGTGATGGCGGCTGTCCTGGATGAGGAGCTGACATCGTGACAGGGCGCTTGACAGTGGACCTGGAGGGACGCACTGCCCTGGTGACCGGCGGCGGTACGGGAATCGGCCGGGCCATCGCGCTGGGACTGGCCCGCAGCGGCGCCCGG
>JAJECY010000043.1 GCA_022821775.1 Acidobacteriota bacterium
GTTGGCCACAACCGGCTCGAAAGTACCTGCTGGGGACTGCCCAGAGCCGGGGTTGGCCTCTCAACTCACCTGTTTTTTTGCTCTACACCCTTCCCCTGTCTGTCTCCGGTTGAAATCGGTGATTGATCAGAGGTTCCCTAACAATAGCGTCCAGCTTGAGTACGCCTTCGGCGGTCGCATAGACGGATAAGGATACAACGAAGGTCCCTATCTGAACGGTATAGAGCACGGCAGATAGCCCGTTGCCTCTCTAACTGGAAATAATAGAATATGCGTGCAGGCAATGATTATTGGAAACGGCGAATACGTCTGCGCAGACCACGAATGGAAGGAGCCGTATAAGTTCCGATAATCGCCGTTCCGGCCGTCACCAGACAGCTTTTTTCATTCCGATGAGTCAGCGAAAATTTAGGCCTTGCCGTTTCGAGGTGGACCTGAATTGGGAGAAGGCCATGGGACCCATGGACCTCATCAAGCAGAGGCTGTTAGAAGACTACCGTCGCTGACAAGCTAATGCACGGCGCGCAATCTTAGCGGAAGACGGACCGGAGTCTAGCAATATGTGCGAGTGTGCCGCCGAGGCGGATTCCGGGCGGGAGCCGATCGTTTCCAACGACGACACTATTGACGGCTATCTCATCCAAGCCGATCGCTGACCCGACTTTCCTTATGTAATCACTGTCCCGCGTGACCACTTCACGCTCGAACTCATTGGCAAACTCTTTAGACCGAAGCATGTCTGAGGCTTCCCTGACCAGAAGAGCACCAGCACACAACAATACCTTATTGCCGTCCACAATTCCTGGACTCTGCGGAATCGTCTTTTGGATTCTCAACTGTCGGCAAGTCCTTGAAATCAGCCGATCAGAATCAGTGATCGAACTTGGCGTAGATGTCATTACAAATTCCCTTACCTATTAATTTGGATCGTACACATCAAGAGCCAATTCTTGGAAGGTCGAGTAACTTGCAGGGTTGCTTCTCTGCGGTAACTTTCCGCACCTAGCTCATGACATCAGCAATATTCTTCTCTGTCTCGCCGGCCATATTTTTAAGGAACCTGTAAAATGCTCGCTCGCTGAATCCGAACACAAATGCTACAGCATACAAGGTAGGGTACTTCACTACATTGGGGGCCAAGAGCGGTTCGGCGAAGAAGACGAACAACCCAGCGATTGCACCAATGGCAGGTCTCACCATCGATACACTAACCAACGGCGGAGCTCTAGTAATACCGAGTGGCTTGCCGTGCGTCAGAGTGCTTAGCAGAGCACCTAACAACCCGGCACCGGACACAAGAACTACGTTATGCTGCGTGCCTTCAATGATGCAATACAAAAAAATCATGAGCGCGATAACCAGAGACGCAGCTATTACAAAGAAAATGCAGTGGCGCCGAAGTTTCATCCCAGCCCAAATCTGCAAAATAACCTGATCGTCCAAATGTTTTCTTAGCTCTTTGAGTTCATACCTAAGTCTTGAATCAATTTCGCTCTTCTCTTTTCGCTGCTCTACTCTTTGCTCTCCCATCTTTTCGCTGATACTACTGATGACTTTATCGTTCCAACCACCCACCGCTTTCTTCTCCTTAAGCTGATTCAGGCGTTTCTTCAACGTCCTCCATTTCGAAGAAAGTTCGTCGATTGGTGCAATCAACAAAATCTTCTGATGGATGAGAAAGAGCGTTTCCCAAATGAACAACTCGCGTGGGAACCGGCGATTGTAAGCGCATTCGATCTTCGACAATAGCTCGCGGCAGTTTTTGATGATCTCCTTTTTGTCGGTAATCTCGTGACCATTTTTCTCTAGCTCGGAGATTTCTATCCGAACTGCATCGATCTCGAATTCGAAGTTCTGGAAGTTCGAAAGCCAGCGCATTCGTGGTTTCCGTCTAGATTGCGGCACGCCCGACAGGATTGCATCATTTTTTTTGTCAGCCATACAGACCTACATGCATTCTCGATCTAGACAGGGATCTTCAAAACAGGATCACCGAGTACTATTACATTTGGAAGGTAAGCTGTATCGCGTTGGGTTTCTTGGAAAGACAAGATCCATTAATGCTCAAGCGGAGGTCTGAAAGTCAATACTCTTTTTAAAGAAGTTAGCCAGATTCTTGGAGGACAACCGAATCCACACAGTGTACCACCATACCACTGGAGTATGAAGGCTCCAGCCGCCGTCGCTTGGCGTCGAAGAAACGTATTTTCTCACACCAGTTTATTTGACGGATAGAAATCTTGAGTGCTCGCGTCAGCGATTAAGGACCATGCAGTCAGGCAGGGCTGCCCGGATCCTGCGGATTCCGTCCGGGGAGACGCGGGTGCCGTAGAGGCCCACGGCCTTGAGCTGGGAGAGTTTCTCAAGCTGCTTCAGTTGCGGGTCGCCGATTTGGGTGTAGGAGAGGTCTAGCCAAGCCAGATTGGCCAAGCCTTGCAGGTGGGCCAGTCCGGAGCCAGTCACCCGGGTGTGTTGCATTCCCAGGAATTCGAGCTGATGCAGCGGCTTGAAATGCACCAGCCCGGCATCGGTGATCTTGGATCCGTAGAGAAACAGCTCCTTGAGGTTGGGGAGGTGGCGCAGGCCGGCCAAGCCTTCATCGGTGATTTCATTGGGCGGGTAGAGCTCGGCCAGAGCCGGGAGGCTCTTCAGGTGGCGAAGCCCTTCGGTGGTGGCCCGCACCGGCATGATCAGCGTCCGAAGCCGGTCCAGGCCGTACAGGAGGGTGAGGTCGTCGTCGGTCAGGTCGGTCCAGTAGAGGTTGAGCAGGGTGATGTGCCCTTCCTCGTCCGCCTGAACCTCCGCACCCCTCGCCGTGAGCCGATCGGCAAGCCCGGACGGAGCGCCGGGTGCGGTTTCTGCAGGTCCGCGGGAGGTTTCGGGTTGACCGCAGGCCCCAACGAAAAGAAGTGCTGTCCAAAGGACGCAACACCGGGTCAGAGGCAATCTGGCAGGTGCTGTTTTATGGGCATAATGACTGTGCATGATCAAGTATAAATAGACTCTGTCTCTTTACACCAGACGGTATTGAGTTGAACGAGAGGAGAACGTGTAGACCAGCGCAGCACCGTAAACACACCCTCCGACAGCCTCCTCCTTGATGTGGAGTTTTCATCAAGAAGTGTCCCGTTTGGGAGTGCCCGTCAACCTCCCTACAGACGCAAATCCTGCCTCCATACAGGCAACTCAACCTTCCCCGCTCCGACCATGACACCGGCCCCGGTTCGATGTCATGGATACTTGGAATTTGACTTGTTGACCATTTCGATCTGACTATATTAGTCAAGTAACCACATGGGAGCATTGGCATGGAAACTGCGTCTATCTCTAAACTCAAAGCCTCGCTCAGCCACTACCTCGGCATCGTCCGCACCGGAGAAGATGTCCTGGTTACCGACCGGGGTAAAGCCGTGGCCAAGCTCGTTCCCGTGTCTCGGGAGGACCCGGTCTGGCCGCATCACCTCAGGGAATTGGAAAAGGCCGGTCTGATCCGACTCGGATCGGGCGAGATCCCTGCTTCTTTCTGGAGCGAGGCGAGGTCGCCCGATCCCGAAGGACGCGCCCTCCAAGCCCTCCTCGACGAACGGGCGGAATCGCGATGATCTTCTGGGATGGCTCCGCAGTATTGATTGAAGTGGGAAAGATGGCATCGCCTTGCCAGGCCTTGTGCGGAAGGGACGCCCGCGCTCCCGGGGGGCGTCCACCCCTCGACATCACCTCTCCATGTAGGGGCGGCGCGGAGATCCAACGATGAATGTCACTGAGAGGGCAAACCGGGCCGTCTGCAGGGCCGGCGGGGTTTCGCGGCGTGGGTTCGTAGCGGCGGCTTCTGCGGTGCTGGCCGGTCTGGCTTGGGCCGCCAAGCAGGGCCGCGCCGGGACCGGTGAGGTGGAGTGGCTGGAGGAGGTGCAAACTCCACCCTCCCGGCTGCCGCCGGAGGCTCCCGAGCTGCCTCCCCTGCTGGTCGGTGAGGACGGAGCGCCCATCCGCTCCCGGGCTCGGTGGGAATCCGAACGCCGGCGGGTCCGGCGGGACTGGATGACGTTTCTGGGCCCCATGCCGGCCGACAGGCCTCCGCTCGAGATGGAGGTCCTCGAGGAGGAAGAGCTGGAAGGAGACCTGGTGCGGCAACTGCTTCGCTACAACGCCGAGGCCGGGGTGCGGGTGGAAGGCTACCTGCTGGGGCCGGCGGCGGCCTCGGCGCGGGACCGGCGGGCGGGGGTGGTGGTGATGCACCAGACCAGCAGTCTCACCATCGACCTGGCGGCGGGGGTCAACGGCCCCGAGGAGCAGCAGGTCGGATTGAAGCTGGCTCGCCGCGGCCTGGTGGCCTTCTGCCCGCGCTGCTTTCTGTGGCAGGATGCCGGCAACTTCCTGGAGGCCATGGCCCGCTTCAAGAAACGCCACCCGGAGGCCCTCTGCATGCACAAGATGCTGTGGGACGCCATGCGCGGCGTAGACCTGCTGCAGAGTCTGCCCCAGGTGGATGCCTCCCGCATTGGGGCGGCCGGCCATTCTCTGGGGGCCATCGAATCGCTCTACCTGGCCGCCTTCGACGAGAGAGTGAAGGCGACGGTGGCCAGCGAAGCGGGAATGGACTTCAGCTTCACCAACTGGCACGATCCCTGGTTTCTGGGCCCTGCCATCCGCGGCCCCGATTTCAAGCTGAACCACCACCAGTTGCTGGCTCTGACCGCCCCCCGGGCCTTCCTGCTGCTGGCCGGAGAATCGGGGCGTCACGCGGCCGACGGCGACCGCAGTTGGCCCTTCATCGAAGCCGCCCTGAAGGTCTACCGGCTGTATGGCTCACCGGCCCGCCTGGGAATCTACAACCACGGCAAGGGCCACACCTTGCCGCCCCTGGCCTTCCGGAGAATGGCCGAGTGGCTGGAAACGTACTTGAGGGTGAAGGGATGATTGCTGCCGCCGCCTACGCGGCTCAACTCCAAGCCCAGCTTTCCATGGGCTTACGCCCACGGCTAAGTGCTGCCGCCGCTTCGCGGCTTACTGGAACCCCCGGGCTGCGCCCGGGGTCTCTTTATCAACAGTGCAGCCCCAGGTGAAAAGCCAGCGTAAACCCACCGGACTTTGAGTTCCGGATCGTCCTGTTCTCCGCCGCCGCTGAGAAATGCAGGTCAGTGTCGGTTTACGAGACTCAGAAAAAGACGTACATCAGAAAGACGGCCGAGGCGCAGAGAACGCCGGCCCAGAAGCGGTCGTCCCTCAGCTTGCCGGCCAGGGCCCGCGCCCCGGCGTTGCCATCCCTTGCTTTCCCCATGCCCACCCAGAAGAGCGCCAGGGTCCAGGCGGCCCCCAGCAGGGCTGCCGCCAGGGGGCTCAACCAATCGGCGGAGACCCACCAGCCGAGCAGCGCGAACCAGGCGATGGAGACCAGCAGGCCAACGACGATCCTGGTCAGGTCCCGGGATGAATGGCCGGTGAGGTCGGTCCAGACCAGCTTTTCCTTGTCCGGGTCGCGCCGGCTGGTCAGGCTGACCGCCACTTGAGTAGCCGCGCACAGCAGGATCACCAGCACCACCCGGTGAAAGAAGTTGAGCTCCGATCCGAAGTAGCCCGAGACCCCGGGGTGGCTCAGGTGGTAGCTGTTGTAGGCAAACTCCACCAGCCAGGAATAGAAGATGCCGCCCAGGATGGTGGCGAAGCCGGCCGCCGGAGTGCTGCGCCTCCAGAACATCCCCATCAGGAACGCCACCAGCAGGCCGGGCATCAGGTAGCTTCCGTACTGCACGATCTGGAGGAAGAAGTTTTCTTCCGAGTTGGGATCGAGCACGAAGATGGCCAGCAGAGCCGCCAGCACCACGAAAAAGAGGATGCAGAGCCGGCCCACCAGGATCATTCGGCGCTCGCCGGCGTCGGGGTTCAGGTGCCGCTTGTAGACGTCCACCGCCACCAGGGTGGCGGCCGAATTCATCATGGAGTCGATGGAGGAAAGAATGGCCCCGATGACTCCGGCCATGATCAGGCCGACCACGCCGGTGCCCAGCGGGATCACCAGCTTGACCAGTTCGGTGAAGGCCGTATCGGGGGCGATGGCGCGGTCGGGCAGCCGGGTTTGAAACAGGTAGAAGGCGGCCACGCCGGTTCCGATGGCGAAGAAGGGGATCAGCATCTTGAGGAACCCGGCCACGACGATCCCCCAGCGCGCCTCCAGGTCGCTGCGGGCGCTCAGGGCCCGCTGCACGATGAACTGGTTGGTCCCCCAGTAGAAACAGTGCAGGGCCATCAGCCCGGTCAGCACCCCCGTCCAGGGCAGCTCGGGGTGGCTGGCCGGCAGATAGAGATGCATCTTGCCGGCCCCTTGCCGATCCAGTTCCATCATGGAGTCCCAGCCGCCGATCTGTCCGAAGGTCAGTATGGCCAGCAGTATCCCCGCCCCCAGCAGCAGGACCGACTGAATCACGTCCGTCCAGATGACGGCCTTCAGCCCGCCCCAGATGGTGTAGCTGGCCGAGACGGCCGCCAGGGCGATCACGAAGAAGGCGTAGTAGAAGGGGTTCACGTTGAGCTTGGCTCGACCGGGTTGGGCTTGTTCCCTGCCGGTTGCAGGACCTTCCCCCTCGGCGGCGAAACCTGAACCGGCAGGTCCGCGGATTTCCGCGGCCGCCGTCACCGCCACCTGCTTGACAGCGTCGCCGCCCAGCAGGACGCAGACCGAGCGCGAGCCGATGTAGAGGGCCGGCACCATCTGGATGACCGCCATCAGGACCACCATGATGAGCGAATAGGCCAGGCGGCTGCGCTCGTCGTAGCGGGCCCCCAGGTAGTGGGAAAGGGTGTAGACCTTCAAGCGCCGGTAGACGGGCAGAAAGCCGTAGCATAAGAGCATCAGGCCCACGATGGCGCCGAGCTCGAAGTGGGCCTGGGCGAATCCCACGCTGAACCCGATCCCCATCATCCCCACCATGTGGTTGGCGCTGACGTTGCTGCCGAATATCGAGCCGGCCACCCCCCACCAGGGGGTGTCGCGGCCGGCCAGGAAGAAGTCCTCCGAGGTCTCCTCCCTGCGGCTGGCCCAAAGGCCGATGGCCAGCACGGCCGCCAGGGATCCGAAGAAGACGATCAGGTCAGGGGTGGTCAGGACGTTCGCGGACAAGGGAGGTCACCGTTCAGGGGTTGGGTTGGCCGGCCGGGGACCGCGGACCGTGCCGTCACGGCCGATTGGGATGGAGGAGGCGGCCGGGGTGGCGCCCGGGGTGAGAGTAATCCAGTCGGCGGCGCTGGCCCCGGATGGCCGCGACCCGGCGGGCCTGCGCACCTGGCCGCCCGAGCGGTAGGCAATGGACGCCAGGTGGGGGGTCGGGACCCTGCGCCCGCCCTGGCTGCGGGAGATCATGGCTGCTTCCAGGATGCCGGTGGTCAGGTAGGTGCGCTCGACCGGGCTGGGCGCCTGCCCCGAGAGCAGGAAATCCTCGATATTGAGACCCAGGTAACCGAAGGCAGCGTGGCTGGGGCCGCTCTGGGTGTGGTATTCCAGGGCGTCGACGGCGGCGCCCCGCTGCTGGGCATAAGCGAACTTGCGGACATAGCCGTTGTCGCCCAGCATGAGCACGGCCGCCTGCAGGCCGTCCAGGTATTCCACCAGGAACACGTGGGGAGAATCCACTTTGCCGGGATCGAGCCTGGTCGGTCCGTCTTCGATGCTGCTCAAGGCGGCATTGGCCAGGGCCATGGACCACTTGCCGGCATCTCCCGCCCGCCACACTTCCTCACCCGAAAGACATTGCACCGAGCGGACGCCCGTCTCACCTCCCCGCCGCCGCTCCACCTGGCTCTGCAGCACTTCCAGAGCGTGGAACCCGTACCGCTCCACCATGTGGAAACCGATGACCAGCGCCTGATCGATCTTGCGGTCCAGGGGGTGTTCCCAGTTGGGCCGGCGCCAGACCACCGGCAGGGCCGAGCCGGCCCAGAGGGGAATCCCCATCTCCCGGGCCGTCTCGTACATCCAGCGGGCGTCCTCCCAGCGGTAGGAGAGGTGCTTGTCATTGAACACGGGAACGGGCCGGCCGGATTCTCCGATGACGCCTGCAATCTGCTCGAAGAAATAGCGGCGCGGCAACATCTCCTGTCCCAACCTGGACACGGGGTAGTCCCCGTGCTCGCCGATCAGCAGGACCCCGTCCACCGCCAGCTTGTCGCCTCCCAGGGTCAGCGCCGCCCGGATGCTCTCGTAGATGGGTATGTCGAACTCGTGGGCCAACTGGCGGCCCACGTCCCGCTGGTGAACCTGGTCGATGTAGAGCGAGGCTATGGTGGTCCGGGGGGGAACCACACCCTCGTCGGTGGGAAATCCCCGCAGGAACTTGTCCACGATCACGCCGGCGTGGCTGTTGGGGAAGAAGGTGGTGACGACGGCGGCGATTTTCGGGCGGGGCTTGGAGCCCTGGGGCGGCCCTGCGGCTGCCGTCCGTGAGCCATCGGCTCCCGGTTCCTTCCCGGCAGGCCCCGAGCAGGCGCCGCTCGCCAAAGCCAGCCAGGTTGCTGTCAAACCGAGAAAGAGACAAGCAAGGCGACAGCGAGCCGGAACGGGAGGGGACAAGCGGATGGGGAGGACGGAGATGGGCAAGGAACTACCGTCAGTCGGACAAACCGGGAATCAGGGGCTTTGGCCGGTACCGGCCGCCGAGCCGCCCGGACCCGCACCGGCGCCTTCGGCGCGGGGCCCCGGATCAGATCAGCTCGTGGAGGGGCTGGCCCTGCTTGTCGCCGATGGCGTTGGCGATGTAGATGGGCCGGCGCCCAGGCCCCAGGTAGGTCTTGGTGTAGTCGATGCCCAGTGCCTTGTAGACAGTCGCGAACAGGTCTCCGATGGTGACCATTCGCTCGGCCACGTAGGCGCCCCGCTCGTCGCTGGCTCCCACCACCTGGCCACCCTTGATGCCGCCGCCTCCCAGCGCCAGCGACCAGCAGTGGGCCCAGTGGTCCCGGCCCCGCCCCGGGTTGATTTTGGGGGTGCGGCCGAACTCGCCCATCACCAGCACGACGGTGGATTCGAGCAGGCCCCGCTGATCCAGGTCTTCCAGCAGCGCCGAGAGGGACCGGTCCAGTGGAGGAACCAGGACATTTCTCAAGTAGTGGTCGTTCTTGTAGTGGGTGTCCCAGTTGTGCCCGTCGGCAGGATTCCAGCCGTCCACGGTCACGAACCGGCAGCCGGCCTCGACCAGCCGGCGCGCCAGCAGGACTCCCTGTCCGAAACGGTCGGTCCCGTAGGTTTCCTTGGTCTTGGTGGATTCAAGCGAAACGTCGAAGGCCTTCCGGACGCGCGGGGAGGTGATCAGGTTCAGCGCCCGTTCGTCAAAGGCATCCACCAGGCCGAAATTGGCGGCGGCCTCCATGCGGCGATAGCGTTCGTCCACCAGGCTCAGAAATGATTGCCGGGCCTGCAGGGCTTCGACCGAAATCTCTCCCGGAAGCGTCAGGTCGGCGACCTCGAAATTCTTGCCATCGCTGATCCGATCCGACGAAGTCAGGGTCAGCGGTTCGTACATGGGGGAGATGAACCCGGCGCTGCGACAATTCAGGCGGCCGCGGCTGGTGGTCACGTAGGCAGGCATCTCGTTGCGCTGGCCCAGCTCCCTGGCCACGATCGACCCCACGCTGGGGAAGCGGGTAGTGGTGGTCGGGAGATGGCCGGTCATGGTGTAGTAGCTGCCCTCCGAGTGGGCGTTGGACTCGCTCTTCATGGAACGGACGATCGAGAGCTTGTCCATGTGCCGGGCCACCTTGGGGAGGATCTCCGAAATCTGAATGCCGGGCACATTGGTGGAAATGGGGTTGAACCCGCTGTTGCCCTTGACGTCCCAGGTGTCCAGGTGGCTCTGGCCCCCAAACATCCAGATCATGATGCAGGACTGTGCCTTGGCCTTTGGGTTGGTGCCGGCCATCAGGCTGGACAACTGGAAATAGTCGCTCAGGCTGAGCCCCATGTAGCTGAGCGCGCCGGCTTTGATAAAAGCCCGGCGGCCCGGCAGATGCGATCCTGCGCCTGACGTGTCGACCCGTCGTTTCATGGCGATCTCCCCTTGAGTTTAAGGATACACGGTAACTTAATTCCAGCCCCGCCCGCTGTCAAGGAGAATCGGGAGAATCGGGCTGGGGCAGTCCAACGGCTCATGTCCGGCAATGGCTGTTTCGCCCCACATTTCAAACATGCAGGCGCCGGCATTGCTCGCCTCCCCTTCCCCGCCCTGCCTTTGCTCCATGCTAAAATGCAGATACCACATGGGAATTCCAGACTGTTGCCCCCGGGTCCCCAGGACGGCAGCGCAACCATTCCCGCGGGCCCCTTCTTCACCGGGCAGGCACAACTTCCGCGTTGACGGGAAACGCCTTCAGGCAACCGGCATGAGCCAGGACAAGCAGCGCAAGAAACGCGGAAAGTTTTCCCGCTCCTCGCTCCAGTACGTGTTTCGACACATCATCTGGCCGCGCCGGAAGCTGGTGCTCTTCGGCGTGATCCTGATCATAGTCAACCGCTTTTCCCGCCTGATTCTGCCGGGGTCCACCAAGTACCTCATGGACGACGTCATCGGAAAGGGGGACACCGAACTCCTCAAGATCCTGCTGCTCAGCGTGGGAGCCGCGCTGTGCGTTCAAGCCGTGACCTCCTTCGTGCTGACGCGGCTGCTTAGCGTGGAAGCCCAGCACATGATCTCCATTCTGCGGGTGGACGTTCAGAGGCACGTGATCCACCTGCCGGTGCGCTACTTCGACAACACCAAGTCGGGCGAGCTGGTTTCGCGCATCATGCTGGACGTGGAGGGAGTGCGGAACCTGATCGGGACCGGTCTGGTCCAGATGTTCGGCGGCATCCTGACCTCGGTGGTGGTCTTTTTTCTGCTGCTGGACCTCAGCCCCCAGCTCACCGTTTACGTGGTGTTGCCCCTGGCCCTGTTCGGGCTGATCTCCCTCAAGGCCTTCGGATACGTGCGTCCGATCTTCCGGGAACGGGCCAAGGTCAATGCCGACGTCACCGGCCGACTGACCGAATCGCTGGGAGGGATCCGCGTGATCAAGGGCTTCAACGCCGAGCGGTCGGAGGTCGCGGTTTTCAAGAAGGGCGTGGAGCGGATCTTCGACAACGTCAGGAAGACCCTCACGGCAACCAGCCTGGTCACCAGCGCGGGCACCCTGCTCATCGGGTTGCCGGCGGTAAGCATCATGTGGATTGGGGGCTCGATGGTGGTCGAGGACAAGATGACCAGGGGGGACCTGATGGCCTTCATCGCCTACCTGGCGTTCCTGGTGGCCCCCCTGATTGAAATGGGGAATATCGGAAGTCAATTCACCGAGGCCTTCGCCGGCCTGGACCGCACCAAGGAACTGATGAGCGTCCCCAAGGAGAACGAAAACCCGCTTCGCACCCATCGGCTGGAAGACGTGAGGGGAAACCTTGTCTTCAAGGGAGTCCACTTCTCCTACCAGGAGGGCACCGAGGTTCTCAGCCACATCTCATTCGAGGCTCCCCCGGGGTCGGTCACCGCCCTGGTGGGCAGCTCGGGTTCCGGCAAGACCACCATCGCCGGATTGGCCGCAAGTTTCCTGACGCCGGACCAGGGCGTGGTGGAAGTGGATGGAGTCGACCTCTCCCGGGTGACCCTGGACAGCTTTCGTTCCAAGCTGGGCGTGGTTCTGCAGGACGACTTCCTCTACGAGGGGACCATCCGGGAGAACATCCTGTTCGGCCAGCCCAAGGCCTCCGAGGCGGACCTGCTGAGCGCGGTGAAGGCGGCCCACGTCAAGGAGTTTGCCGATCGGCTGGAGAAGGGATTGGACACCCTGATCGGGGAGCGCGGGGTCAAGCTCTCGGGGGGGCAGCGGCAGCGGGTGGCCATTGCCCGGGCGCTGCTGGCGGATCCCAGGATCCTGATTCTGGACGAAGCCACTTCCAACCTGGACACCGAGAGCGAGATCTTCATTCAGGAGAGTCTGAACGAGCTGATCCGGGGACGCACCACCCTGGTGATCGCCCACCGCTTGAGCACCATTCGCAAAGCCGACCAGATCCTGGTCATCGAGAACGGCAGGATCGTGGAGCGGGGGACCCACGATCAACTGATCGCCAGCCGGGGCCGCTACCACAGGCTCTACACCTACCAGGCACGGATCTGAAGCGCGCTTCTCACCCGGTCGCTGGATAGATACCGTAAAGACAGCTTGTCTTCAGCATCGCAGGGGAACTGAGCGGCACGCAACGGGATAGCATGCGGGCGGGACGCCCGCGTTCCCGGGTGGGGCGCCTCCTCACAACGCTGTTGTTCCTCAAGGGCGCGCACCAGCTTCAGGAGCCGCCGAAGCGGAAGGAGTAGAGGTCGGCATCCTTCAGCACTACCCGCAGCCGGATGGGCTTCCCCGCCAGTTCTCCCAGTTCGGAGCCGCCTTTCCAGGCCACCGGACCGTCGATGCGATCCCCAAAGATCTCCGGCGAGTCCTCCAGGCGGAAGCCCGGCACCGCCCGTCCGTCGGCATCCTGTATTTCCACCTGCAGGCTGCCGGCCGCAGAGGTGGCGTAGTTCAGGGTCAGTTCCCCGCCCTCAAACACCAGCGGCCGAGTCACCAGTTCCCCGCCGCTCAGGTCCGCCCGGGCCGAGACGAAGCCGTCGATCCGCAGGGTGTAGCGCCGCAGCCGCGAGGCTTTCCCGTTGGCGGTCCAATAGCCTCCTTCATTGATATAGAGCGAGAGCTCGTCCGGCCGGTCGTTTGTTTCCGCCGGGGTCACCAGCAACCCGTAAGCGGGAAAGGAGGCGGGATAGATCCAGCGCTCCCTGCGGGGGCCGGGACGGATGAAGGCTTCGCCCCAGCGCTTGAAGGAGAGGCCGTCCCGGCTGCTCATGAACAGGGTCTCCGAGATGGAGCCGTAGCGGTAGGAGGGGTTCTCGGTAATCGGCAGGCCCTTTTCGATCTCGCGTCCGGCCATGAACCGGCCCGGGAACCCCACCAGCAGATGGGGAGCCCGGTAGTAGGGCCGGACCTGGTTGAGGTAGAGCTGCTCGCGGGGAGCCCCGGGGTATTGAAGCCAGCGGGCTTCGCTCCAGTTGAGAAAATCCGGCGAGGTGCAGGTCATCACGTCCCGGGCCGGCCCCGCGGGGTCGAGCCCCAACTGTGGCCCCTTGGGGCGAATCTCGTCGTTGGGGCCGCGTATTTCCCGGTAGTAGGCCCGGTAGCTCTGTCGCTCACCGTCCCAGAAGGCCACGTTCTGTGAGTCGAACTTGCCCCGGGTAATCACCGGAGAATCACTCATCTTCCGCCAGCGAATTCCGTCGGGGGAGGCGAAGGCGTAGAGTCCGCGGGGATCGCTCAGCGCCGCCAGGGCCTTGTAGCGCTCGTCGGGCCTGGCGGCGGGGTTGGTGTCCTTGAAGGGAACGAAGGTGTTGGCCACTTCCCCGGACAGGATGATGTTGTTCTTCCTGGAGCCCTGGAACTCCACCAGGCCCAACTCAGGCCTTACCCAGTGGATTCCGTCCCGGCTCTCGGCCAGGCACACCGACAAGGTCGGTTGCTTGCCGATGCCCGGCCAGGAGGCCGCCCGGTAGACCATGCGGTAGCGGTCCCCGTCCCGAAACAGGGTGTTGTACCCGGAATATCCTCCCTCCCAGGGCCGGTCATGGGTGAAGACCACCTCCCGTTCCAGCGGGGAGTTCAGGCGCAGCTCGAACCTCCCGCCGGTTCCTTCGATCAGGGCGTCGTCCACCAGGAGCTGGTGCCGGGATCCGATATCGATGGGCGCTTCCGACGGTGGAGCGCAGCTGCCCCAGAATAGTCCAAAGCCGGTGATGCCCAACCAAGCTGTAACGAAGTGAACCCGCATTTCTCACCAGGCCGCCGACGATAGCAAAGTCGTTTACTTGTTCAAAACAATGACATTCACCGGTTCAGCCACATCCACTGTTCCGGCCACATCCAGCACCTCTACGTAGCACGGGTTGAATCTTGCCCCGCACTCCGAACCTTGTGCGCGCACGACCGGCTGTACCGTGCCGGCCCCTTGAAGGGCCAGCATCGCCAGCGAAACCGCGATAACGCCGAAAACCACCCGGCTGTACCAGTCCGCCAGCAATCCGCCTTGCCTGGTTGTCATTATTCCCTCCTTGTCAGGGGTGTCTTCACACTCGTCAACGTCGCCGGGGGATCAATACTCGGCAAAGTCCGCTCCTTCTTTTTGTTCTGAGTTTGTCCCAAAGCTGTTGTGCGGCGTTCTGTCCTAGTCGTTGCTGGCCCCTTCCTCTTCGCCGATGCCCAGCGCGGTGGCAGCGTTCCGCCAGAAGAGGCCCTCGACCTGGTCCTTGGAAAGCCCGGCGATTTCGGCCGCGAACTTCATGGAGAGAAGCTGTTCATAGACCGCCAGGATGGGCCGGCCGTCGCAGTGCGGAAACTGAAGGTCGCCCCGGTCGGCGTCGTAGTGCTCCCAGGCACGCCCCAGGGCGGCGTAGTGGCCGTGAAAGAAGGCCGCTCCCACTCCATCCGAGCCCCAGAAAATACGTCGGGTGTCCTCTTTGGTAAGCAGGGAGATGTAGGGCCGCGGGTCCGTCACCGCCGAGGTGTCGTAGTGGATGTTGGGCATGTCCCTGAGCCGTTCCACCGCCTCTTGCATGGGCCAGTAGGTGAAGCTGCGGGCGCAGTGGGCCAGCAGCCACTTGAGGTTGGGATAGCGCTTGGTGGTGTACTCTTCCAGGTCCTGCAGGTTGAGATGGTCGGCGCAGCCGTGAAATCGGGACAGGTGCATGGTCACCCACAAGCCGTGGTGGTTGGCGAATTCCATCTGCTCGTGGGGCAGAAACTCATGGATGCGGCACTGGGCGATGTCCCCGGTGATCGAGTGGGTGCGGTAGGGCTTCAGGCCGACGAACTGGGGGTGCTTGAGGTCCCGCTCGATATCCTTCAGATTGCAGGAGGGGGTCACCAGGCGATTGTGGCGCACGCCGGGCACCCCGTCGATCTCGCTGCGGTTCAACTCCACGTGTTTGGCCACGTCGGTTCCCGGAAAGGGGTGTCCCAGAATGAGGTACTGCATGCGCCGGCCCGGGTAGAGGACCTCGGCCCACTGATTCAAGGTCTCCAGGTCGTTGTCCTCCTTCTTGAGCGAATCCGGATCCACTCCGGTGACGGCGGAGCGCCAGAAGCAATGAATGTGGGCGTCCAGGATTCGGGAAGGAACGAAGTCCTCCAGTTCCTCCTCCCAGACCTGCCGATCGCAGTCGCGGTAGTCGATGTTTGCTTGAGCCATGGATTTCCCTCCCGGAACACGGTAATTTCGGATGATTTTAGAACAATCTACTCATTACTCTCTACCCCGGAACCTCCCCCGGACCGGCGCAGGATCAGGCTGGCCGCCATGGCCACGGCCACAAGCACCAAGTGGCCCAGCACGCCGGTCAGCCACAAGCTGAGGGTGCAGTTGAGACTCCCCAGATCGAGGATGGGCTCGGTGCTTCCCGGCAGCCTCACCTGGGTCAGGGTGGCCCAGGCGGTAAACAGGAGGCAGGCCAGGATGCCCAGGTAGGCTCCCCCGGCCAGCGTCCAGCGGAACAGCATGCCCAGGGCGAACAGTCCCAGGATGCCCCCGGTGAAGATCATGGTCATGGTGAGGGAGAACTCGACCAGGGAGGCGCTGTCGATCCGGGTCCATTGGAGCGCCAGCAGGATGGAGGCGGCGCCCAGGCCGACAACCGAGATCCTGCCTACCAGCAGCCTGAGGCTCTCGGAGGCGCGCGGGCGCAGCTTGCCGAAGAAGTCGTTGACCACCACCGTCGCCAGCGAATTGAGGTCCGAATCCAGCGAGGACATGGCGGCGGCGATAAGGGCGGCCAGAACCATGCCCTTGAGACCCGCCGGGAAGTGGGTGCTGACGAAGTGGGGAACGATGCGGTCCTTGACCGCCATGACCTCCGGCGGCACCACCTCGGCGCTGAACTGGTAGTAGGACCAGAGCAGCGCTCCCAGCAGCATGAACAGCAGCCACACCGGCACGCAGGCCCCCGCTCCCATGACGGCCCCGCGGACGGCTTCCCGATCGGACCGGGCCAGCAGGTAGCGCTGCACGTTGTGCTGGTTGCAGCAGAACGACTGCAGCCAGGCGACGATGGAGCCAAGGATCAGAAGCCACTGGTTGTTTTGGGTGGCGTCCCACTGCCAGCGGTCGATCTCGAACTTGCCGCCCTCCCAGGCGGCTGTAAGAATCTGCGAAGGACCGGCCTCGGACCCGAACAGGATAAGCAGAATGCAGAGCAGCCCTCCTCCCACCAGGAAGATGCCCTGAACCACGTCGGTCCAGACCACGGCCTGGATGCCGCCGATCAGGGTGTAGAGCACGGTGACCGCACCCAGAATGAGGATCACCCCGGTGACGTTCCACCCGGTCAGCAGGGCCGTGGCCAGCGCCAGAAAGTAGTAGGTGACGCTGACATCGGCCACCCGGCTGACCAGAAAGGTGGCGGCGCCGTAGGCGCGCGCGGGGTAGCCGAACCGCTGCTGCAGGTATTCGTAGGCCGTCATGCGCACGCTGCGCCGGTAGAAGACCACGATGCGCCGGGCCAGCAGCAGCATCACGATCAGCGGGACCAGGTGGGCGGGAATCAGAAACATGTTGTCGTGGAAGACGTTTCCGGGGTGTCCCACAAAGGTGGCGCTCCCGCAAATGGTGCCCAGGATGGAGAAGGCCACCACCCAGCCCGGAACGCTGCGGGCGGCCAGAAAGTAGTCCTCGGTGGTCTTCTGCCGGCGGGAAAAGTAGATCCCCAGCAGAGCCACCCCGCTCAGGTAGACCACGACGATGCTGGTATCTATGGGGGACATGGTGGACGTTCGCTTGGGTGAAGGGGTTGGCGGATGCCCTTGAGAAATGCAGGCTGGAGGTCGAAGTGGTCCGCAGTCGTCGGCGGCGCTGGGATCCACTTGCTTCCGGGTTGCCACTTAATCTATATCGGATGCTGACGGACTGTTCAACCCGGCTTCCCGGGTTAGCCCGCATTTCTCACCAGGTCGCTGAATGTACTTTAAGAAGACCTTTCATATTCAGCACTTTATAGGACGTGTTGAGACCTCTTGCAACGACACACGGCGCTGGGCGCGCCCTGGCTTGTCCTTTTCCCCTCAGCGCGCACATGCTCGCTCGACCGTAGAAACCGCTACGCTCTTCACTCACGAGCACGCGCTGAGGGGAAAATTACTGCGCCATGACCGCGCCCCCTGGTGAGAAATGCGGGCTCGCCCTTGGTTCTTGACAGAGCCCATGCACCGGATAGAATGGCATGTAGATACATTGTAGATATAGAGTCAGGCGATGAGAGTCGAGTCGGAAATCAAAAAATGGGGTAACAGCCTGGCCCTGCGTGTAACCGGGATCATGGCCGAGCTGCCCAAATTCAAGGTTGGAACCAAGGTCGTTGTCGACGTCACGGACGAAGGGTTTACGGTTAAGCCGGCGACTCGTGACGAGAGAAGATTCCGTTTTCCCTATAGCGAGCATGTGCTTCTGGCCGAGATGACCCCGGAGAAAGCTCACGCCGATGCACTGGCTGAACCGACGGCGTCCGAGTTTGGAGACTAGTGTCATGTCACAGTTGAATTGTCGTTTGTAAAGGCGTAGACTTCTTCCAGACGAAAGGGGGAGTCATGCCACGAATCCGATACAAAGTAACGTTGGAGGAGCCGGAGAGAAAACTGCTGAAAGAAATCACAACCC
>JAJECY010000001.1 GCA_022821775.1 Acidobacteriota bacterium
GACATCACTACAGGCCAAGGTGTTCCGAATGCTCAAAATCGACCCCAAGAAAGGTGTTGCCATAAACAAGACAGGTTGATCCTACGTAAGCTCCTCTTTTACATTCAATTACGCTTGTTTTGCTCGTGAAGTTCCGGTTAATCCTGTGCATCCTGTGCATCGATGTTAATAATTCATTCCATTGAAGCCCCGGGTTACGACACGTCGGACCGGCAAGAGCAATCCTGAATGTCCGGTCCATCGATGCAAATAATTCCTGCACCTCACGAGTCGGGCAAAACCCGTCCTCTGCCCTCGCCTCGCCGCTGCAGCCTCAACTCCTCCGTGGCTGCCGCATCCACCTTTCCGGTTTGCTCATCGATTGCCACCCCGTACTCCCGCCGGGCGGCTGCCGGGGAGACCTTGCCGTTCCTGACGTCGCGCTCCACCGCCTCGGGGGACCGCTCCAGCGGGTTGCCCCAGCCGCCGCCGCCCGCCTGCCGGTGGTAGATGCGTTCGCCTTTCTCGATGGAAGTCGAGATCATGGTCGGCAGGATTCTGGTTTCCTCTTTCCCCCGCAACTCGTTGATGGAGCCCCTTCCCGGCAGGCCGCCGGAGAGGCCGTAGGGGGGATGGTCCCGGCGGTCGGAGCGGATGGCCAGGTGGGCTTCCCCTTCCAGCAGGCGCCACTCCCGCTCGATGCCGAGACCCCCGCGGTAGCGGCCGGCGCCTCCGCTGTCGGTCACCATTCCGTAGCGTTCGATGTGGACGGGATATTCGCATTCGGCCTGTTCCACCGGAATGTTGGCGGCCACGTTGGCGATGTTGCACAACCCGTCGTTGCCGTCCCGGTCGGGGCGGCCTCCCCAGGTCCCCGAGAGCAGCTCGTAGTAGACATAGGGCGCGCGGCGGCCTGCCTGTTCCCGCAGTCCGCCGATGATCACCAGGGTGTTGCCTCCCTCGCTGGCCGCAAAGACGCGGTCCGGCAGAATGCCGGCCAGGGCGCCGAACATGGTATCGGCCAGGCGGAACCCGGTGATTCCCCTCATGGAGGAAGCTGCCGGCATGACCCCGTGCACCACCGTGCCCGGCGGAGCCACGATGCGCAGCGGCTTGAAGAGTCCGGCGGTGTTGGGGACCTCCTCCCGCATGACCGAACGGACCGAGAGGGCCACCACCGAGGCGGTGAAGGAGAGCGTGCAGTTGATGGCTCCCCGCACCTGGGGAGCCGAGCCGGTGAAATCGGCGGTCAGGGAGTCACCCTCCACCGTCAAGGTGACCTTCAGAGGTACAGGCGGGCCGCCCACGCCGTCACTGTCCATGTGGTCGGTAAAGGAGTAGCGGCCGTCCGGCCAGGAGGCGATTTCCCGCCGAAGCAGCCGTTCTGTATAAGCAATCATGTCGGCCGCGCAGCGGGTGAAGGTCTCCAGCCCGTAGCGCCGGATGAGCTCGTGGATGCCCTTCTCCCCGATGTGGCAGGCGGCGATCTGGGCCTGCACGTCCCCGATGGTCATGCGCGGCACCCGCACGTTGGTTCTGAGCAGGGCGAAGAGGGCCTCGTCGGGCTCTCCCCGCCGGTAAAGCTTCAACCAGGGAATCCGCAGGCCGTCCTGAAAGATTTCGGTGTTGTCGCAGGCCGAGCTGCCGGGGAGGCGTCCTCCCAGGTCGAGGTGGTGAGCCGTGCTCACGGCAAAGGCGGCCAGGCGGTCCTCCCAGAAGACGGGTTTCACGATGAAGATGTCCGGGATGTGCATGCCCCCGTCGAAGGGGTCGTTGAGAATGAAGATGTCTCCCGGGCACATGCTCTCTCCATACTTCCGGAAGAGGGTCTCCATGGCATAGGGAACCGTGCCCAGGTGCAGGGGAGTGGTGACTCCCTGGGCGATCATTTCTCCTTCGGCGTTGCAAAGAGAAGTGGAGTAGTCCAGGCAATCGCGCACGATGGTGGAGTAGGCGGTCCGGTAGAGAGCCAGCGCCATCTCGTCGGCGGCGGAGGCCAGGGCGTTCTGAATGATCTCCCGGGTGATGGGATCGACGGGGGCCTTCCCGGCGGATCCGATACCGGCTGTCATGTCAGCATTACTCATCCTCCACCTCCATCACCACGTTCCCGTGCTCGTCCCGACAAGCCGACATGAAGGGGGGGACGACGATGGTGGAGTCGGATTCGTCAATCAGCAGGGGCCCCCTGGTGGTTTCGGAAAGGTCCGAGCGGGCCACCACCGGAGTGTCTATGAGGCCGTAGTCGGAGCCGAAGTAGGCCTGCCGGCGGGACTGGGCTGCAAAGGCGGAATCCCTGGGTCTGAACCCCGCCTCCCGCCCCGGGGCGGCTATCTGGCCCACCAGGCGCACGGCAATGATTTCAGTGGGATTCTCGGGGTCCGACCGGTAGCCGTAAAGCCGCTCGTGCTCGGCTTCGAAGGCCTCGTTCAAGGCCTGGATCCCGGGTCCGTCCAAGGGGCCGCCTGGAAGTTCCAGTCGGATCTCGGAGGCCTGTCCCTGAAAGCGCAGGTCAGCGCTCCAACTCAAGGCGACCCGGGAGGCGGCGTAGCCCTCGGCTTCGAAGCGTGCCAGCATCTTCTGCCTCAACTCCTGCCGAATGCGCTCCAGGCTTGCCGCCTCGGCGCCGGCGGCGGAAAGCAGGCAACTCCTGACGTCATGGTGCTCCACTCCCGAGGCCAGCAGACCCAGGGCGCTGAACAGTCCCGGCAGCGGTGGAACGATGACCTTGCGGATGTGCAGTTCCCGGGCCAGACCGGCCGCATGGACGGGGCCGGATCCCCCGAAGGCCATCAACACGAACTCTCGTGGGTCGCGGCCCCGCTCGGTGGAGACGGCGCGCAGGGCCCGCATGGTCCTGGCGTTGGCAATCCGGTGGATACCCTCGGCCGCTTGCAGCAGATCCATGCCCAGAGGGGTGCTGATCCGGTCCCGAACGGCGCTGGCGGCGGCATCCGGGTCGATGGCGATGTCCCCGTTGGCCAGTCGGCCCGGGCGGATGTACCCCAGCACCACGTTGGCGTCGGTCACGGTCGGTTCCTCCCCGCCGCGGGAATAGCAGGCGGGTCCGGGGACCGCCCCGGCGCTGCGCGGGCCCACCCGGACCCCGCCGGCCCCGTCCAGATGGGCGATGCTGCCCCCGCCGGAGCCCACCTCGGCGAGGTCGATGCTGGGAGCCCGAATGAGCTCGCCGCCTCCGCCCGTCAGGCGGTTGCCGGCCGAGAGGGAAGCGCCGACCTCGTATTCGGGGCTGTAGCGCACCCGGCCCTCCTCGATCAGGGAGGCCTTGGCGGTGGTTCCCCCCATGTCCAGCGTAATGACGTTGTCCAGGCCCAGGTGGCGGGCCGTGGCCTGGGAGGCCAGCACCCCGGCGGCGGGTCCCGATTCCAGCATGTAGACCGGACGGCGGGCCGCTTCCTCTTCCGGGGTCAGCCCCCCGGCGGACTGCATGATCAGCAGGGGAGAACGGATGTCCAGGTCTTCCAATCCCGACCTCATGGCCGCCAGGTAGCCGCGCATGACCGGCCGCACGTAGGCGTTGACCACGGTGGTGGCGGTGCGCTCGTATTCCTTGCGTTCGCGAAGCACCTCCGAGGAGAGTGAGAGCTGAACCTCGGGCAGTTGTCGGCGCAGAAATTCTCCCACCAGGTTTTCGTGCCGGGGCCAGGCGTAGGCGTGCAGCAGGCACACCGCTACCGATTCGACCTTCTCTTGCTTGAGGCTGCGGGCAATGCGGTTCAGGTCGTTGGGGTCCACCTCGGCCAGGACCTCGCCCCGGGCGGAAAGACGCTCCCCCAGCTCGAACCGCAGGCAGCGCTCCACCAGCTCAGGAGGCTTCTGGAAAAAGAGGTCATACATCTGGGGCGCCCGGATGCGGCGCAGCTCCAGCACGTCCCGGAACCCCCGGGTGGTGATCAGGGCCGTCAACGCCCCGCGCCGCTCCAGGATGGCGTTGGTGGCCACGGTGGTCCCGTGAACCACTTCGGCCACCTCCGATCCGGAAGCCGCGGTGTTGCGGAGCAACTGCGAGATGCCGTTGAGCACGGCGGTTTCGAAGTCGGGCGGCGTGGAGGGGACCTTGGCGGTCCAGACGTTTCCCCCGGCATCGGCCAGGACTACGTCGGTGAAGGTTCCTCCGACGTCGGCTCCCACCCGGATCGAACCTTGCGGTTTCATCCCGGTCTCCGGTTGTTGCAGTCCATGGGTTTTTTCTCCCCTGTCGGTTACAAATGAGGGTCAATCCGCGGTGCCGAAGCGTTCCCGCAGTTCCCGCCGCAGCGTTTTTCCGTAGGCGTTCTTGGGAATCTCATCCACGAAGACCACCCATCGCGGCTTCTTGAAGCTGGCGATACGCTCCCGGCAGAAGGCAATCAGCTCCCCGGCCGTGGGCGGGGCTTGCGGATCGCGGGGTCTGACGGCGGCCTTCACCGATTCCCCCCACTCCGGATCGGGCACGCCGAACACGGCCACCTCGGCCACCTGGGGGTGCTCCATCAGGGCCTCTTCCACCTCTCGCGGATAGATGTTGGATCCCCCGGAGAGGATCATGTCGTTCTTGCGGTCCACCAGGAAGAGATACCCCCGTTGGTCCAGGTAGCCGATATCCCCGGTGTGCAGCCACCCCCCGCGCAACGTCTCGGCCGTCGCCTCGGGGTTGTTCCAGTAACCCTTCATGACCACGCCCCCCCGCACCAGGACCTCACCGGGGCTTTTCGCGGGCAGCGGTTGGCCGGCATCGTCCACAATCCGGACTTCCACGTCGGTTCGAGGCAATCCCGCGGTGAGCAGCGCCGGCGCCTTCTCCAGTTCCACCGCCATGGCCCGCCGGCTGAGGGCGGTGATGGTCATGGGGGACTCTCCCAGTCCGTACAGCTCGGTCAGGATGGGTCCGAACCGGGCGGCGGCGCGGCGGGCGTCTTCCACGTACATGGGGGCTCCGCCCCAGGCGATGGCGCGCAGGCTGCCGAGGTCATGGCCGGGACCGATCGGTTCCTCGGCCAGGCGCTTGACCTGGGTAGGCGCCAGAAAGGGAATGAAGGTGACCTTCCAGCGGGTGATTTCCTCAAAAACCAATTCAGGGCTGAACCCCACCGAATCGTGAAGGATGTTGGTGACGGCCCGGGCCACCAGGGGAAGCGCATAGAGGCCGCTGCCGTGAGAGAGAGGCGCCGCATGGAGCGCCACGTCGGTCTCGTCGGGGACGTAGTGGTCGGCGAAGAAGCTCATGGTCATGGCCAGCAGGTTGCGGTGGGAAAGCATGGCTCCCTTGGGCTTGCCGGTGGTGCCGGAAGTGTAGAAGAGCCAGGCCAGAGCATCCTCCTTCAGCTCGACATCGTTCAGGACTTCGGGCGCCTGAGCCAGCAGATCCTCGTAGCCGAGGGAGTCGGTGGAAGCACCCTCGCCGGTATTGATCCAGTGACGAACCGAGGTTTCCCGGCGTGCTTGCGGAATGCGGGGGTTGATGAAGTCGCCGTGGATCACGGCCGCGGCCTGGCTCTGCTCCAGGATGTAGCCAACCTCGCGCGGATGGAGCCGGACGTTGATGGGGACGGCCACGGCCCCCAGGCGGAAAAGAGCGAACAGGGTCTCCAGAAAGGGGGGGGCGTTGTGCTGAAGGATGGCCACCCGGTCCCCCTGCCGGACACCCAGGTCTCTCAAGGCCCCGGCCAGTCGGCCGGCCCGCCGGTTGAACTGCTCGTAATTCAGGATCCTGTCGCCCTGAACCAGGGCCGGCTTGTCAGGGTGGGCCCGGGCGGCGCGGTTTAACAAGAGGGAGAGATTCATGAGCTTCGACAGACCGGCACGGCGGTCCCGTGGCGGGAGTCGTTGAGGAGCAGATCAAGGGCCGGCCGGGCTTTCCGGTGGGGCCGGTTTGCCGTCGTAACATATCCTGCAACTCCGGTTGCGTCAACCGGGCGCTTGAACCTCCACGGGAGTTGAGAGCCGGTCCGCGGCGGAGGGCCGGAACAGGACCGAGCGCAACTCTGGGGCAACCTCGGCTCGGCTTTCCATTGCCTTGAATTTCCGCTATTCTGCCGCGAAGCTGGGCCTGGGCGTTGGCCCTCCACCGCAGAAGCCTTCGCCTGCAGGTTGGCTGGTGCGAACCCGGGACGGCGCACAAGATCTCGCCCTTGGCTCGCCTTGTGCGAACCCCCCACCGCGGAAGCCCTCGCCATTCGGCTCGGGCTTCTGCGACTCCCCCTCAAGGGGGGAGTGATACTGGTTGATTTCCATGGCCGAGATCAGGCTGAAAAACTTGACCAAGCGGTTCGGCGAGGTGACGGCGGTGGACGACCTGAACCTGGAGATCGCCGATAGGGAGTTCCTGGTGCTGGTCGGGCCCTCGGGCTGCGGCAAGAGCACGGTGCTGCGCTGCATTGCCGGCTTGGAAGAGCTGACCCGGGGAGAGGTCTTTATCGGGGAACGCCGGGTGAGCACCCTCTCTCCCAAGGACCGGGACGTGGCCATGGTGTTCCAGAACTACGCCCTCTATCCCCACATGAACGTTCGCGAGAACCTGGCCTTCGGCCTGCGGCTGCGAACGCCTCCCCATGGACCCTTGGCTTGGATGCTGGATCGCCGTGCCTGGAAGGGGAAACGCGAGGGCATCGAACGGCAGGTCCGGTCGGTCGCCAGGATGCTGGAGATCGAGGAAGTGCTGGGTAGGCGTCCCAAGCAGCTTTCGGGCGGGCAGCGCCAGAGGGTGGCCCTGGGGCGGGCCATCGTCCGCCAGCCCAAGGCATTCCTGATGGACGAGCCCCTCTCCAACCTGGACGCCAAGCTGCGGGTAGCCACCCGGGCCGAACTGGTCAAGCTCCACCGCAGGCTGGGAGTGACCACCGTTTACGTGACCCATGACCAGGTGGAGGCCATGACCATGGGGCACCGCATCGCCGTCATGAACCAGGGGGTCCTGCAGCAGGTGGATACTCCCCTCAACCTCTACAATCGGCCGGCCAACCGGTTTGTGGCCGGGTTCCTGGGGTCGCCGGAGATGAACTTCCTGGAGGGGCGGGTAGCCGCCCGGGACGGGGAGCTCCGGCTGGAAACCGAAAGCCTGCGGCTGCCGCTCTCAGAGCTGAATCTTCATCGGGACTGGAGCGGCCGACAGGTCGCGTTGGGCATTCGCCCGGAACACATTCTCAAGTGCGGGGCCGGGCCGGACGGGAACTCGAGACTTGTGCGGCTGGAGATCGAGGTGGAGGTGGTGGAGCCGATGGGCAGCAGCGTCCTTCTCTATCTCAAGGCCGGCTCGCATACGCTGCTGGCGCTCTGGGGGCCCGAAGCGGTGGGCCAGCCCCCACCCGAGTGGGTGAGTCTGGATCTGTCCAAGGCCCACCTGTTTGACGCGGGCAGCGGCCGTTCCCTCTGTCAGCCGGAGGGGCCGGCCACGAACTTCTGGACCCGCCGGCCCAGCACGTCACAGACGTAGACCTCGCCGGTCGGTGATACCGCCACGTCGTGGGCCCAGTAGAACTGTCCGTCGTACCTTCCGAAGGAGCCCCACAGATCCAGCAACTTGCCCTCGGGACTGAACTTCAGGATCCGCTCCTTCTTGTCCCGATGGACCAGGTCCCCTCCGTCGGCCACGAAGACCGATCCGTCGGCTCCGATGTCCAGGCCCCAGGGGCGGCGCATGCGGGGACTGCTCCAGTGGCGGAGCAGCCGTCCCTCGCCGTCGAACACCTGGACGCGCTGGTTGCCCCGGTCGGCCACGTAGACTTTGCCGTGGCCGTCGACGGCGATGCCGTGAGGCGTGTTCAGTTGTCCCGGGCGGTCGCCCTTGCTTCCCCAGTCCATCAGGAATTTGCCCTCGGAGGAGAATTTCGCCACCCGGCTGTTCACATAGCCGTCGGCCACGTAAATCTCCCCGCCAGGGGCCACGGCCACGTCGGTGGGCTTGTTGAAGAGCGCGGGTCCCAGGCCGGGAGTTCCCCGGGTCCCCAGGGTCATCAACAGCTCTCCCCGAGGGCTGAACTTGAAGACCTGGTGGTGGATCACGTCCACCACCCAGACGTTGTCCCAGGGATCGACCTCCAGGCCGTGGGCCGCCTCGGTGAACCGGCCCTCGCCCCAGGAAGCCAGCAGTTTGCCGGTGGCGCCGTCAAAGCAGAGGATGGGCGGGTCGGTGCGCTGGAAGATGAAGACGCGGTTTCGTGAATCCACGTCCACGCCGGCCACCCCGGCAAAGGGGGAGCCTTCGGGAGCCAGCGGCCAGCCGTGGACGACCCGGTATTTTGAGACAGCAAACGGGTCCTGGGCCGACCACAGGGCCGTTCCCGCCAGCACTGCATAAGCGGCTGCCAACCACAGGCGTTGCAAGGAACTCTCCTCAGTCCTCCCAGGTGAACAGGACACCCAGCATGGTTTTTTCCCGATGGTAGATCATCTCGTAGGCTTCCACCATCCGGGTGTAGTGGAAGCGGTGGGTGATCAGCTTTTTGGGTTCCAGCGAGGCCGTCTCCATCAAAAAGAGAACGTGTTCGGCGGCTCGATCGTTGGAGAAGCGGTTTTCCATGGTGGGCCCGCCGTTTCCGTCCGGATAGAGATATCCCGTCGGTCCCGAAACGGCGTGCAGGGTGATGCCCCGGGTGTAGAACAGGGACATGGACAGCGGATTGAAGTCCAGGGGAGTTTCTCCCCTCCCCAGCAGGCTGACAATGGACACTCGGCCGTGCAGGCGCACAATCTCGAGGGCGGTGCGGTAGGCGGGCCAGGGATTGGCAGTCAGGATCACCAGGTCGATGCCGGCGCCTCCGGTGACGTCGTCCAGCTTGGCCTTCAGGTCCGGGTCGTTGTAGAGGAAGCCGTTGTGAG
This sequence comes from Acidobacteriota bacterium, assembly GCA_022821775.1. Taxonomy (GTDB): domain Bacteria; phylum Acidobacteriota; class Terriglobia; order Versatilivoradales; family Versatilivoraceae; genus Versatilivorator. The sequence goes on from JAJECY010000001.1 coordinate 8,797, forward strand.
CTCCCATGCGCCGGGCCATCTCCAGGCGTGTGGGGCTGTTGCCGATCGCAATCACCCGCCCACCGAACAGCGGCCCCAGGGCCACCGCTCCCAGGCCCAGCACTCCCAGCCCCACCACGGCCACGTTTTCCCCCGGCTCGAAATGGGCCTTGCGGTAGCAGAGGGAACTGAGCCCGTAGAGGTGGCACCACACCGCGTCCTCGTCGTCCACGCCCTCGGGAACCTTCACCAGGCTGGCCGACTCGTTGGTGATGTATTCCGACTGGTGAGGCTGCCGGGTCACCACCCGGTCCCCCACCTGGACCCGGCGGACCGCACTTCCCACTCCCATCACGATTCCCAGGTTGCTGTCCCCCACCCAGCGGGGATATACCGGGGCTCCGGGGACGTGTTCGGCCCCCTCGTAGTTGCCTCGGTCGGTCCCGATCTTCAGGGCGCTCACCCGGGTCCGGATCCAGATTTCGTCCGGCTTCAGGTTGCTGGTATCCAGGGGGTGCTCTTCGATATGCAGGTCTCTGGGACCGCGAAGCATGGCGATCTTCATGGCGGCTCCTTTAATTTCTCCGGATGGATCGGGGGCGTCGGCCCCGGCACTGGGGACCGTCCCTGGCGCGGGCATGGTCCGCGTGCCGCGTAAGTCTATCACGGACGAGGATGGTGGCAGGAGGAGAGCGGCGGCCGGCGCAGGGAGTTCATTCTGTTTGATAAGACTTGGCCTTCTGCAAGGTGAATTAACGGGGAGCGGTGTAGTCTCAGTTGACGCGGGTCAACAGCGGAAACATCTCCTACAGAGCTTCCTTATCCAGCCAGCGGTAAAAGGCGAGTTCAATACCGTCCCAAAAAAATGACCCTCCTGACTACTCCGTTTCCGGAGAGAGCACCCGTGGCGCTCTTGTCATCAGGAGGGTACCTTTACTTGAATGCTACCACGTTCTTGGCTCAACGCCGGAAGATTTCCCCCCATCTTCCCCCCATGCTCCCGTACGTCCTTACCAGCGCCAAGTCCCTTGTAACTGTCTCTTTCTGACTTCAGAAGAAAATGCTCAGCGAGAGGTAGGCAGTAGTGCCCAGGCTGCCGTACTCGGAGGCGGGCGGTCCCTCGGAGCCCGGGGAGACGTCGCCGAATCCCTTGAATAGGCCGCCGGTGAGGGTGACTTCGTTGCTGGCCGAGTAGGAGAGGCTTGGAGCCAACAGGGAGCTGCGGTCGTTGAGGTTCGACAACCAGAGAAGCGAGAGGCTCCACAAGGGATGGAGCTGATATTGGGCCTGGGCGGCGGCCTCGTCCCGCCCCAGCACCTGCAGCTCGCCCCGGGTAAAGGCCTCGGACTCCAGAACCGACGAGGTTTCGCCGGCATTGGCGGCGCCCAGGCCGTCGTGCTGGTACTCGGCCACCAGGTAGAGGTCCCGGTTGGACAGGGTGAGGCGGCGGTCGATGCCCAGGGTCCCTCTCACCATGGTTTTACCATGTATCCTGCGCAGTGCGGCCTCGCCGCGCAGCGCCAGCGGGCCCAGTGAGCCGGACACGGCCCCGGCCGCGGCGGGCTCGTCGAAGAGGGCTCCGGCCCAACCCGAGATTTCCCAGTTCTTCCAGGTGGTCAGGCCTCGCCCCAGTGCGGTGAGCTCCCTGCCGGCGCCCGATCGGGTGGGCCGCACCACAACCTCCACCTGGCTGAGGGGGCCCGGGTGAAATTGAAGCCGGGCTGCGTCGATTCCTCCGCGGTAGGCACGAAAAGGGTCGGCGGGATTGAAGGGGGAAAAGGGGTCGGCCGGAGTGAGAAAGAGCGTAGTTGCCCAGGAGGCGGTCTGTCGCCCCAGCGTCAGGTCCAGATTTCCGGTGGGCGCCCAACTCAGGTTGAGGCGATCGAAGCGGTGCTGCCAGCTCACATGGTCTCTTTCCCAAAGGTTCCACTGGAGGTCCAGCCAGGGCCTGATTTCGGGGACGCCGGCGATCGCAAGGGCGGGGGAGGTCGGCAGCCGGTTCAAGCCGAGGGTGTGCTCGTAGGCGATTTCCGCCGAGAGAGGTCCCCAGCGAGGCTCGCTCATCAACCGGATGCGGTTGAAGTCGCCGAAGAACCCGCGCCGGGAGGGGGTGGCCCGGCTCCACAGCGGGAGGTTGTGATAGTAACCCCGGATCAGGGGCGTCTGGGCCGCTGCCGGTCCCGGGCCGCCTTGGTTTACCCCCATCGTCAGGAGGAATGCCGCGGAAACTATGATTCGCGCCGGGGCTCTTGCCATTGGTCGGAGGCTATTTGACCGTCGACCAGATGGATCAGGCGACGGGACCGTTCCATCAGTCGGGAGTCGTGGGTGGCAAAGAGAAAGGTGGTGCCCAGGTCCCGGTTGAGTTCCTCCATCACCGTCAGCAGGATGTCGCTGGCAGCCGAGTCGAGGTTGGCGGTGGGCTCGTCCGCCAGGACCAGGGCGGGTTCTCCCACCACCGCCCGGATGACGGCCACGCGCTGCTGCTGGCCCCCCGAAAGCTTGCCGGGACGGCGGTGCTCCAGCCCCGCCAGTCCGGTGCGCTGGAACAGTTCCCGGACCCGATGCTCTCTTTGGCCGCGTTCCAGGCCGCGCAAGAGCAGCGGGAACTCGGCGTTCTCCAGGGCCGAGAGGACCGGCAGCAGGTTGTAGGACTGGAAGATGAAGCCCAGCTTCTCCAGGCGCATCCGGGCAAGCTCGCGACTGCTCATCCGGGTCAGTTCCAGTCCGTCCACCCACACCCTGCCGTCGGTGGGCCGGGTCAATCCGCCGATCAGGTTGAGCAGGGTGGTCTTGCCCGAACCCGAGGGTCCGGCCAGTACGACGAACTCTCCTGGCTGGATGGTGAGGGTGACCCCGCGCACGGCCCGCACCTTTTCCGCTTCCTGATGAAAGACCTTCCATACCGCTTCGGTTTGCAGGGCCGGGTTGCCCACGATCTCGCTCCTTCAGCGCTCGAACTTCATGGTTTCGGCCACGTCGATGCGCATGGCTCTCAGGGCCGGGTAGAGGGAGGCCAGCATGCCTATGAGGAAAATGAACGACAGCCCCTGAACCATCCGGGCCACCCGAAAACGGGGCACCACCACCGGGTCCATCACCACCCCCGAGAAAGTCCACTCATTGTCCATCATGGAGGACAGGTCGAGTCCCTCTCCCCAGAGGAACCAGGTGACCGACAGGCCCAGGGCAATGCCGATGGTCCCGCTGAGGACGGTCAGAATCAAACCCTCCACCAGGACCAGGCTGGCCGATTGGCCGGGAGTCAGACCCAGGGCCTGCAGCACGCCGAACTCCCTGCGCCGGTACATCACCGACATGAGCACGGTGTTGACGATTCCCAGGGCGATGATGCTGAAGAGGATCCCTTGAAAGAGGTAGTTGGAGAAGTCGTCGATCTTCACGGCGGCGTCCAGTTCCGGCAGGGATTCCCGCCAACTCAATGCCAGCAGCGCTTCCGTCCCGTGAGTTTCCGAGAGCCTCTGCTGCAGCGAGCGCCGAGCCTGGGGCACCTGCTGGCTGTTCTCCAACAGCAGCCCCAGGGAGGTGACATCGCCGCTGCAGCCCAGCCAGGCCCCGGCGGTGGAGAGCGGAATATGCAGGAGCGAGCGGTCCGCCTCGGGAATGCCCGTACGAAAGGTCCCTACCACCCGAACCAGTTGGCCTGCGATCTCCCCGCCGGCATCCTGGGCGGTGAGGACAAACTTGGAGCCCAGCCGCAGATCGAGCGCTTCGAGGAGCCCGATTCCCACATAGGCGGCCAGCCTGTCGCCGGGCCGGAGGTAGCGTCCCTGCTGCAGCTTTTCGTCCAGGAGGGAAAAGGCGGCCTCGCCGGCGGGCTCGACCCCCAGGATCCGAGCCGGCCTTGCCCCGGCAGCGGAGCTGGCCATGCCGGTGACGGCGAGCCGAGGGGCCACGGCTCGGATCTCCCCGGGAATGCCGCCTTGACGCAGGGCTTGCTCCACCGCGGCCCGGGATTCGGCGGGCATTCGGTCCTTCAGGGCGCGGCTGGCCCGGAATCGGGGCGACAGGATTGAAAGGTGTCCGTCAGCCATGCGCACGGCCGAGTCGATCCATTGCTCGTGGGTTCCATCCCCCAGGATCAGGCTGAATATCAGCAGGGCGCTGCCCGCAATCATGGAGGCAGCCGTCAGCAGGCTGCGCCGGGCCTGTCGTCGCAGGTTGCGCAGGGCCAATCTGGCGATGACGGTGGTTTTGAACCTCATAGGCCGGAGAGTGTGTCCGCCGGCGGCAGCCATGCGGCTCGGGCGGCGGGGTAGAGACCGGCGGTCACCGCGGTCAGCAGCAGCGCCAGGCCGGTCCACAGGGACACGGGAAGGTTGTACTCGACCCTGAGCACGGGACGTATCAGCGCTCCCAGCATGGTGAGATCGCCGTAGATCCAGCTCATGTCGATCGGGGAATGGTGCCACCAGGCAATGAGCGGGAAGGTGACGGCCACGCCCAGGACCAGGCTGATCCATCCCAGCGCGGTCGCCTCCGAAACCACCGTGAGCAGTATCTGATGGGGCCTGGCTCCCAGAGCCAGCATCACCGAGAACTCCCGCCGTCGCTCGTAAGTGGACATGAGCATGGTATTGGCGACGCCGAAAAGCACTATGGAGAAGACGATGAGCACCACGATGGAGTACCAGGAATCCATCAACAGGGCGTATTCCAGCATTTCCGGTCGCAGCCCGGTCCAGTCGAGGACCTCCAGTTCCACCCCCAGCGGCGCCAGGCCGCCAACCAGCCGTAGTCCGGCTTCGGGGGCCAGCCAGGGATCGGCGGTGGAGAGGGCGATCTCGTGGACCCTCTCCGGATCGAGAGCCAGCAAACGCTGCAGCGACCGGATCGGGATCAGGGCGAAGGCGCCGTCCAGATCGGCCATGCCGGTGCGGTAGAGGCCGCATACGCGGAAAATGTCGTTGCCCATGGAGCCGTCGGCCGCGGGAGCCACCAGGATGACTTCATCGCCCACCTGCAATTCGAGCCGGCGGGCCATTTCGGTCCCGATCATCAATTCCTTGGCTGCCGGGGCGGGAGCCCGCCCTTGCCACAGGGAATTCATGAGGCGGCTGACCCGGGGCTCGCGATCGAGGTCGATGCCCATCAGCATGCCGCCCCTGGTGGATTGTCCGGAGCTGAGCAGACCCGCTCCGTAAACGCGGGGAGCGGCCGCAACCACGGCAGGGTCTCGGACCACCGTCCGGATTACGGCTTCGAAGTCGGCTCCGGCACGCCCCCCGATGGTCTCGTAGAGGCTGCGGTCCGGCCTGTAGCGGGGCGAGTGGATCTGTATCTGCCCCGTCATCAGGCCGGTGCCGTTGTCGATCATCTCCACCTTCAGTCCGTCGGCGAACCCGACCATGAAGATGACGGCAAAGTAGCCGGCCGCCAGGCCCAGGGCCGTGATGAAGGTGCGTCTCGGGTTGCGTCCGAGATTGCGCCAGCCGATCAGCCACCAGGAAGGAAGGGCCATGACCGCTCACCTCCCGCGCCGGAGCGTCCGCAGGGAGAAGAAGGACTTGTCGATGTCCAGGTCGAACTGCAGCTCGTCGTAGCTCACGCTGGTTCGCTCGCCGGGTTTGTCTTGAGGTTGCATTTCCATGTGGGCCGGAACCAGGCGGTCTCCCATGCGCCGGAAGTCACTGAAGGTGAGGGTTCGCACGAGTTCGCCCTCCTCGTCGAAGTAGCGCGCTTGCAAGGGCATGAAGTCCCGTTGACGGACCCGGTATTCGATCTTTCCCCAGACCACGGCGGCTTCCGGCCTGGGGGTCAGGGTGAATTCCCAGACCTTGACGGATTCACGGGTTCCTTCGAAAGTGGTTTCTATTTCGTAATCCTCTACCAGGCGGCTCTCCTTGACCAGGTCATCGTTGGTGAAGTGGGATCCCATCCAGGACCCCATCATCATGGAGGCGGGAATCTTGATGGTGCGATCCACCTTGGGCAGGTAGTTCCAGATATCCCTGGAGGCCTTCAGCGTGCCTGTGCCGGCTTCCTTGGCTGGAGACAGGACCCGGACCAGGGAGTAGTCGGCGCCCAGGGACCAGACCTCCATGGTCAGGCTCCGTTCCCAGTGACGGGTGATCACCCTCATGGTGGCCACGCCGCGGCTGGAGGCCCCTAGCAACACGCGGTCCACCCGGTCGATGATCGCCCGAGGCGAATGCCGATCGCTGGCCGCGAGGCCCGTGGAGGTCAGAACCAACACCAGTAGCGGCATCCGCAGAGTGTTGAGAACCCGCCTGCCACGCCCTTGGTGTTCGGTTCGTTTCAACCCTATCCTCCCGATTCCCGACCGGCTGCTCGCAACTTGGTTTGTAGCCTGTCGGAGTCCGGCTCCGGCACTACTGTAACCCTTGATTGGAGAGAGGCGCAACGATTCCCGGCTCCATGATTCCCTGCCCCTCTCCCAACCCACAAATCCGTTGCCTGCGGAATTATGCAAAAGGCTCCATCATTAACATCGATGCACAGGATGCACAGGATAACCAGGACGGGACGCTGCTGCACGAGCAGCCGGCTCCGGCAATGATCGTGAGCGGATTATCTGAATGATCTATCCGGCACGGCGGCGGCAAAAACTTGCAGGGAAGGGCAGCGTCGGTCGGGGACGAGTCGCCCCGGTCCTCACAGCGCCTGTCGTCGGAGGCGCAGGGCGTTGCCGATGACCGAAAGGGAACTGAACGTCATGGCGGCGGCGGCAATCATGGGGTTCAGGAACAGGCCGAAGAGCGGATAGAGGAGGCCGGCGGCAACCGGGATGCCCAGCAGATTGTAGACAAAGGCCAGGAACAGGTTCTGGCGAATGTTGCGCATGGTCCGACGGCTCAGGCGGAAGGCCCGAACCAGGCCTCCCAGGTCTCCTCCCAGCAGGGTGATGCCGGCGCTCTCGATGGCCACGTCGGTGCCGCCTCCCATGGCGATGCCCACTTGCGCCTGGGCGAGCGCGGGGGCGTCATTGATGCCGTCACCGGCCATGGCCACCCGCTTGCCCTCCTCCTGCAGTTGTTTGACGATCATTGCTTTTTCGGCGGGATTCACTTCTGCCTTGACCTGGTCGATTCCCAATTCGTACGCGACTCTCTCGGCGGACTTTCGGTGGTCCCCGGTGGCCATCAGGATGCGCAGTCCTTCCTGTTGCAACTGGTACAGGGCCTCCTTGGCAGAGCGTTTGACGGGATCTTCCACTCCCAGCCATCCGGCCAATCGGCCGTCGGCAGCCACCAGCACCACGGCCTGGCCCGACTCCCTCACGCTGTCCCGCTGGTGAGGGGGCGTCTCCGTTTCGATCCCCAGCTCCTCCAGCATTCTTGCGTTGCCCACCGCCAGGGACCGCCCTAGCACGCTTCCCCGAATCCCTCTCCCTGGAACGGCCTGGAAGTCCTGGACGGGAGCCGGGTCGAGGCCGCGGCTCCTGGCCGCTTCCAGGATGGCCCCTGCCAGGGGGTGTTCGCTGGCTTGCTCCAGGCCGGCCACCGACGACAACATCTCCTCTTCGCTCCAGCCCGGCAGGGCTACCAGTGTCCGCAGCCCGGGTTTGCCCTCGGTGAGAGTTCCCGTCTTGTCCACCACCAGGGTGTCCACGCCGGCCAGGGCTTCCAGGGACGCGGCCTTCTTTACCAGCACGCCGGAGCCGGCTCCCCGTCCGGTGGCCACCATGATCGACATGGGCGTGGCCAGGCCGAGGGCGCAGGGGCAGGCGATAATCAACACGGCCACGGCATTGACCAGGCCGTAAGCCATGGCGGGCTGCGGTCCCAGCAGGCTCCAGACCACAAAGGTCAGCAGGGCGGCCAGGAGGACCGCGGGAACAAAGCGGGCAGAAACCGCGTCGGCGAAGCGCTGGATGGGCGCGCGGGTCCTCTGGGCTTCGGCCACCATCTGAACGATCCGGGCCAAAACGGTGTCCTGCCCCACCCGGGTGGCCTGCATGACGAAACTGCCGGTCTGATTCATGGTGCCCCCGGTCACCCGGTTGGCGGGAAGCTTCCGGACCGGCAGGGGCTCACCGGTAATCATGGATTCATCCACCGAGCTGGCGCCCTCCAGGACCACGCCGTCCACCGGAATGCGCTCGCCCGGACGAACCCGCAGTCGAGCATCCACCTCGACGAGATCCAGCGAGACCTCCTCCTCGGTTCCATCCTCGCCCAACCGGCGTGCGGTCTCGGGAGCCAGCCTCAGAAGCGAGCGGATGGCGCTGCCCGTTCGCTGCCGGGCCCGAAGCTCCAGCACCTGTCCCAGCAGGACAAGGGTGGTGATGACGGCCGCCGCTTCGAAATAGACGGGAACGGCTCCGTCCGGACCTGTAAAGGCTTCCGGGAAGCGGGAAGGAGCCAGGATGGCCGCCAGGCTGTAGAGGTAGCTGGTGGCCGTGCCCAGACCGATCAGGGTAAACATGTTGGGGCTTCGGTGGACCAGGGAAGACCACCCCCGCTGCAGCAGCGGCCATCCCCCCCAGAGAACCACGGGGGTTGCCAGCAGGCATTGAATCCAGGCCGAGACCTCGACCAGCCGGTGCGGCAGCAGGGAACCGCCGGCAATCATTTCCGACATGGCCAACAGGAAGATGGGAAGCGTCAGAACCAGGCTGACCCTGAAGCGACTGCTCATGTCGGACAATTCCGGATTGTCGGGCTCCTCCAGGGAAACCGCTCGGGGTTCGAGGGCCATGCCGCATAGGGAACAGGCTCCGGGTCGATCGGCCAGGACTTCGGGGTGCATGGGGCAGGTGTAGCTCGCCGGCTGCCGGCCGTGTTCCCCCGCTTCCGGTGTTCCGCACCCGGAGGCCGGGACCGCGGGGGCCTCCGGGCTGCCCAGGTAACGATCGGGATCGGCCTCGAATCGGACCCGGCAGTGCGAGCGGCAAAAGTAGTAGGTCCGGTCGCCGAACCTGTATGAATCGGCCGCGGTCTCGGGGTCGACCCACATGCCGCACACCGGGTCCCGCACGGACCCGGGCCGGGGGTGTGAAGGTCCATGGCCGGTTGGCTCATCCTCGTCCGGAAGAATATTGAATTTGAGAGGATCCATGGCCTGTCAACATGCCCGGGATTCGGCCAAGACGCCTGGTTCAGCGCTCAAGTATCACTCCCCCCTTGAGGGGGAGTCGGAGAGACGGCGCAGTTTGCCGTCGATCCGGTGGGGGGCCAACGCCTCCTCCCAGAAATCGCAACCCTTCCCGGTAATAGATCCCGCTTACTGAAGAATTTTGCAAAAGGCTCAACAATAAACCACTGGTCTATTCTACACGCCCGCACGGGCTCTGCCTGCCTTCGGAAACACCTCCACGACGGTGGCGGCCCCGGGGTCTCTTGATTGAATCGCCTGGAATTATGCTATTGTTCCGTCGAGTTGGCTGATCCTGAGAGCTGCCGGATCGATCAAGGAGTCCCTGGTGCACAGGCGGGTTGTCTCCCACCCTCATCGGCGCTTCTGGAAAACGGCGGTTGCCCTGGTCGGCCTGCTGCTGCTGGGTGCGACGGGGTTCTGGCTGCTGGAGGACATGGCAGTTCTGGATGCCCTCTACATGGCCGTGATCACCTTGAGCACGGTCGGCTTCGGCGAAGTCCGGCCCCTGTCGTCGGGTGGCAAGCTCTTCACCATCGTGCTCATTCTGGGAGCCGGCTGGCTGGCCATGTACCTGCTGAGCGGCATGGCCGATTTTCTGCTCTCCGGCGAAGGACGGGCCTACCTCCAAAAGCGACGCTTGCTCCGAATGCTGGACAAACTCTCCGATCACGTCATCGTTTGCGGCTACGGGCGGGTGGGCCGCCACGTGGCTCAGGAGCTGGCCGCCCAAGGCCTCCCCTTCGTGGTGATCGATCCCTCGGCCGAAAAAACTAGCCAAGTAAGCCTTTCCGGTTTCCTGGCGCTGCAGGGGGACGGGGCCAACGAGGCTCTGCTGGCTCAAGCCGGAATCGAGCGGGCCCGCGGTCTGCTGGTGGCCGCCGATTCCGACGCCCAGAACGTGTTCATCGTGCTCAGCGCGCGCAGCGTGAGGTCGGACCTCCTGATCGTGGCTCGGGCCATCGACGAGCAGTCTGAAAGCAAGCTGGTGAAAGCCGGCGCCAATCGGGTGATCCTGCCCTATCAGTTCAGCGGCCGCAGGATGGTCACCATGCTGATCCGGCCCGAAGTGGCAAACTTTCTGGATGAAGTGGCCTACGGGAGCGGCCTCGAGCTCCACATGGAGCAGTTCCGACTCTCGCCGGACTCTCCCCTTGTGGGCCAGACCCTGGAGCAGTGCCGGTGGCGCGCCCGCTTCGGCGTCACGGTGCTGGCCTGCAAGCTGGCCGATGGCGGGATCAATGCCAGCCCCTCCGCCGATACCCATTTGACCGCCGGTCTGAGGATGATCGTTCTCGGAACCCGGGAGCAGCTCCGAAACCTGCCCGAACTGGCCCGGGGGAAGCTCGAGGCCTTTAGTTAGTGGAGAGTGAAGAGTGGAGAGTGGAGAGTGGTCGGCGGAGGATCCCAGGAGCAGGCAAGTACCTCGTAACCTGATTGCACTCATTTTCCGGCCTATACGGCTGCGCCAAGATCAACAAGACGCTTGACGCATCGATTCAATCACTCTCCACTCTCCACTATTCACCTAGCCCCGCCCCAGTCCGATACCACGCGGCCGCTCGTTCGAAGCGCAACAGACCTGTCCCAGACTAGCGGTACCGGCTCTTGATTCGAGGGATCAGGTACTCGCCGAAGGCAGCCTCCTTGTCGTAGCGGGGCGCCCAACCCCAATCGGCGCGGGCCGCCGAATCGTCCACTTCAGCCGGCCAGGAATCCACGATGGCCTGACGCTTGCGATCGGGCTTGAAGTCGATCTCCGCCCGAGGCCATTCCTCGAGGATGCGTCGATGTATTTCCGCCGCCGTCATGCTGAAGCTGCTGACGTTGTACTCGGTCTGACGGAGCTTTTCCCTTGGGGCCTTTTGGAGTTGCAGCAGGGCGTTGACGGCGTCCGGCATGACGATGAAGGGGAGTCGGGTGTCGGGAACAACAAAGCAGCCGTACTGCTTGCCGCTGGCGGCGGCATGGATCATTTCCGGAGCATAGTCGGTGGTGCCGCCGCTGGGCAGGGTGACGGCGCTGATCAGTCCGGGGAAGCGGATGCAGCGGAAGTCGATGCCGTGGCCCGATGAATCGGCTGCCAGTTGCCGGTAGTGGTTGGCGTAATAGCGCCCCAGGTGCTCGCAGTAGAGCTTGTTGCACCCATACATGGTGGTGGGGAAGTTCCACTCGGTTTCCCGGACCCTGCCGGTGGTTTGCTTGACCTCCCGGCCAGGCAGTCCGTAGGCGGCGATGGAGCTGGGGAACATGAATTTCACCGGACGGCCGTGCCATTGAGACTGCTCGACGGCCATCTGGAGCAGTCTCAGCGTGCCGCCCGCGTTCACCCGGTGGGCGGCATCGGGGGTGAACTCGGCCCGTGTGGACAGCAGAGCCGCCAGGTGATAGACGGTGTGGATTTCGTACTCGCTCTGCATCCGCTCCAGCATCCTCTCGTCCAGAATGTCTCCGTTGACGCAGGCCTTGCACCGGCTTCCGATCCGGCTGTCGATGGGCCGGATATCCAGGGCCACCAGGTCCTCGACACCTTCCTCGGCCAGCCGGCCGATGAGCCCATGCCCCACTTCACCGCTGGCTCCGGTGATCAGGGTGGCGGTCTGTCTCATCGGTTCACGCTCCCGTTCTTGTCCTTGCCGTCGCTGGAGGCTTTTGTCTCACCGCCGGGGACCTCGCCGGACTCGACTATTCTATGGTAGCGGTTGATCTCGAGCCCGGGAACCGTCTGGACTCTCCCGCTGGGCCAGCGGATCTCGAGGCGGCACTCTTCATTCACTGGACTCCCCAGCCCAAAGACCACGCGTTTGTCATGGGAGGCCAGGAAACTGGCCCCACCGGTCAGCCATCTGGTGTAACGCTTGTCGCCTGACATCAGGGACAACTTGCTGCCGATAGCGTCTCGGTTACTCTGGCGGCCCTGCAGCTCGAATCCGATCCAGGCCCCTTCCTGTCCGGTGTTGTTCCGTAACAGCACCGGCCTCTCATTCAGCCGGACAAAGACCACATCCATGTCCCCGTCATTGTCGTAATCCCCCAACGCCATACCCCTGGCGGAGTGCCTGGTGCGGAACACCGGTCCCGCTTGAGCAGCCATGTTCCGGAATTTCAGGTCGCCGACGTTGGCCAGCAGCAGGGGAAGCTGGCGGTAATGGATGTCCCTGCGCGACAGCTCGATGGTTTGACTCACGTGGCCGTTGACGATGGCCAGGTCCAGGTCGCTGTCGTTGTCGTAGTCGATGAAGCGGGCGCCCCAGCCCACGAACGGCCGAGTGAAGCCGGCCAGCCCGGAGGGCCGGGTCCACTCGCGGTAGAGCAACTGCGGGGTGCTCAAATAGAGGGCGTGGTACTCGTCATGGAAGTTGGTCACGATGAAATCGGGGCGGCCGTCTCCATTGAGATCGGCGGCATCCACTCCCATGCCGGCCCGTGCTTCTCCGTTGACGCTATAGGCGATTTCCGCGTCGAACCCGCGGTCTTCGAAGGAGCCGTTCCCGCGGTTCAGCAGCAGCAGGTCGGGCGAGGCGTCCCCCGCCACGAACAGGTCGTCCCAGCCGTCGTCGTCGATGTCCACGCTGACGACTCCGAAGGCCCGCCCCAGGTGCCGGGCCACTCCCGACGAACGGCTCACGTCGCTGAAGGCGCCGGCGCCGTTGTTGCGAAAAAGCTTGGGGCGCCGTGGAGGGTAGGCTCGCTGCGAACAGTATTCGGGCTTGCCGGCAAAGTTGCAGGGGCGGGGATGGGAAAAAGACAACCCGGCATAGTTGCAAACGAAGAGATCCAGCTTCCCGTCGCGGTCGTAGTCGAACCAGACCGCGCTGGCCGCCCATTCGCCGGCGTTTTCCAGACCAGCCTGTCGGGTAACTTCACGGAAGGTGCCGTCTCCTTCATTGTGAAACAGGGCGCTGGTGGGAAAACCGGTGACATACAGGTCCTGAAGCCCGTCATTGTCATAATCGGCGCTGGCTGCACCCATGCCATAGAAGGGCATCTCGGCCACCCCCGTGCTCTGGGCGACGTCCTCGAACTTGCCGTTGCCCAGGTTGCGGTAGAGGGCGTTTCGGACCGGGGACGGGCTCTTGCCGTTCGGAGTTTCACCGCCGTTGACGAAGTAGATGTCCAGCCAGCCGTCGTTATCGAAGTCCAGAAAGGCGACCCCGCCGCAGGAGGCCTCAATGAGAAAGCGATCGTGGGACTGGCCGTTGAAATGTTTCCAGGTGATGCCGGCCTGGAGGGAAACGTCGGTGAAGAGTTCCGGGGTGGATTGCCCGGCAGGTTCAGCCCATAGGTGCCAAGAAGGGGCCAAGAGGAGGGCAGCGGCGATTCGTACCAATGATTGAGACATGGGAAAGGGAGGGAAACTTCTGGTTGACCTGCAGCTCAATGGCCACAAAAGGCACAAAAACACAAAAAGAACCATCGAATCGGCAAGACTGGAAATCAAGAGACTTATTTTGTGCCTTTTGTGCTTTTTGTGGTTTCTGTTGTTTCCTGGGATTTTTGTGGTGCACGCCGAAGCCTGCAGCACATCACCTTTGTCGCCTCAAGGTCATTCCCGATTGCAATTTTGCAAAAGGCTCATCCCTTCTTTACCCGTCGGCCTCCAAACTTGCGGCTCCCTACGGCGGCGTTCCCTGAGCTTCCTCGGCGGCCTTGAGCCGGCGATATCTTCCGGCCTGTTCCCGGGCTTGCTGCTGGCGTCCCAAACGCCGGTAGGCCCGGACCAGGCCGTAGCGCAGCTTGCTCTCGCGGGGCGCCAGATGCACGGCCGATTCGAAGTGGCGGGCCGCTTCTTCTGGGTTTCCCTGCGCCAGGGCCAGTTGGCCCAATTGGTAGCGGGGCTCGACCAGGGAGGCATCCAGGTCGAGGGCTTTCCTGAGCAGAGCGGCTGAACGGGTTCGGGCCGCTTCATCTCCCGAGTCTCCCGCTTTGGCCAGCAGAAGTCCATACTCCTGGTAGAAGGAGGCATCCCCGGGGAACTGCCGGATGCCCCGTTCGAAGGTCTCTCCGGCTTGGCGGGTATTGCCTGCCAGCCTCTGCGACACGCCCAGACCCAGGTGCGCCTTGGCGGAATCGGGATCCAGTTCCAGGGCCCGGGAATAGGACTGTATGGCCTGCCGGGTATAGTCCAGCTTGGCTTGAACGAAACCCCTGGTTTCAAAGAGGCGAGCGGAAGCCGGGAGCTTCTCGACGCCCCGGTCGAGAGCCTGGAGTGCCAGGTGCCATCGTAGTCGGGGGCCTCTGCTGGCATCGAGCCAGTATTCCGAAAATCTTTCGTCTGCGAGAAGCCGGACCAGGTCCAGGTAGTTGGATTCCTCGGTCTGATTCCGGCTTATAGCTCTTTGAAAGGCTGCCAGGGCCTCCCCCACCTTTTCCTCTCCCTGGTAGCAGTGGCCGAGAAGATTTTGGATCTTGCCGTTTCCCTGCCCATCGGACAGGGTCTCGAGCAGGGTCTGCCGGCATTCGGCGAACCGGCCGGTGCGGAATTGCACCAGGCCGAGATGGTAGCCGACGGTGACGGGTTGGGGATGACTCGACCCGATGGAGACGAAGAGCTTCTCGGCGGTTTCGTAGTCCCCCGCATCGCCGGCAATCCGGCCATAGAGCAACCGGGTCTGAGGGTCCACCGATGTCTTCTCGGAAATCTCAGCCAGGATCCGGCGGGCCTTGTCTCTTTTTCCCTGCTTGTAGTTGTGGCTCAGGACCGCTGCGAGGGCTTGGGGGTCCTGAAGCGGCAGTTCATCGGCCGTCGTGGGCGGTTCGGGTCCTGCGCCGGGCTCTTCCCTGGCCTCCTCGGCCGCCTTCATGCGGCGAAAGGTCTTCAAGTGGGACCGCGCCTCCTCGCTCCGCCCCAGGCGGCGATAGGTCCGGGCCAGCAGGTAGTGAACCCTGCTCTGATCGGGACTCAACCTGGCGGCAGTTTCCAGATGGTGGAGCGCCTCGCCGGCTCGATCTTCCTCCAAGGCCAGCCGACCGAGCTGGTAGTGCGCTACGGGAAGAGAGGCATCCAGCTTGACGGCTTTCTGCAGCAGGGCAACGGCCCGTTTCAGGGCTCCGTCGTCCCCGGTATCTCCGGTCTTGAGGAGCATCAGGCCATATTCCTGATAGTGGGCTCCATGGTCGGGGAACTTCCGGATACCTCTTTCGAAGGTGGCGGCGGAATCCTCCCGACTTCCCGCGGTTCGCTGGGCTATGGCCAGCCCCAGGTTGGCTTTGGCCGAGGCGGGATTGATTTCGAGAGCGCGCCGGTAGGATCGCACGGCATCCTCGCTGTAGAGCATGGCTGTTTCGGCCAGTCCCTTCATTCGATAGAGACGGTCGGAACGAGGGATGCGAGCCACTCCCTCTTCGGCAATTCGGATCAGGACCCGCCAAATCTGATGCTCAGCCAGCAACTGCACGGCGTTCAGATAGTGGGACTCCTCGGCCGGTTCCAGATCGATGGCCTGCTCGAAGGAGGCGACGGCGCTCTGCAGCCGGTTCCGGGCTGCATGGCATTGGCCGAGCAGGTTGTATATCGATCCGGAGTGCTGGCCCTTGTCGATGGCCTCCAGGAGGGTTTGGCGGCTGCGGTCGATCCTGTCGGCCCGAAACTGCATGAGGGCAATCTGGTAGCTCAGGGCCGCGGCGTCGGGATAGGTGGAACGGATGGACAGGAAGAGTGTCTCGGCGGTGGCGAAATCTTCGGCATTGGCAGCCGCCGTGGCGCAGGCAAAGACATCGCCGGAGGGCAATGACCGGTTGAGCGCCATCGATTCCAACGTAGCCCGGGCCTGTTCCTTCTGGCCCAGGGCGTATTGGGCCCTGGCCAGTGCAGCCACTGCTTCGCCCTGGCCGCGCACCCGTTCCGGCACCGACTCCAGCAACTCCACCGCACGGGCATATTCTCCGGAATTCACCAGAATCATTCCCAGCAGGAACCGAGTGAGCTGGTCGCCGGGAACTCTGGCCAGCACCTTCTCCAGATTGGCTTTGGCTTCCGCAAACCGGCGCCGGGACCATTGGGTCAGCGCCAGATTGCGGCGAATGGCCACGTTGTCGGGTGCCAGTCTCAAGGCCCGACGGTAGTAGCGGCCGGCTTCCTCCATTCTGTTCTGCATTCCCAGAACCTGGCCCAGCCTGGCCAGATAAGCGGGATTGTCGGGGACCAGGTCCACTGCCCGGCGCAGCTCGGTCTCGGCATTACGAAGGTCTCCGTCCCGAATGAGCCGTGCGGCGTTGGCCAGGTGCATTTCGGCTTGGGCATCCGCGGGGGATGAGTCAGCGGAAAGGGTTGCTGAGGCTAGGACTAGTGTGAGGGTGAGCGAAACCGCCGCGCCGCGCCAACGCTTTCCGGCGGCCCTGAACCTGTCGGTTTTGCCGGGACCGGTCACCGGGTCAACCCTGGATTGGAGTTGGGGTAGCAGTCACAAATCCCAGTATAAAAACCCGGTCGATCCGGTGTCAAACGGCGCCTGAAACACGGGTGTGCCCGGCAAGTGGAGAGTGAAGAGTGGAGAGTGAAGAGCTACTTGATCGACACGCGAAGCATCTTGTCGGTCTCCGCGCAGTCCTTCAAGTAAGTCTGGACCCCGCCCCCCGCGACGGGGCGAATCATCCAAAGGTGAAGAAACAAGGGTTGTTTCGCGCGAGCGCCTTGTGACGTGGCCGCGCTCTTATAACATCTGTGTCAGGATCAACAAGGTGCTGAACGTGTCGATCACGAGACTCTTCACTCTCCACTAGCCACTCTTCACTGTTGTTTTAAGCAGACAACCTCATGATGGCCTGCTCCCGTAACGCTTTACAACACACTAACCACTGACCACTAGCCACTGACCACTGTCTTCAGAGGCCGATGCGCAGGCGAATCTGAATGTTGCGGGCGCCACCCAGGCGAAACTGACCGAAGGCCGGGCTGGTGATGTTGGTCGAGCTCGGGCCTCCGCGGTTGGGGTGGTTCAGGATGTTGCGTATGTAGGCCTCCAACTGGAAGTAGGGCCCACTCTCGCCGTAGCCGAGATGCCAGCGCTTGAAGGCATTGATGTTGAGGTCCCACACGTAGAACCCTCGCATCATGCCCCGCGGCGCCGTTCCGAAGCGTCCGTTGGGAGGTACGGCGAAGCAGCCGGCGTTCCACTTGAATTCGGTCTCCCCGCCGACATTGGGATTGCAGCCGGGCAGCAGGTCGGGACGGCCGCCGGATCTGCCGACGTTGGCGGTGTCCGCACCGGAGAAGGCCGGCGTGAACCGGGTTCCGTTGCGGTCCCTCCATTCCGGCGCCAGGGTCCAGCCACCGATGATGTTCTGCAGGAACCGGTTTGCGTTGGAGCCGTACTTCTGGTTCTTGCCGAAGGGTAGCGGATAGACGGCCACGATCCGGGCCTGATAGGGATTGAACCCGTTCTGATGGCCCTTCTCGTTGGAGCGATCGTAGGGATCCTCGATGAACAGACCCACCGTGGAGCCGAAAAGGCCGCCCTGGATGTCGTTCAGCGTATTGAGCCGGGCAATCCAGCCTCTCAGGTAGAGTCCGCTGGAGAACTGGCGGGTAACTTCAAACTCGAACCCGTGGTGGCTGGAGTTGCCTCCCAGGTCCAGCAGGCCCACCGTGCTGAATCCGGGGCCGAAGGGAAACTGGTCGTGACGCTCGGCAAAGGGTATGGGGCCGGGAGCCGGCCGCTGCAGGTCCCGAATAACCGGCCAGTTGGTGCCCTTGGTGCCCACATAGGACGTTCGCATGGCGAAGCCGTGCCCCAGTTCCTGCTCGATGGTGAGGTTCCACTGCTGGTCATAAGGCCAGTCGTTCTTGCGCAGATCGGGGTCCATGGCATAGACCAACTGTCGCCCCAAGGTGCCGGTCAGTTGCGGAAACCCTCGCAGGGTGGTGAGTTCCGCCGCTCCGTCCACGATCTGGTTGGGGCCGAACTCCTCCACCAACTGGTAGGGCCCCCGAACCCGAGCCGCCAGCAGGCCGGCCCGGTCGATGCCGAACCCGCCCACCGGGAAGCCGGCGGCCTGAGCCGCATGGGTGGCGTAGGGAACCGAGTAGATGCCGTAGCCGGTACGAATCACCGTTCCTTCCCGGGGACGGAAAGCGATGCCGATCCGCGGATCCACCAACACGGACTTGAAGTTGATCAGCTTATCGGGATAGCCGGCCTCGCGGGCAGTGACCACCGGGATGGGATAACCCGGGACCACCTGGCGCAAGGCTTGATCGCTGGGCACCACCACCTGTCGGTTGGCCAGATCGAAGTTGTACCAGCGGTCGTCCTTTTCATAGGGGGTGCCGTAGTGCTGGAAGCGGACTCCCAGGTTGAGGGTCAGGTCCGGCCGGATCTTCCAGTCGTCCTGAATGAAGAAGCCGAACTCCCATTGCCGTGCTTCGGCTCGGGGGGTGATGGCCTCGATCTTGGTGGTGAAAGGCAGGCCCAGCAAGAGGTCGCCGAAGTCGTAGCCGGTGAAATTCCCGGTAAAATCCCAGCGGCCGAACTCGTTGGTGTTTCGATCCCCCTCCTTGTGGGGAAACTGGTGACGCAGCTCGATGCCGGTCTTGATGAGGTGGCTGCCTTTCTGGATGGAGATGGTGTCTCGTATCTGCCACACCGCGGCTTCGGTGAAGTCGATCAGCGGCGAAGTGCCCAAGCCGCCCATGAGGTTGGCGGGTCCCACGTTGAAGGATGCCGAGGAGGCGCCGGATTGCCGCCCCAGGGTCCGAACCACGAAGCGGGGATTGCCGGAGCCGTTGGGCAGTAGCTTCTCGCGGCCGCCCAGGTCGGATATGCCCAGCAGATCCAGGTACTGGCGGCCCGGAAAGTCGCCGCTTCTCCACACGCTGCGTTGACGGTTCCAGCCGAAGCTGAACTCGTTGATCACCTGCGGATTGAAGGTGTGGGCATCCTGCAGGGCGAAGGCGCGACGGTTGTCGTCTCCAAACAGACCCTTGCCGTTGATGAAAGGACTGCCTCCTCCTTCATCGAACACCCAGCGCTCCCACCAGATGGTCGCGGTCACCCGATTGTCTTGGGTGATCTGGTGGTCGAAACGCATATGGGTGGTGTCGCGTTCATTGGCGTTGGAGTCGATGAAGTCGAAGTTGTCGTAGAGTCGATCTCTATGGGCCAACGGCAGAATCCCGCGGGAGGGATCCAGCAGGTTGGCGGCCACCGGGCTCCACCGCTCCCGGGGGATCATGTCGTTGGGGAAGGGCTGGCCGGTGAAGGGATCGATGATGTTGAAGTCCGGGTTCCCTTGGGTCGTCCGCTGGAATCGGGCGAATTCGGACAGGTCCCCCTGGCGCATTTTGGTGGTCGGCAGGATCCAGTTCTGACTCAGGAAGTAGTTGACGTTGCTGGAGGGCTGGTAGTTCCAGTGAAAGAAGGTCTTGTTCCTGCCGTCGTACACGCGGGGGATGTACACCGGTCCGCTGGCCTCGTAGGAGATGCGCCGATTGGGACGGGAGGGCGGCCTGGGCCGGCCGTTCTGACTCGGTTGCAGCGCATTGAGTCGGGGATGGTTGAGGTGATAGAAGATCTCCCCGTGAAATTTGTTGGTGCCTCCCCGGCCGATGGCCATCACCGTGGTTGAGGTGCGGTACTCGGCGGGGGCATTGAAGGAGGTCTGAATCAGTTCCTGGGTGGTCTCGGTATAGTCCCGGCCCGACCCGCCGTAGGCGTTGGTGGCCAGACCCATGTGCTCGGTGTTGGTATTGTTGGCGTAGCTGCCGTGCACCTGGCTGCGGGGCTCGTTGCCGGGATTGAGGCCGATGGTATAAATCAGGGCGGCATTGGTGTTGAAACCCACCATTTCCGTCATGGCCGTGGTCTGCTTGATGGTGGGCGTGTCGGTGTCGATGACGTAGCCCTCTTCCTCGACGGTGATGGTGTCGGCCACCTCACCCACCTCCAGCGTGATATCGATTCGCCGGGCCTGTCCGGCGTAGACCACCAGGCCGGAGTTGACGAATTTCTTGAAGCCCGACAGTTCGACTTCCAGGGTGTAGGACCCCGGCGACAGTCCCCTCAGCTCGAAGTCTCCCACCTCGTTGGTCACGGTGCTGTTGCCCAGTCCGGTGCTTTCCGAGGTCGCGGTCACGTCTGCGCTGACCACGATCGCCCCGGTGGGATCGGTCACTCTTCCCCGAAACCCGCCATACTCCTGGGCGATCGCCAGGGGCGCCGCCAGAATAAGAGCGGCCAGGGCGGTCAGCACAACCGACACGCCCGTCGGAGTTGACCGACTGATCCGATGGATCAACCGCAAAGCGATCCCTTCAGTTCGCGGAATCATCGTTCCTCCTCGCGCAGCCGGCCCTGGGCTGCGGCATGGATGGACCACCACCAGCTTCAGGAAGGACAAGTCACCTCCTGACGTCAACGGCGGCAATGTTGTGAGTTGGATACTTGAATTGACTATAAACCCACACGTTTACAATGTAAACAACAAAAACTATCAACAAACACTATCAGAGGATTGTGGGTAGAGATCCGGCGCCGACTCCGGAGCTCGGACGGGCCGCGAATGGGTTCAGCTTGATTTTGGGGAGGGAGTGCGTTTCGGGGGGAATCAGGATTCTTTCTTCAGGCTCATGATGGCGTCGATGAGATTGAGGGGAAGGGGAAAGACCAGGGTGTTGTTCTTCTCGACGCCGATTTCCGTCAGGGTCTGGAGGTAGCGGAGTTGAAGCGCCACCGGCTGGCGGGACACCACCCGGGCCGCGTCGGCCAGCTTGGCGGCGGCCTGAAACTCACCGTCGGCGTGAATGATCTTGGCGCGCTTTTCCCGCTCCGCCTCGGCCTGTTTGGCCATGGCCCGCTGCATCTCCTGCGGCAGGTCCACCGCCTTGACTTCCACCAGGGAAACCTTGATTCCCCAGGGGTCGGTTTGCTTGTCCAGGATCGCCTGGAGCTTCATATTGAGGGTCTCCCGTTTGCTGAGCAGGTCGTCCAGCATGACCTCGCCCAGCACGGAACGCAGGGTGGTCTGGGAGAGCTGGGAGGTGGCGTAGAGAAAGTTCTCAACCTCGACCACCGACCTGATGGCGTTGAGCACGCGGAAGTAGACCACGGCATTGACCTTCACCGAGACGTTGTCGCTGGTAATAATGTCCTGGGTGGGCACGTCCAGCGCCACGGTTCGCAGGGATACCCGAACCATGCGATCGATGGGCCAGAAGACGAAGATCAGGCCAGGGCCCTTGGGTTTCGACAGCAGGCGTCCCAGTCTGAAGATGACCCCTCGTTCATATTCCCTCAGAACATTGATCGAGTTGATCAACCACAGGACAACCACCAGAATAAAGAAAACGGTGACAGGATTGACGCCCCACATGAGTCCCCCTCCGGTTCAACGCCATGGTTGGCTCCAGTGTATCTCAATCGATCTCGAAAGGCGATGGGATTGCAGGCGAGGGCTTCCGGCCGGGGACGGCGGAGGGTTTCCCCTCGGCCCTCGCCAGAACGAACCGGAACGCCGGCGAAACCCACAGGGGGCGGTAGATTTATGCGGGGGGAGTTCTTGGCCTCCCCATGCGTAGCAAACCGCGGAAGACGGATTGCATCCCTATGATCGAATGGCTGGTTCATGAAAGGAGGAATCTCCATGAGTGAAGAAAATCAAAGTGTATTCGACAATGCTATGGAACAGTTCGAGGCGGCGGCCGACCTCCTGCAACTGGACGACGACGTGAGGAACAAGATCAAGTACCCGGAACGCTGCCTGATCGTTTCCGTTCCCGTCAGACTGGACGACGGCCGTATCCGGCGTTTCGAGGGCTACCGGGTGCAGCACAGCACCGCCAGAGGGCCTGCCAAGGGAGGCCTCAGGTACCATCCCAGGGTGAACCTGGACGAAGTGAAGGCGCTGGCGACCTGGATGACCTGGAAATCGGCGATCGTGGACATCCCCTTCGGCGGTGGAAAGGGCGGGGTCTGCTGCAATCCGAAAAGCATGAGCAACGGAGAGTTGGAACGGCTGACCCGAAGGTTTACCAACGAGATCCTTCCCTTTATCGGCCCCGAAAAGGATATCCCGGCGCCTGATGCCTATACCAATCCCCAGGTGATGGCCTGGATCATGGATACCTACAGCATGAACAAGGGCTACTGCGTTCCGGGAGTGGTCACCGGAAAACCCCTGGAGCTGGGAGGGTCCATGGGACGCATCCAGGCCACCGGTCGGGGAGTGTTCTTCACCATTGGGTGTGCAGTGGAGCACCTCGAGCTGAAGCTGGATGGGCTGAAGGTGTGCGTTCAGGGATTCGGGAATGCCGGCTCGGTGGCTGCCCGGCTTTTGCACGAAGCCGGGGCCAAGGTGATTGCGGTCAGCGATTCCCGTGGGTGTGTCTATAACGGAAACGGGCTGCCGCCCGGCAAGCTCATCGAGTACAAGGAGCGGACGGGGAGTGTTTCGGGATTTCCGGAATCGGAGCCGATGCAGGCCGAGGACTTGCTCCATTGTTCCTGTGATGTTCTGATCCCGGCTGCGCTGGAAGACGCCATCACCGAGAAAAACGCCGCCGGGATCCAGGCCAGGATCGTTGCCGAGGCGGCCAACGGCCCCACCACCCCTGCCGCGGACAAGATCCTGCAAGCCAAGGAGGTATTCCTGATCCCGGACGTGCTGTGCAACGCAGGGGGAGTCACGGTCTCCTATCTGGAGTGGGTGCAATCCATTCAACACCTCTTCTGGGAGGAGGCTGATGTTTCCAGGAAGCTGCAATCCATCATGAGGCACAGCTTCAAGTCGGTTCTGGACCTCTCCGTCGGGAGAAAGGTGCCCATGCGGACGGCAGCCAACATGGTCGGCATCGAACGAGTGGCGAGGGCCACCAGGCTGAGGGGGCTCTATCCCTGATAGGAGGTCTTGAAAATGTCCCTGGACGATTCCCGGCCTCTGCCGGCCGGCAAGCTGCCCAACCAGTTGTTGGACCGATTTCTGAAAACACTGGATTGCACGGATCCCTCCGTGCTGGTGGGTCCGCGGGTGGGGGAGGACGTGGCGGCCGTCAGCCTCTCGGGAGAAGACACGCTGGTGCTCAAGTCCGACCCCATCACCTTTGCCACCGACGCCGTCGGCTACTACGCCATGGTGGTCAACGCCAACGACCTGGCCACCTGCGGCGCCAAGCCGCGCTGGATGCTGGCCACTCTGCTTTTCCCGCCGGGGACATCACCGGGCCGAGTCCGCCAGGTCATGGTCGAGCTGCATCAGGCGGCCTCCCAATTCGGGGTGAGCCTGTGCGGCGGCCATACCGAGATTACCGATGCGGTCACCCGGCCCGTGGTCGTCGGGCAGTTGGCGGGTACGGTGTCCCGATCCCGCTTGATCGACAAGCGACAGATGCGTGCAGGAGACCGGGTCCTTATCACCAAGGGCGTAGCGGTGGAAGGGACGGCCCTGATTGCCCGTGAATTCGCACCACGGCTGTTGGAGCTGGGGCTGCGCCGGAAAGAGGTCGAGCAGTGCCGGGGGTTCCTGACCGATCCGGGGATCAGCATTCTGCGGGAGGCCGAGATTGCCGCCGGCTGCAAGGAGGTTCGGGCTCTTCACGACGTCACCGAAGGCGGCGTGGCCACGGCCGTTGGGGAACTGGGCGCGGCCGGCGGGCGTCGCCTCCGGGTCTATCCGGGTCGCATCCCGATTTTCGGGCCAACGGCCCGGATCTGTAAGCTCTTGGATCTCAATCCGTTGGGGTTGATCGGTTCGGGAAGCCTGCTGATAGCCTGCGGTCCGGAAGCCTGCGGGGATATTTGCGATGCCCTGCGGGACGCCGGAATTCCGGTGGCTGCCATTGGCGAGGTCCTGGAGGAGGGAAGCGGCGTCGAGGCCCTGGAGAGGGAGGACGGCCGACCGGCCGCGTGGCCGGCCTTCGAGACCGACGAGATCGCCCGACTGTACTCCCGTTGACCCGCACTTCCCTGGCAGCGAGCGCAGATCAGTCCCACCGCCGCGGGCTTCAACAAGGGCGACGATTCCAGCCTATCCTACCCACCTGTCAACCAGCCGGAACCGCGCGAACGAAAGCCGGTCGCTCCGGAGATCCCCGCTGAATTTCGAAAGTTCGTCGGGCACCGGAACGGTGGCATTCAGTATAATGACCCTACTGATCAGGCTCGGCACAATGAGAGTATCGGAAATCTGAAATCAACAGTTCATTAGCGAGGTGTTTGCCATGCGGCGGATGACGAGACGGGAGGTGCTGGGCTCCGGTCTTGGCGGATTCATGGCCATCCCATGGCTGTTCCGTCCCAACGCCTGGGCGGAACCGGACGACCTGACTGACCAAAGGAGGAAACAAGAAATGAACGGAGAAACAAATCCCGATGCGCGTACCGAGCAGACCGGGGTCACCGATGCCGAGATTGTTCTCGGTGTATCGGCGGCTTTCTCCGGTCCTTCACGCGGTCTCGGCATTGAGCTCTACCGAGGCGCCAATGCCTATTTCGAGCACGTTAACCGAGCCGGTGGCATCCAGGGACGCAAGGTCGTACTCAAGACCTACGACGACGGCTACCAGCCGAATCCGGCAGTCACCAACACCATGACCCTGGTGCAGCAGGATCAGGTCTTTGCCCTGTTCGGCTACGTCGGCACGCCAACCGTCACCCGTGTTCTTCCCATGCTCAAGAAGTTTCAGGGAAAGAACGCCTACCTGTTCTTTCCATTCACGGGCGCCCAGCCCCAGCGGGAACCGCCTTACGGGGATTTTGCCTTCAACCTTCGTGCCTCCTATCGCCAGGAAACCGCCGGGCTGGTCGACAATTTCGTCTCGATCGGCAACAAGCGCATCGCCGTGTTCTACCAAGCCGATGCCTATGGCCGCAGCGGATGGGCCGGAGTGCGACTGGCAATGAGTCGATATGGCTTGCAGATCGCCGGGGAAGCTACCTATCGTCGGGGAGCAAAATTTTCCGGCAGCATGCGGCGCCAGGTGGAGATATTGAAGCAATCGAACCCAAGCGCGGTCATCTGTATTGGCTCCTATGCCGCCTGCGCGGCCTTCTTGCGTGACGCTGTCGACCTCGGACTGGAAGTGCCCATCGCCAACCTGTCCTTTGTCGGGAGCGAGAACCTGCTGAAGTTGATTACGGAAGGTCGGGATGACAGCCGGCGCTACACCAATCTGCTGGTGAATTCTCAAGTCGTCCCCAGCTACGAGGACACCTCCATCCCGGCGGTCAAGCAGTATCGGGAGATGATGGACCGGTATGATCCTCAACCTCCGTCGCACGTGCTCAAGGAAGACTACACGTCGTTCTCCTACAGCTTTGTCAGCCTGGAGGGATTTCTCAATGCCAAGCTGATGGTCGAGATCCTTCGGCGCTTGGGCGACCAGCCGGATCGAAACAAGCTCGAGGATGCGGTCTTTACCATCAGCGATTTCGACATCGGCATCGATGAGCGCGTTTCCTTCGGCCCCGATCGGCGTCAAGGGCTGCAACAGGTCTACTACACCGTTGTCGAATCGGGTCGCTTCGTTACCTTGAAGAGCTGGGAGGGCAGGTTTGCATCATGAAAATTCAGAAGCTGTTTCAGAAGACCCTGGTCGGCATCTTCTTCCTGTTTGCGGTGATCAGTCTCTCGACCTCCGCCCTGTGCATCTATACGGTCGATACCCACCTCTCCGCCGAGTATGAGAGCAACAGCCGTGGGATCGCAAAGACGATCGCGGATTCAAGCGTCGACATCCTGCTGAACCGCGACTTGTCCGCCCTGCAGTCCCTGATCGACCAGTTCATCGAAATCCAGGGAATCAGCTACATCTACATCACCAGCGAACACGGCGAGTTTCTCGCCCACACGTTCGTGCCCGGAATTCCCACTGAAATCGCCCAGAGCGATCATTCGTCCAGGGCGACAGTGGAGCGCAATCTCCCTGGAATGGGCGACTTCGTCGAGGTCAGCAGCCCCATCCTTGCGGGTGTCGCCGGGGCCGTTCATATCGGAATGGATACGGGACTGATCGCGCTCAAGATTCAACGGGCGGTCGGACAGCAGGTATACCTGATCTCCTCCATCTTCATCATCGGCGTCTTTTCCGCCATCTGGCTGGTCAGACTTGCCGCGAAACCGATCGACTCGGTGATCGCCTATGCCGCACGACTGGCACGGGAGCGCAACAAGGACAGCTCCGACGACACGCTGCTGGCTCGTGACGATGAGGTCGGACAACTGGCTCGCCTGTTTCTCTATTTCTCGATGGTCATGGATTTTGACAAGGCGCGAGGCACTCCGCCTGGGGAGAATACCTGATCGGAGGCAGTGAGATGGCCATGCCGCGTGTCGTACTTCCACGCACGGCGATCGTCCTGCTCTGCACTCTGCTGCAGATCTGTTTCGGTACGGTGTATGCCTGGAGCTTTTTCCAGACGCTTCTGGTCCAGGACTACGGTTGGACCTTCACCGAAACCGCCATTGCTTTCAGCGTCGTCATTTTCACACTGGGGCTTTCAGCGGCCTGGGCAGGCATGATTCTGCCCAAGACCGGACCCCGACTGTTGGCGACGGCCGGCAGCCTGATGTTTTCGTCGGGCTATGTTATCGGCGGACTGGCCCTGCATCTGGACAACCTGATCCTGTTCTACCTGGGTTATGGAGTGATCGGGGGGGCAGGGATCGGGCTTGGCTATGTCACTCCGGTCGCGACGACGGCGAAATGGTTTCCGGACCGCAAGGGGCTGGCAACCGGCATTGTGGTCATGGGCTTCGGCATCGGAGCCTTTCTGCTCAGCAAGGTGCTGGCGCCCGTTCTCATGATGTATTTCACCGGAGGCAACCTGGCGCTCCTCTTCACCTGGCTGGGCGCCATATTCGCCTGCATCCTGATCCCGTCCAGTCTTCTGCTCTCCGATCCACCCGCCCCTGCAGTCCCCACTTCCGCGAGCGCCGGGGCAAGCGGTGTCGTTCCGGAATCGGAATCCGTGGGGCAATGCCTGCTCTCGTCCAGGTTCATTGTCATGTGGCTGGTCTTCTTCTTCAACATCTCCGCCGGGATCTCGGTGATCAGCTTCCAGTCTCCGCTGTTGCAAGATGTGTGGGGATTGTCGGATCCTACGATCGAGCCTGCGATGCTGGTTGCCTACGGCGCCACCTTGATTGCCGTCAGCTCGTTGTGCAACGGGGCGGGACGACTGTTCTGGGGGCTGCTGTCGGATCGTATCGGCCGTATCCGGGTGTTCCGCATCATTCTCGCCAGCCAGATGGTGGTCTTCGGCATACTCATGACCGAGCGCAACCCCTGGGTCTTCTCGGTGCTCGTCTGCTACATCCTGCTCTGCTTCGGAGGAGGCTTCGCCACCATGCCTTCCTTCA
>JAJECY010000239.1 GCA_022821775.1 Acidobacteriota bacterium
TCCTTCGGTAGAGTCGAGGGGAGGCGCGCCGGCCTTAGATCGAGGGAGTCGCTGTTGCCGGCGGCTTTCGCCACTCGCCGGTGCCTCAATCTCGTTCCTCGCTACGTTTCCTCGCCCCCGCTCGTCAAACCGGACGTGCGGTTTTCCCGCATCCGGCTTTCAGTCGAGATCATGCCTTCGCCCACGGATGGCTCTGTCACTTCGACCCCAGGCAAGTGAGTCCATAGGTTCTCCATAGTCTCGCGTCCGAGAAGCGCACCGTCCCCCCGGTCCTTACCTTGTGCCTCCGACAGAGCCACTGACGCAGCCGCCGTCCCGCGTGGCGGTCGATCGCTCGGTAGGCCGGGCTTACCTGCCCCTGGCTGTAGTAGTTCGCCCACCCCGTTATCATCCGGTTCAGGTCCTCTACCATCTGGCCCGGTAACAGATTCCCGTTCCTCGGCGCCGTCCACTCGCTGATCTTGCGGCAGATGCTTTGGACGCTCGCCTGGCTGGGTCGAGTGCCGATATAGGCTCCTTTCCCCGTGGGGCGATAGTTGCGTCCGATCCGGTAGCCCAGAAACTCCATCGGTTCCTCGGGACACCGCAAGCATCGGGTCTTCCGCTCGTTGACCGGTAGCTTCAGCTCCTCCATGATCCGCTTGACCGCCGTCAGCATCGCTGCTGCCGGTGCCTTGCCGAGCACACGGAAGTCATCCGCGTAATTGACGATCTCCGCTCGGAAGCGCCGGGCATAACCCAGCACCTTCCATCCCAGCACGAAGCGCCGCATGTAGAGATTGCTGAGCAGGGGTGAGATCGGGGCTCCTTGCGGCGTCCCCTTCCTCTCCCGGCGCCCTCGGTTCGTGCGGCGTCTGCCACCCTTCCCGTCGTCCTCCTCCACCGGCATCTCCAGCCATGCCTTGATGAGTCTCAGCATCCTCCCATCGCTCACGCGCCGGGCGATGCTCTTCATCAGCTCCGCATGCGGTATCTCGCCGAAGTAGTTGGACAGGTCGCCGTCAACCACCTCCTGGTGTCCCCTTCGCAGGAGTCCATGCACGCGTTTGACCGCGTCGTTGGCACTCCACCCCCGCCGATAGCCATACTGCTCCCGTTGCAGGTCCGCTTCCAAGATCGGCTCCAACACCAGCAGAGCCGCCGTCTGCGCTACCCGGTCCCGGATACAGGGTATGCCCAAAGGCCGGAACTTGCCGGGCTGTTTCTTCGGGATCAGCACCTGCCGCACCGGCTTCGGCACGTAGGTCCCTTCCCTCAGGTCCCGCGCCAGTTCCCCCAACCAGCCCTCCACTCCACTCGCCTCGATGTCCTTGAAGCCCTCCCCGTCCACCCCGGCACTGCCGCCATTACGGCGAACCTGCTCCCAGGCTTCCTTCAGAAAGTCCTCTCGCCACACCTTTCGCCACACCTTGTCGCACAGAGCATGAAACCGTCGCTTGGGGTCCTCCTTCGCTTTCGCATGTAGCATGGTCTGGAATTTCCGAACCCGCTCTGACCCTGTTAGACTCTTGTCAGTGGTCACGCCTTGCCTCCTTTCCATGCTGCTCTCTACTCAAGGCCCCTTCCCTCCACCGGCGTTACCCGGCTTCCCCGGTACTACGGACCTTTCCGCCACCCTGTCGGCCCGGCCTGCCCCTCCCGGGGTCCCGGTTGATGTGTGCCCATCTCCGCCAGGGCTTCCCGTGTTGCTGCCTTCTTCCCCTTCCATGCGTGCCAGCGTCACTACCCCGACGGAATCGGATCGGTGCCCGCGTCGCTCTCTTCCCCATCCGCCAGCGGCCTTCCCCTAAACACAGGAGGGTCGGCTTCCGTATTATCCGTTTCGAGGCCTGCTCGACGTTCACTCGCGTTCCGGCCCGCATGGTCGCTGGGCCGCCCTTGGCGGCCATTGACGCCAAAGTGCTTCAGACCATATCGTTGCCTCCATGATCCGCCCTGGCTGCTTCCAACCGGAGCGACAGTTGTTGGGCGGGATTCGCACCCGCTGGAAGAAGGCGCCTTTCCACGGCGCACTGTGTCTTAGTGGATAACTCTTTTTTTCTGTTGTTTCAGGCAAGCCGCGCCCCCGCCCCCACGACGGGCGGATCATTCGAGGGTGAAACAAAAACGGCTTCAGAATCAACATCTATTATTTTCAACAGGTTACGTAATTTGTTTCAGGCAAGCCGCGCCCCCGACCGGCGCTACCACTGAACCACGTCCCCGGCCAGGACCTCTTCCAGCCTGCCGTCCTCCCGCCTGATTCGCAGGGCTCCCTGCCCGCTCAGCCCGGCAGTGGTCCCCCGAAGGGAGCGGCCCGGGTTCGAAACCAGGACCGGGCGGCCTCGCACGGAGGAAGAAGACGCCGCCCAGCGCTCCAGCAAGGGTCGGAGGCCCCGGTCCAGGAAAACCAGGTACAAGGCTTCCAGGCGGTTCAACAAGGCTGCCACCAGTCTCGGCCTGGGCACGGGACCACCCGAAGCCAGCTCAAGGGTCGAAGCCTGACCGGCAATGGATTTCGGAAGCGAGGTCCCATTCACGTTGATGCCGACTCCTACAATGACGAAATGGATCTTCCCGGGATCGGCATTCATCTCGGTCAACACTCCGCAGCACTTTCCGCCGGGGATGAGCACGTCGTTCGGCCACTTGAGGTCGGTGGGGATTCCGGCAACCTCGCCGACAGCCTGGCTGGCCGCCAGCCCCACCACCAGGTTCAAGCCGGGCGCCTGCGCCGGATCCACATGCGGCCGCAAAACCAGCGACAGCAGGATGTCCTTGCCCTTGCGAGATAACCAGGTTCTACCCAAACGCCCTCGCCCTCCGGTCTGCTCCTCGGCCACCACCACTGTCCCCTCTACCGCCCCGGCCTCGGCAAGGCGCCGGGCGGTGTCGTTGGTGGAGGCGACCCTCAGGTAGTGGTGACACCTCCGACCCAGCCGGTCGGTGGTGAGATGCGGTCGAACCCGGGAGGCGACCGGCATATCCGCAGCCGTCGCGAGCCACACCCGTTGATCCGAGCGCACCTCCAGAGGCCAACCCTCCGCCTGGAACATGGCCAGCACCTCCGAGAGTCTTGCCGGAGACAATTCCATGGAACGGGCGAGCTCCGCTTGGGACCACACCTCCCTTGGTGAATCGGCCAGCAGCTTGACGAGTCGATCGAGCTGCCGGCCGCTGGATGGAAGTTCCCTCATCACCCGTGGGGATTGGACAACTGCAACTCCAGGCTGATATCCGCCGCACTCGCAGAGTGGGTCAAGGCGCCCACCGAGATAAAGTCCACGCCGGTTACGGCATAGTCCCGAATATTGTGCAGATCAATGCCGCCGGAGACCTCCAGAAGAGCCCGGCCCCGGGTCCGGGCGACGCACTCTCTTACCTGGCCCGGAGTCATGTTGTCCAGCAGAATGGCCTCCACCCCGACCCTCAGGGCTTGCTCCAACTCTTGCAGATTGGACACTTCCACTTCGATCCTGTGCGGGGGGGGCGACCCGGAACGAACCCTGAAGACGGCCGCTTCAATTCCGCCCGCGGCCAGGATGTGGTTCTCCTTGATCAGAATCCCGTCATAGAGGCCGAAGCGATGGTTCTTCCCCCCTCCCGTGGCGACGGCATACTTTTCCAGGAAACGCAGTCCGGGGGTAGTCTTGCGGGTATCCAGGACGGCGATCCCGGTTCCCTCCACGGCACCGACCATGGCCCGGGTCAAGGTCGCGATCCCGCTGCACCGCTGCAGGAAATTGAGCGCCACCCGCTCCCCCCCAAGCAGCAGCAACGCCGGCCCGCGGACCGTCCCCAAGAGGCTTCCCCGAGCCACCCGGTCGCCTTCTCCAAAAAATGCCCGAGAAGCAAACCCGTCCGAGAGGATGCGGAAGGTCTCCGCCACCACCGGCCACCCTGCCAGGACCAGGTCCGCCTTGGCCCGGAAATCTCCTCGAGCCTGCAGGGACGGATCGACGGTGAGTTGGCTGGTGACGTCGCCGGCTCCACGGTCCTCCGCCAGCGCCTCCGAGACTACGGGTGTGAGCTTCCGGGAATCCAGTTCCAACATGGCGGGAATTCGCTTGATAGTCCGGAGTCTCAGGCCGCTTACAGTTGATCCCGATACTCCCTCAACTTGCCCAGCTTTTCCTGAAACTGGATGAGACGATGGCGATTGAGTTCCACGACTTTCTCCGGCGCGTTGCTCATGAAGGCCTGGTTTTGCAGCCGCTGCCGTATGGGTGTCATTTCCCGCTCCAACTTGAGAATCTCTCTTTCGATTCGCCCCTTTTCCACTTGTAGATCGATCAGTCCCGCCAGCGGTATCTCGACATCCACTCCTGACGCCACCGAGCGAGCCGAATGGTCTTCCCTGCCAACCGCGGCCACCACCTCGACCCGATCGCAGCGGGCCAGGTTGAGGACGTAGGGCCGGCTTTCCAGCAGGAACGAGCGCACCTCCGGCTGCGGGCTGGCCAGCCGGACCGGGATTCTGCGCCCGGGATCCAGGTTGATTTCCGCCCTCAGGTTTCGGATCTTGGTGATGACGTCCTGCAGCATGCCGATTCCGGCTTCAGCGCTGGCGTCGGCCCAGGCCGGATGACCCTCGGGATAGGACTGGACGGCTATGGAGACCCCCCTGTGCGGCAACCGTTGCCAAATCTCCTCGGTGATGAAGGGCATGAAGGGATGCATCAGCCGGAGAGCCTGATCGAAGACGACCAGCAGCACCCGGTAGGAAAGCTGATCCTCGGGACGCTTGTCCGGGGCGACGATCTTGGGCTTGACGAACTCGATGTACCAGTCGCAAAGCTCTCCCCAGAAAAAGTGGTAAATGGCATGGCTGGATTCGTGAAACCGGTAGGCCTCCAACCCCGCGTTGACCTCTCGGGTGACGCCGGACAGCCTGGACAGAATCCATCGGTCCACCAGGGACAGTTCCTTCCACCTTCGGGACAACTCTTCCATCTCGGCACTGGCGTCGAAGTCGGGCGGCAACTGGGCGCGAATGCTTTCCAGGTGCAGGGTGACCAGGCGAAAAGCGTTCCAGATCTTGTTGGCAAAGGCCCGATGGCTGAGGATCCTTTCTTCGGAGAGGCTGATGTCGGTTCCCGGCGCGGCCATGATGGCCAGGGTGAAGCGAACCGCATCGGTACCGTACTGTTCCATCAGGTCCAGCGGATCCACTACGTTGCCCTTCGACTTGCTCATCTTCTTCCCTTCGGCATCCCGAACCAGGCTGTTGATATAGACGGTCCGGAAGGGGACGTCCCCGGCAAACTTGAGCCCGGCCATGATCATGCGCGCCACCCAGAAGAAGATGATGTCGAATCCGGTGATCAGGACTGAGGTCGGGTAGAACCGTTGCAGGTCCCGGGTCCGTTCGGGCCAACCCAGCGTGGAAAACGGCCAGAGGCCCGAGCTGAACCAGGTATCCAGCACGTCGGTCTCCGGGGTCAGCTCCCGGCTGGAGCAATGGGCACACTGCCGCGGTTCCTGGCGGGCCACGTTGACCTCTCCGCAGTCCCGGCAGTGCCAGGCGGGGATGCGGTGCCCCCACCACAGTTGCCGGGAGATGCACCAGTCCTTGATGTTTCGCATCCACTCGAAGTAGGTCTTGGACCAGTTGGCCGGAACGAATCGAATTCGGCCTTCCTCGACGGCCCGAATGGCCGGTTCAGCCAGGGGCCTGGTCTTGACGAACCACTGGGTGGACAGGAGAGGCTCGATCACGTCCTTGCAGCGGTCGCACTGCCCCACGCTGTGGGAATGGTTTTCCACCATTTCCAACAGGCCTTGCCGGTCAAGCTCCCTGACCACGGCGGCCCGGCAGTCCAAACGGTCCAATCCCCGGAACTCGCCGGCCGCATCGGTCATCCGTCCATCCTCGTCCATCACCGAAATCCGTTGCAGGCGGTGGCGCAGTCCGATTTCGAAATCGTTGGGATCGTGCGCCGGCGTGACTTTCACCAGTCCGGTTCCGAAATCGGGATCCACAAAGGAATCGGCCACAATGGGAATCTCACGGTCGACCAACGGCAGCCGCACCACCTTGCCGGCCAGCCCCCGATACCGCTCGTCCTGGGGGTTGAAGGCCACGGCGGTATCCCCCAACATGGTCTCCGGCCGGGTGGTCGCCACCGAGAGCAAACGATCTCCGTCTGCCAGGGGATAACGCAGGGTGTACAATTTCCCCTGGCTCGGCTCTGCACTGACCTCCAGGTCGGATAGCGCCGTTCGGCAACGAACGCACCAGTTGATCAGCCGCTTGCCACGGTAGATAAGTCCTTCCTCGTGGAGCCTCACAAAGACTTCTCGCACCGCCCTGGACAGCCCCTCATCCAGCGTAAATCTCTCCCGAGTCCAGTCACAGGAGCCCCCCAGGCGGCGCAATTGCCTCAAAATGGTGTTGCCGCTTTCCTCCTTCCACTCCCACACCCGCCGTTCGAAGGCCTCCCTCCCCAATGCCTGGCGGGAGGTGCCCTCGGCTTCCAGTTGACGTTCCACCACGTTCTGGGTGGCGATGCCGGCGTGGTCGGTCCCCGGCAGCCACAGGGTGTTGTACCCTTGCATCCTGCGCCAGCGGACTACGATGTCATGCAGCGTGTAGACCAGCATGTGCCCCATGTGAAGAGAACCCGTCACATTGGGCGGAGGAATGACGATCACGAAGGGGGGGCGGCTGGATTCGGCGTCGGCTACGAAAAGACGCTCCCTTTCCCAGAACTCCATCCAGCCCGGCTCGACCGATTGGGGATCGTAGGTCTTTGAAATCGCCATGCTGATGACTCGGGCCGTCAGGGGTGGTGCCGAACCCGCAGTTCCCACTGGACCGCAGGCAGGCTATTGTAGCGCCGTCCCTCCAAAAGTGAAGGGAAAACACCGGTAACGGAAGGGGGTGGATTGCCCGGCGGATGGGGTCCGGCAGGCGGGAGGCCGCGCGGCGGAGCGCCTTCGGCCGGCGCGGAGTGAGTCGCCTGCCTACTCTTCGGAACCGGAATCCGGGGATGCCGACTCGTCGCCCTTCTCCCGTTCGGGACGGGTGACGATCTCGATACCCAGAGAGCCACTGGGGACAGCGGTTGGAGCAGCGGGTGCGGGACTGGGAGTGGGACTTGCGGGCCCGCCCGGCTCCAGGTTGATTTGCTCCGGTCCCAACAGCAGAGCCGGGCGTTCGGCCTTGCGCGCCCGGGAGACATCGGGTCTCTTGGCAAACAGCAGGGCGAAGCGCCCCATCAGGGACCGCTTGGTTTCGTTTTCCAGGTCTTCCTGGGCGCGGGCCAGGGCCACCGGGTCGACGTCGGGAATGGGAAGGCTCAGCTTCTCCAGCTTTTTTCTGGACTCGCCTTCAAACTCGCTGAGCGGGTGGTACCGAACCACCAGGCCATAGTAATACCCGGCTGCAATGATGTTCTGCTGCCTTTCACGCACCCGGCCCAGGACGTAGAGGACCTCATCCTGCCGGCTGAAATCGGCGTACTTGATGGCCGTGGCCGCGCGGTTGAAGGCCCCCCGGTAGTTTTTTCGAAGGAACTCGTGCTTGGCCACCCCGAGGTCACCTACCGCCAGGACCTCTTCAACCTCCCGCAGGTACTGGCGCGCTTCATCCACCAGGGGGCTGTCCGGATGTTCCGCGATAAAGGACTGGAATTCCATTTGGGCGGCCCTGGCCTGGGTGGCATCCCGATTGGGCTTCTCCATCTGGCGATAGTGCGTCAGCGCAATGCGCATCTGGGCATCGTCAAGTTCCTCGCTGGTGGGGAAGAAGGTCTTGAAGTCCTCATACTCGGCCTTGGCCTGGAGCAGCCCCGAGGTTCCTCCCTGCTTGAAATAGGAATCCGCAATGGCCAACTTGGCCCGTTCCTGGTATTCACTGTCGGGGTAGGTGTTCAACAGGTTTTGAAAGACCAGGCGGCCCACGTCGTAACGGCCCTTGGCCACATCCTGCAGACCCTTTTCGTAAAGAATCTTGTCGGGCTCAGCCGCCCCTTCGGGGGTGATGACCTCCCCCTTCTTTCCTCCGAAGAAGCAACCTGAAAAGGTCAAGCTGAGGACAGCCAACCAAGCCAACGGTTTCCGACTTGTCATGAACTCCTCCAGGATCGTCTCCTGACTATCTCGCTCCATCCTGGCCGCTTTCGAAGCAGCCAGCCGATCGATCGATCATTTGCCTTACCACGGCGCCAGGGTCCGGCGAACCGAAGATCTGGGAACCGGCGACCAGCACCTCCGCACCGCTCCTGACCAGCGCGCACAGATTGTGGAGGCTTACGCCTCCGTCCGCTTCTATTTTAACGGATAGTCCCCTCCGATCAATCATCTTTCGAAGGTCCTCGATCTTCTGCAGGGAATAGGGAATGAACTTTTGGGCCCCAAAGCCGGGATTGACCGACATGATCAGTACGAAATCGACCAGGGGCAGGACGTTTTCCAGGACGGAGAGGGAGGTGGCCGGATTCAGGACCACTCCGGTCGATAATCCGCGGGAGCGGACCCGGTTCAAGGTCCGGTCCAGGTGAGCGCAGGCCTCGGCATGAACCGATATCCAGTTGGCTCCCGCATCGGCAAAGGCCTCGATATAGGCGTCCGGGTTCTCGATCATCAGATGGACATCCAGCGGAAGCCGGGTAATCTTCCGGATGGACGCCACCACGGGTGGACCCAAGGTAATGTTGGGCACAAAGTGGCCGTCCATGACATCCAGGTGGAGGAGATGGGCGCCGGCATCTTCCACGGCTTGAATCTGCTCTCCCAGAGCAGCGAAATCCGCGGACAGAATGGAAGGGGCAATTTGAATCATGGGACTAACGGGCCACCTCGAAATTGACCGAGCCTGCTTCCAGAATGATGTCGCCGGCTTCCGGACTGTGTTGCAACACGGTCCCCGGCTCCAATCCGGGTAGTCTTTGGTAGTGGACCTCACCCGACTGGATGTCCCACAGCGCCAGGGTTCGGGAGACTTCCCCCAACCGCTTGCCCACCAGGTCGGGCATCAGGTAGGCCACCCTGCTCCGGCCGCTCGAGATCAGCATGTTGACCGCGGGCGATTGGCTCTCCTGCTCCCCGGGCAGGGGAAACTGGGACAGCACCACGTCGCTTTCGGCGCTGTCGGAGCTGATGGTCGCGGTAAAACCGGGTGTGAGTCCCCTCTGGAGGAGCTGATAGCGTCCGGCCCTCAGCGTCTTCCCGCGCAGGTCAGGCACCTGGATGCGCCGCGGCCCCAGGCTGACCAGCACCTTGACGGTGCCTTGGCTCTTGAGCCTGCCCCCGTCCGCCGGACTCTGAGCAATGATTCCGTCCGGGGGCACATGGTCGTCGAAGCGGTGTCCTCTCACCTTGAGAACCAGTTGCGCACGGGAAATCCGTCGACTTGCCTCCTCCAGTGAGCGACCCACCACCCCCGGAACCGTGACTTCACTGCCCCGGATGGCCAGACGCATGGCTGTCAGGCAACTCAACAAGGCAGCACTGATGAGCACGCCAGCCAGGAAGAGCCCCCTCAGAAACCCAACCAGCTTCCCATGGCCCCTGCGACTCGGCTGACGATCACGGTCTAACACGGCCAAAATTTACCACAGCCGCGACAGCTTCAACAAGCCGAGTCGCAGGCGTCTGCTCCTCAATTTCGCAAAACGTCGTTCAAGAAACTCAAGCATCACTCCCCCCTTGAGGGGGAGTGATACTCCAGCGCTGAACCACGCTATTGCCCGATT
>JAJECY010000102.1 GCA_022821775.1 Acidobacteriota bacterium
CGGCAAGGAGGGACTGGTGGCCACCTACGCCGAAGCCATCTGGGACCGGCCCGAGGTGGAGCTGGTGGCCGGCGCCGACAGGGACAAGAAGCGCCTGGCCATGTTCGGCGAGCGCTACGGCATCGAGGCCCTCTACACCGACGCGCTGGAGATGTACGAGAAGGAGAACCTGGACATCCTGGCCATCGCCACCAACACGAGGGGCCGCTCCTTCCTGACGGTCAAGGCGGTGGAGGCGGGGGTGAAGGGGATCTTCGTGGACAAGCCCATGACCTTCACCCTGAAGGAGGCCGACGACATGGTCAACGCCTGCGCCAAGGCCGGCGTGCCCCTGGTGGGCGGGGCCACCACCACCTCCCATCCGTCCTTCGGCAAGGCCAAGGAACTGATCACCGGCGGCGCCATCGGGGACGTCCGGTCGATCGAAGCCCGTGTCCCCCTGTTGTCCCAGCACCAGGACTGGTGCTACTTCGTGGACAGCGAGCTGGACTGGGTCAGCGGTATCGGCGACAAGCCCCGGCGGGAGCGCGGCAGCAGCGAGTTCATGGGACAGGGGATCATCGTGGCCAAGGACGGCACGGTGGTCCACATTCGGGACGGAGCCCCTACCGTCAAAATCTCGGGAAGCACGGGGGAGATCGTCTTCGACGGCAAGCGCTGGATCCTGTGGCAGGATGTGGACACCCTCTCGGGACGCAAGGGGCGGGTGGAGATGCCCTGGCCCGATCCCCAGTGGGGCTCCATGCGCACTCCCTGGTGCCTGGACGACCTGATCGCCACCATGGAGGGCCGCCTGAAGGAGCCCAAGAACTCGGGGCGCATCGTGCGGGCGGCCCTCGAGGCGGAGTTGGCCATGAAGCAGTCCTCGGCCCGGGGCGGGGAGCGCATCCAACTGCCGCTCAAAGATCGCAGCCTGGGGCTGACCTACGACTGGTTCCGTTAATCCCCAAATAGGAGCACAACCATGATTAGACGCGACTTCATGAAATCGG
The DNA here is from genome assembly GCA_022821775.1 of Acidobacteriota bacterium. GTDB lineage: Bacteria > Acidobacteriota > Terriglobia > Versatilivoradales > Versatilivoraceae > Versatilivorator. Next base: position 993 of record JAJECY010000102.1, read on the forward strand.
CCCTGACCCTGGGGGCTGCCTCCGGGACCGGCCTCACTCTGGGAACGGCGACCCCTGCGGCGGCCAAGAAGACCTCCAAGCCCAAGTATCGCGCCGGGGTGGTCGGCCTGGGATGGACGGGGGTCCTCTACGACGTCGCCAAAAGGGACGGCTCGCACCGCCAGGGCCCCTGGTGGGACCCGGCCTACAAGGTGGAGGACACCAGGCGCATTACCCCGGAGGTGGAGGTCCATCGCAAGTTCCACCACCACGACCACCCGGGCAACGAGGGACTGCCCTCATCCTACGCCGAGGCCTTGTGGGACCGCCCCGAGGTCGAGCTGGTGGCCGGGGCCGAGCGGGATGTGGGCCGCCTGAAGATCTTCGGGGATCGCTACGGCATCGAGGCCCTCTATACCGACGCCTTGGAAATGTATGAGAAGGAGGCGCTGGATATCGTGGCCGTCTGCACCAACACCAAGGGCCGGGCCTTCCTGACGGTCAAGGCCGCCGAGGCCGGTGCCAAGGCCATCTTCACCGAAAAGCCGATGGCCTTCACCCTGGAGGAGGCGGACCGCATGGTGAAGATCTGCGCCGACCGGGGGATCCCCCTTTCCTGCGGGGCCATCACCACCACACACCCCTCGTTCGCCAAGGCCAAGGAACTGGTGACCGGCGGCGCCATCGGCGAGGTGACCTCCATCGAAGCCAGAGGTCCCGGCGCCCAGCATCAGAACTGGTCCTACTTCCTGGACAGTCCGCCGGCCTGGGTGAGCGGCACGGGAGACACGGAGCGCCGTCCCGGAGGCAGCACCGAGTTCGGCGGCCAGGGGATGCTGGTGACGGAGAAGGGGCAAGTGGTGCACTTCCGGAAGGGAGCCCCGGGGGTGCGTATCAGCGGGACCAAGGGCGAAATCCAGTTCAGCTTCCGCCCCGGCTGGCAGTTGTTTCAGGAAGTAACCCCGCCCTCGGGCAGAAAGCAGATGGTGGAGATGCCCTGGCCGGCGCCCCGGTTCATCCCCCCTTACGGGGCGGTTTACAGCCTGGACGACCTGATGAGGTGCCTGGCCGGGGAAATGGACGAACCCAAGAACTCCGGCCGTCGGGTGGCCACCGCCATCGAGGTCGAAGTCGCCCTCAAGCAGTCCTCGGCCCAGGGCGGCGCCCGGGTCTCCCTGCCGCTCGAGGATCGGTCCCTGGGTTTGCTCTACGATTGGTTCCGGTAGATGGGTGAGGCCATCGTTTATCGTGTGAAAATAAAGAGTTATCCACGAAGGAACACCAAGGACGACGAAGGGCCACGAAGGGGCTGAGGTAATTCGCCACGGGCACGACTTGATACTGCAGGGCAATCGGCCCTACACGGAAAACCGAAGTTTGATGCCGCAGGCGGCGGACAACTTCGCCAGCGTGTCAAGGCGAGGGTTTCTTCGCCCGGAGAGCGCCCTGGAGAGCGCAACTCGGTCCAATCTCGCCTGCCGCGCAATCGCGGACACACCGCCTTGTGCCTCGGCAACGTTGCGAAACGCCTTCATGAGCAAGCGGGGATCGTCGTCCATTTCTTCGATCGCCGCATTCAGATAGGCGGCGATATCCTGGGGTGTTTTGAGGTATTGGCTGGCCTTATGTTCTTTAGTGGGCATCCCGTTTCTCCTGTTTGTAGGCTTTCCAGTATGCCTGAGCCCTCACGATGTCATTGGATTGACGTTTCTTGGTTCCGCCGCCCAACAAGACTACAAGCTTCTCACCGTCGCGGCCGTAGTACACTCGGTATCCAGGTCCGAAGTCGATCCGAATCTCGCAGACTCCGTGGCCGACACTCCGGTAGTCACCAAAGTTCCCTAGCTCCACTCGGTCAATACGTGTTTGGACACGGGCGCGTGCCTCGGAGGACAGGTTGACAAACCAGATATCGAAGGGGTCAGTACCGTCTTCCGAAACGTAGTGGACAACCTTCGTCATTTTTGTGATTGTAGTCATTTGACTACAAATAATCAAGGACAACCGTTGTTGCCCGATCTCATTTTCAAAACCCGTTCCCTGAAAAAAGGACATCTCCTCCCATGACCTCGTCCACCCTCGATTTTGACAAGCTGAGAGTCGTCGACCTTTCCAAGCCGCTGGACCCCGCCACCGAAAAGCGGCGCTGCAAGCTGCACCGCCATCACACCTTCATCGGCGGGGTGGACGGATACCACGCTCACATCGACATCACCTCCCACCTGGGCACTCACCTGGAGTTTCCCTACCACTTCAGGGACGAGTGGAAGGACGGCATGAAGCTTCCGATCGAGCGCTTTCTGGGACGTGGCATCCTGCTGAACCTGGAAACCGCCCGTCCGCGGGAGTTGATCCGGACCGAGGACCTGGAGATGGCCGACCGCGGCCGGGTACGCCCCGGTGATACGGTTCTGCTGGACTCTCCCTTTCACAGCACCCCTTTCGTCCATTCTCCGGACGACCGGCGGCCCGACATGTCCGAAGAAGTCGGACGCTGGTTTCTGGAAAAGAAGGTCAAGTGCGTGGGCTGGGGTGACGGTATCGCCATCGAGAACCACGTCCAGGGCTGCATCGCCTGCCATGAGCTGATGCTGGGGAATGACATTCTCCTGCTGGAGGTGGTTTGCAACATCGATCAGCTCCGGGCGGAAACCTTCATGATCACCTTCACCCCGTTGCCCATTCACGGCCTGGACTCCTGTCCGGTCCGGGTGGTGGCGGTGGAAGGCATCCCGGGGGTCTAGCCATCTTTGACATGGCTTCCGACTGAACCTTTATTATCAACATGTTACAAAGGCACAAACCCGCAAGTGGCACTACAAGCGGCATGGGTGCTATTGCATCGCCTCTGAGGTGTTGTCCCTCAGCGCATCCGAGCTTTCTCTGAAGTCGAAGTCTGGCACGATAACCTGTGGCTTGAACGTGATCCGGTAATGGTAGGCGCTCACGTCACCCGGGCTGAGTTGCTCCGCGAAATAGGTCACGTTGTCCGACAGGCCCAGGAAGTGCTTGCGGTAGTCTCCTGGCCCCGTCTGGCACGTAACCTCCAACTGAGTCTTCTGATCCTCGATGGCACAGCGGCCCTCAATCGTCAGCATATAGCCGCCGGTGACACCGTTGTAAAACACGATACGCCGGTCGATCTCGAAGTTTTCGGCGGCCCTCGAAAGATTGCGCGACGCCACATCCGCATCGGTGCAGCCTGCCAGGACAACGGCAGCCATCAGTGTAATCGTCAACATCAGGAGTGCTTTCATGGGGTTCTCCTTCCTTTCATCGGAAACGTCTTCCGATACTTGACAGTTCTTGCGATGTCCCAGTGCGGCGGGAGGCGCCGTCTCGGTCTTTCCAGGTTCTCTCAGAGGCCGCCCGGCCTCGCTCGTTGTGGCCAGAGGGGGGGGGGTACTGTGCGTAGGTGACAGCACACGAGAAACGCCAGCAGGGCGAATCCTGCGGCGTTGTTTTCAGCCCGATCGGGCTCAAAATCGCTCATGAAGCCTTTTAGCCCATCTTTGACAACCGAAGGACCACTTTGAGGTATTTTACCCTCATAACAGAAGCTCCGGGCATAACCCAGCACCTTCCATTCCAGCACGAAGCGCCGCATGCAGAGATTGCTGAGCAAGGGTGAGATCGGCGCCGAATCGACAAGCAGCCAACCTCGGCAATCAGCCGTTTGTTCATGGGATGGTTACACTCGCGGGATGGTCTTTTCCTCTTCGGCAACCAAAACTTCCGGTATGATGACTTGAGACGCGAAGGGGCAATGACCCATGCCAACCACCGCTTTCGACATCCTGACCGCCGCCAGCCAGCTTAAAGAACCTCCGGGAATTCCATCCAACGAAAGTGAGCACCCATGCTGGGACTCCAGGCCCTGGACTGGGCCATTCTGATCATCTACATCTGCATCGTGGCCTACCTGGGCCTCTTCCTGGGGGCCCGGAAGACCCACTCCCTGGGTGATTTCTTCATTGCCGGAGGTAGCTGGGGAAAGCTGCCGGCCTTCCTCTTCAACTTCAGCTCGGCGCTGGCCGGGGCCGAAGCGGTGGTGGTGAGCGCCGCAGCCTACCGCAGCGGGCTGTCCGGCATCTGGCTGTGGTGGTCCCAGTTGCTGGCCACCCCCATGTACTACCTCTTCTCGGTGGTCTACAAGCGGGCCCGCGTCTTCAACATGGCCGAATTCTTCGAGCTGCGCTTCGGTCCCGGCGTGGCCACCCTCTATTCGGTTCTGGGGCTGCTCATCTCGGTCAACTTCATCGGAATCTTCATCACCGGAGGCGGGAAAGTCCTGGCGGCCATCACCACTCTCTCGGTGGACTCGGCCGTGCTGATCTGCTGCACCCTGGTGGCCCTCTACGTGGCCACCGGCGGCGCCATGTCCTCCCTGCTTACCGATCTCTTTCAGGGAATCCTCTGCCTGGTGGTGCTGAGCTTCGGCCTGCTGCCCTTCCTCTGGAAGGCCGCCGGCGGCTACGAGGCCCTGGCGGCCCTGCCCGAGTCGACCTGGTCGCTGCAGTCGGTGGAGATCCCCTGGACCTACGTGATCGCCCTGCTCTTTTCCGGCGCGGTGGGATCGGTGGTGGCGCCCAACATCCTGACCTGGATCGCCATTGCCCGCGACGAGCGGACCGGCACCCAGTGCGGCTGGGCTCACGTCTGGAAGCGGCTCATCACCATCCTCTTCGCCCTTTACGGCATTCTCTTCGCCATCTACTACCCCGGCCTGGAAGACCCGGAACTGGCCTGGGGGACGCTGATGAAGTCGCTGCTGCCGGCCGGCGTGCTGGGACTGCTGGTTGCCAGCTTCGCGGCTGCCCTGATGTCTTCGGTGGACACCTTCGCCACCACCACCTCGGGGCTGATGGTCGACTACCTCTACCGAAAGCGTCTCTTCCGCAACCGCTCGCCGCGCTTCTACATCACCCACGCCCGAATCTGGGGGTTCATCGCCGTCTTCCTGGGGTACGTCACCACCCGCTTTCTGGAAAACATCATTCAATACATCGAGCTGGGCTGGTCGCTGATTTCGTTCATTTCGGTTCCCCTCTATTTCGGCCTGGTCTGGAGACGCGCCAATCGCCAGGCGCTCTGGGCCGGAGTGACGACCGGCGCCCTGCTGTTCGTGTTGCTCAAGCTGTGGCTGCAGGCCTCCTTCGAATACACCGTCTTCATCCCCACGCTGGCTTGCGCCCTTGTCACCTGGCTGGTCAGCCTTCGGACACCGCCCGAAGACGAGACCCTGCTCAACCGCTTTTATGCCATCCTCAGCACGCCGGTGGGCCAGGACGAGACGCTGCTCGCGGCCGGCATTCGACTCCCCGCCATGGCCGGCAGCGATGCCGCCCAGCCTCCGCCGCCGGACTCGGAGAAGATCGGTGAGCTTTACCGCTTCTACGCCCGGGACAAGATCTACGGACCCTCCAGCGCCATCGAGCTGCGGCGGGAAGCCGGGCTGCAGTGGTTCTACAGGGGGTTTGTGTCGATCACGCTCTGGTGCCTGGGCCTGATCGGAGCGGCCCTGGCTTTCTCCTGGTGGATGCAGTCATGACATGCCTTGGCTGAAACAACCCGGTTTCGGGCTGCATGTGACGGGGTGAAAAGAGCTATCCACCAAGGGACACGAAGGACAACGAAGGGCCACCAAGCGTGACGGCTCTGGCGCATCGGCACCGGCTGTGGCCCGGCAAGCTGGCGCGCCCCCTTGAGAAGCAAGAGTGATGGGAGGAGGAGGCCCCCGGGAGC
>JAJECY010000308.1 GCA_022821775.1 Acidobacteriota bacterium
GGCCTTCAGATCCAGGCATTTCCATTCACAAGGGTCTTTGCTGTCGGGTAGTCACCTGCAATCATCGCCTTTGTCGGGCTATAAGACCTGCCCGACGACGAATTTTGAAAAAGGCTCTTGTAGATAACCGTTTTTCAGCCCTGTCTTTACACGGAGGACGGATGTTCCCACTGGACGAGATCTCTTCCCTGCCAAAGCTGGAGCCCAAGTCGGAAGGAATAGAAACCCCACGCAAGAAGAAACCCCGCGCCATCGCCGTCATCACCGAGTGCTGCACGGGTTGCGCCGGATCCCCCGCCTGCGTTCCTTATTGCCCCGTGGCCAACTGCATGTTCTGGGTGCCCGACGAAGACCATCCTCCCTTTGGCCACATCGAGGTGGACCCGTTTCTCTGCATTGGCTGCAAGAAGTGCACCAGCCAGGGACCCGACGGGGCCTTTCTGGATGGCTGTCCCTGGGACGCCATCGAGATGCAGCCCACCGACGAGGTTGAGGCCGTGGTCGGAGAGATGTCGGTCTAGGCGGCTCGGAGCCGCCCCCACACAAAAACTCTCAGGTGAGACATTTCATGGAGTTTGTCTGTCGACGTGTATCCTCATCTGTCTTTGGAGTCATCCAATGTAGAATGTTGTGGGAACGAATGCAAACAAGGATACGTGGAGGTCAACCATGGCAGATAGAAAACAGTTCCTCGGCGACATGTCGCCGGACCCGCGCTTGATGGAATTACTGGAAGCGACTGCAGGAGACACTGTGACTGAAGAAGTATTGAAAGAGCAGAAGATCAGCTTTGCGTTTGGCAATGCTCCTGCCGATGCGCAAGAGATCACCAAAGACAGCATAAAGTTGGCCTGTGAAAACCTCCGATTGAGGCGATCATAGCACTGCGCTGAAAAGCCCACGCTTGGTATGTAAGTCCTTTCCACACCCCCCATCCTGCAGAATTTGGTCTAACCGGATGTCTGTTCGCGAGAGAGAGCACCCTGATCTGTACAGGACAATCCAGGAACGGAATCTCTTGCGACAGTATGATCTATTGGTGAATTGCATCGAGATCGGGCTGGAAAAGGGCATCGAAGCCTTTGACAAATATATGCTGTGGGAACTCAACCACGTGGCCGTGGCAAACATCGCACAACAGGGTGGAAGATTTCGCAAGGAGCCTATTTTCGTGGGAAATCACATTCCCCCGCATCACGGGAAAGTTCCAGATTTGATGGATCGGTTCTTCTCCCTCATTCATGAGAACTGGACCATCATTGACAATCCCACCGGTCTGGCCGCATACGCCCTGTGGCGGCTCAATTGGATTCATCCATTCGTGGAGGGAAACGGTAGAACAGCGAGGGCGGCATGCTACTACCTGATTAGCATGAAGGCGGGACGGCTGCTTCCAGGTCGAAAAATTGTGCCAGAACGGATTCGTGAAAATAGGGCTCCATACTACGCGGCGTTACGGAGCGCCGACCAGGCATGGGAGCAGGGTCAATACAACATCGCTGATTTGACACAATACCTAGGCCGATTGCTGGCCGATCAACTGTCGGACTCTTGAGCAATCTGGCCGATCCACGGCCTTTGTGGCAGGGTTTCGCTGGCTCCCGACCCGTCCTGGCGGACTCGTGCAGCGATTCCCGCGAACCCGATTAGTCTTCCTCGGGCTTTGCCACGCCGGCTCTGCCGCGGATGGCGCTGATGGTGAATCCCGCCTGCTGCCGAACTCGATCGGACAGCATCGGATTTTCCGAGAGAAACGGCTGGATGAGCGGCAGGTCTCGCACTTCCCCGATGAAATACAAGGCCCGAAGGGCTTCCCACACCTGGTCCTCTTCAGGCGCCATGGAGACCAGCGGCTGACCCGCCATTACCGTCGTCCCTTCCTCCGCCAGTCTCTCTTCCACAACCCCCGGCACGGCAGCGCGAACCTCCTGGTGGGTCCCGGCGCCCACCTGAATGCGAGCCAGCAGGGCTCCCGCACGCAGGCTGTCCCCCTCGCTCCGCCGGAAGAGCAACTGCCCGGACGCCGGAGCCAGGATGCGCCGGCTGGCCAGCATGCCGCGAACCTCCTCCCGCCCTCCCGATTCCCCGAAAGCCACCAGAGAGAGGGCGGCGTTGCGTCGAACCAACGGATCGGCATCCTGAAGCAGTCGAGTCAGAGGGTCCCGGAATTCAGCAGCCGTGGGGTCTTGCCCCATCAACCAGGCGACCGTCATGCGCACTTCAGGCGTCGGGTGCCCCGCCAGCCTCCCTACGTCGGGGTACCAAGCAGCGACAGCGGCCGGACCCGATTCGGTCAACCGCTCCGAAAGTTGCACCAGGGCATGCTGAATCTTGCGCGGCTTGGCGGCAGCGTCCAGATTCTTGCGGATCTCCTCGTCGCTGAGGGCGGTGCCGAACCAGGTCTGCTGCCAGAAGAGATAGGGAACCAATATCGCCAGAAACACGAAGCCAACGGCCAGGAGGTTGGCTCCCCATCCCAGGCCGCGCCGCTTGGGGGGGCCGGGGTTGTGATATTGGTTCGGCGTTGGTTCAGGCATGGAACTCAATGATAGAGCATCCAGTAGATGACCACCCCGGTCACGGAAACATACAGCCAGATCGGGAGGGTCCAGCGGGCCAACCGCTTGTGGGACTCGAACCGCTCATTCCAGGCCCGATAGACAGTGACGGCGGCCAAAGGCAGGACCGCGGCGGCCAGCACGATGTGGCTCAGCAGAATCGCATAGTAGACCGGTCGAACCCACCCTGTCCCGGTAAAGGCGACCGACCCGACCTGGAAGTGGTAGATGAGGTAGGAGGTCAGGAAAAGGCTGGAGAATCCCAGGGCAGCCACCATGAACCGCTTGTGTATGGCGACCCGCCGGCGACGGATCCAGTAGTACCCTCCCAGCAGGCAGCAGGCGGCGGCTGTATTGAGGCCGGCGTTGAGGGCCGGGAGGCCGGTAGGTTCAATCATGCATCCCGACTGGACGAGTCTTTCCGGAACGTGTAGACCAGGATGGTCCCCATGATGGCCACAGGAGGAGTCAACAGGAAGAGGATGGCCCGTCCGAGAGCGGAGATCGCCGGCTCCGGCTGCGCCTCGGCGGCAGTCTTGCACATGGCGCAGCCTTGGGCGGCCGCCTCCGGCTGCAGGAGGCAAACCAGCGCGACACCCGCCGCCAGAAACGGCCAGATCTCTCGCAAACGGCTGCTGCAGGTTTCAAGCATGGCGCAACCCGCCTCCCGTCACGGGCGCAATTCCAGCAACCGGAAGCTGTCGGGGAAAAAGACGGCCAGAAGACAGATGGTGACCACCATGGCGGGCATCAGCGTCCACACCAGGCTCCTCTTTTCGAACCGCAGGTGCATGAAGTAGGCGATGATCAAGGCGGCCTTGACCACCGAGAACCCCAGCAGCAGGATCAGCATGGTGGTCACGCCCAGCTTGATGTATGCCAGAAACACTTCCACCAGGGTGATGAGCACCAACCAGAACCAGACCGTGAAGACCAGCCGGTTCCCCATGGCACTGTGCGCGCCATGGTCCAGAACCAGGGGCACCTCCTTGCGAACCACGGGGTGAGCTTCGGGCTTCTCCGATTCCTTCCTCTTCGGGAGCAGCCGTTGCAGCAGCGGACTCAGTTCCTGGCTGCGCAAGGTCCAGTAGCCGTTGAGAAAGAACACCAGGGCCAGAACCATGCAGGAAATGGACAGGAACAGTCCGTCGAGTGTCATCACGTCCTGGGGCGTCTGGCGCAGCACCGCAAATACGCATCCGGCTCCCAGAATCAGGTTCAATGCCAGCAGCAGCAACGTCTCAACCATCGGCGAATCTCCTCTTCTTCATTCCGCGCAGGTTTTACGCTCCCATGTCGACGGACAGCAGGTAGACCAGGGGAAACACGAACATCCAGACCAGGTCCACGAAGTGCCAGTACAAGCCGCAGACCTCGACGTGTTCGGAGTGAAACCGCTTCCTGGCGACGCCCCCGGCGATCGCCAGCAGATAGATCACTCCGGTAAACACGTGAAACATGTGCATGCCGGTGATCCCGAAGAAAGTGGCTCCGAACAACGGCGTCCCCCAGGGATTCCCGGTCAGAGTCATTCCCTGGTTTATGAGTCCCATCCATTCCAGGCCGTGCAGCACGATGAAGGCGGCGCCGAAAAAGGCCGTCCACAGGATCCAGCGGATGGTCCATTTGCGATCGCCACGCTGAGCCGCATTGACGGCGAGCACCATGGTCAGGCTGCTCGACAGCAAAACGGCGGTCATCAACGTGGCAAAGACGACGGTCGGCCAGAAATGAAAGGGGGTCGGCCAGTCCGGGGTGGATATCCTGACATAGCTGTAGCCGAACAACAGGGCGGAGAAAGTCAGGGCATCGGAAACAATGAAGAGCCACATCCCCAACTTGATGTGAGACACCGAGTAGGGCAGGGTTCCACCTCCCCACACCTGCAATCCCGTATTTTCCACACGAGCGTCTGCCATCCGCGCTTACCTCCAGTAAAACAACAAGACCAAAAGATAAATCCAGAGCCCGTCCATGAAGTGCCAGTATAGCGCCGTGACGTTCAAGGAGGCTCTTGTCGGAATCCGAGCCGCCGAGCTCCAGGCCCTGGCCGTCAGGTAGGCCAGCCCCGCCACGCCGCCCAGCAGATGCACGCCATGGACGCCCGTCAACAGGTAGAAGAAAGAGCTATGGGGATTTCCGCTCAGGTAGATGCCCTGATCGGCCAACATCCTCCAGATCCAGAACTGGCCAAACAGAAAGGCCGCTCCCAGCAAACAGGTCACCGTCATCCATCGCTTCAACTCGGTGGCAGCCGAGGCTCTCCGAGCCAACTCCAGGCTGAGGCTGCTCCCCAGCAGAATCACCGTATTGATCCAGACAAAGGGTGGCGCCGCCATGGCTCGCCACTGGCTGTTGGTCCCCTGTCCCAGGATATAGGCGCTGCTGAAACCGACAAACATCATGGAAATCGAGGCCAGAGCCAGCCACATCCCCAACTGATAGCTATCGGGACGGAGCCGCCTGCCGCCGCCGTCCCCCCACCTGCCGGATCCCGTGTCCGATCCTGAGCCGCCTCCCGGTCTCCCCGGTCCCGGGACGCGGTCTTCCCTTTCGGTTTCCGGCTTGACTTCAGGGGGTGCGACGGCCACAGGCATGGCCCAACCTCCGCAATCGACCCGACTGCTGCCCTATTTGCTGGACTCCAAGGGCGGATCGGTCTGCATCACGTAGTCCCGAGGCGCTCCCGGAACCCCATACTCATAGGCCCCGTGGTTGACCACCAGTTCTCTCCCGCCAAAGTTGTCGTGAGGAGGCGGAGAAGCCGTAATCCATTCCAGGGTGGTGGCCTCCCAGGGGTTCTCGGTGGCCTTCCTGCCCTTGAACATCCCCCAGACAAAATTAACCAGGAACAGGAGCTGGGCCGCCGCCGTCACGAAAGCCGCGATGGTGACAAACTCCTGATAGGGCTGGAGCGGTTCCATGAACTTGAACTCGGTCGATTCCGCGTAGCGCCGCAACTGCCCCATGATCCCCATCAGGTGCATGGGGATGAAGATGGCGTTCACACCGATGAATGTCAACCAGAAGTGCAGCTTGCCCAACCCCTCGTGAAGCATGCGCCCGAACATCTTGGGGAACCAGTAGTAGGTGGCCCCAAAAATTCCGAAGATGGCCGCCACCCCCATGATCATGTGGAAGTGGGCAACCGGAAAATAGGTATCGTGAAGTTGCACGTCCACCGAGGTCTGCCCCAGGAAGAGGCCCGTGATGCCGCCCGAGACGAAGAGCGAGACGAAGCCGATGGCGAAGAGCATGGCGGTGGTGAAGCGGATCTTGCCGCCCCACAAGGTTCCCAGCCAGTTGAAGGTCTTGATTGCCGACGGCACGCCGATGGCCAGGGTCAGGATGGAGAACACCAGGGCCGAAAAGGGACTCAAGCCGCTCACGAACATGTGGTGCCCCCAGACGAAGAAACCCAGCATCCCGATGGCGAAGATGGCCACTACCATGGCGTGGTAGCCGAAAATCGGCTTGCGGGCGAAGGTCGACAGCAACTGGGAGGCCACGCCCATGCCCGGAAGGATGGCGATGTAGACTTCGGGGTGTCCGAAGAACCAGAACAGGTGCTGCCACAAGATGGGCGAGCCGCCCGAGTTCTCGATGACGGTGTCGCTCACCACCAGGCCGGCCGGGATAAAGAAGCTGGTTCCACCGAGCCGGTCGAGCAACAGCAGGATTCCGGCGGCCAGCAGCACCGGGAAAGAAAGGAGGGCCAGAATCGCGGTCGTGAACCAGGTCCAGACGGTCAGCGGCATCTTCATCAGCGACATTCCCTTGGTCCGCATATTGAGAACGGTGGTGATGAAGTTGAGGGCGCCCAGCAGGGAGGCGACACAGAAGAGGGCTATGCTGATGATCCAAAGATCCTGACCCGATCCCAGCCCGGGTCCGGCCACCTCGCCCAGGGCGCTGAGCGGGGCGTAGGCCGTCCAGCCTGATATCGGCGCCCCTCCAGCCACGAAAAAGGCCGCAAACATCACCCCCATACTCAGAAAGGTGACCCAGAAGGACAGCATGTTCAGCACCGGGAAGGCCATATCGTGGGCCCCGATCTGGATCGGCAGGAAGTAATTTCCGAATCCGCCCTGAGGAGCCGTGGTCAACACGAAGAAGACCATGATGGTGCCGTGCATGGTCAGCATGGCCAGGTAGAACTCGGGCGACATCACCCCGCCCTCGAACCCCACCGGAAAAATCTTCTCCAGCCAGGGCCAGGATTCGGCGGGCCAGGCCAACCGCAGCCGCATCAGCACGGAAAGCGCCAGACCGGTGAAAACCGCGATCAACGCCAGGAAGTAGTACTGGATCCCGATGATCTTATGGTCTGTGCTGAAAACCCATTTGCGAATAAAGGTCGTCGGTGCCGGATGGACGGCAGGATGGGCTGAATCAGACATGAACATTCTCCCTTGTTGGCTGGAACCGCGGGCCGGTCGTTCGGATCAGAATTCGGCGCGTTCCTTCAGCCAGGCTTCGAATTCCTGGTCCGACATGACCATCAGGAACCCTTTCATCTTGTAATGCTGCAACCCGCACAACTCCGCGCAGGCAATTTCGTATTCCCCCGTCTTCAGCGCCTTGAAATGCCCCGGGACTGCCAGCCCCGGAGTCGTATCCTGCTTGAATCGCAGGGCCGGCACGAAGAAACTGTGGGTGACGTCCTTGGAACGAAGGGTGAGCCGGATATCGCGGTTCACCGGGACCGCCATGCGATTGAGGGTAACGACGTCGTCGCTGGAAGCAGGATCGCGGGAGTCGACACCCACCGGGTTCAACTGGTCGTTGATCAGGCGGGTGGCGGTTTTTCCGAACTTGCCGTCGGGACCGGGATAGCGGAAGTTCCAGGCGAACTGCTGAGCCGTCACTTCGACCTGGACGGCATCCTCGGGCATATCCTCCAGATGAAGACCGATCCAGACGCGCTGACCGATGATGGCAAGGGTCACAAAGGTGACCGCCGTGATCAGGACGGTCGCCACCTCGACCTTGGCGTTGCCGTGTGTATAGACGGCCCGCGCGCCGGAACGGTCGCGGTAGCGCCACACGTAGTAGCCGAGAGCCACCTGAGCCAGAATGAAGCCGATGGCCACCACAATCAGGGTCAGGTTGAACTGGGCGTCCATGGCCTCGCCGTGCTCGGAGATCTGCGGCGGAAACCAGCCGAACTCCCCCGTGAACAGGGCAACGGACGCCAGCACAATCGCCCAGATTAGAATTGCCAATGCAAGCGCCATGAATGAATCTCCTTGGGGAACATCCTCTCAGCACAGGCTGAGGACGATTTCAAGCTCCCACCTTGTCGAGCACCATCATCAGGTAGAGCAGCGGAAGGTAGATGACGGTGACGTGGAGCAACAGCCTGGCCTGCTGCTTGGTGCGCTGGGCGTAGGCCCGCCAGGCGAAATAAAGAAATCCGGCGCCCAGGCAAAGCGCCGCCGCCAGATAGATCGAACCGGCCATACCCAGCCAGACCGGAGCCAGACTGGCGGGAACCAGGGCCAGCGAATAGCCCATGATCTGGCGGAACGCCCGCCTTCCCCCGGCATCGCCCAACGGGAGCATCAACAGGCCCGCCCTGGCGTAGTCTTCCCGATACATCCAGGCGATGGCGATAAAGTGGGGGAACTGCCACAGGAACAGGATGGCGAACAGCACCCAGGCTTCCAGCGAGAGAGAGGCGGCCGCCGTCCATCCGATCAGCACGGGAGCCGCTCCCGGGAACGCTCCCACAAAGGTACACCAAGCCGTCTTTCGCTTCAACGGTGTATAACCGCCCAGGTAAGCCAGGCAGGCCGATAGCCCGATCAGACCTGCCAGCGGACTCACCCCCCAGGCCAGGTAGGCGGTTCCGGCCAATGAGGAGACGACTCCCAGCCCATAGCCTTCCCACAGCGCCAGCCGCCCCGACGGAATCGGCCGCCGGACCGTCCTCCGCATCTTGGCGTCGTCGGCCCATTCCAGGCAGTGGTTGAGGGCGGCTGTACCGGCGGCCACCAGTCCGGTCCCCAGCAGCACCCGCATCAGGCCCGGCAAGTCCAGTTCGGGAGAAGCCATGGCAAATCCCAGCCCGGCTGCTACCACAACCAGGAAGGTCACTTCCGGCTTGGCCAGCTCCAGGTATGCCGACGCCCGGGCTCCACAGGCGGACAACACACTTCCGCGGCCGGCCGCCTTGGCCTTGGCGCGGTCGGGGCCGAGCAAAACCGGCAGCGCCGGAGCCTCTGCAACCGCCATTCCTCCGACCTTAAGGATTTTTTCGGCGCTGCTCATGGATTCACCGGGGTTGCCGGGACGCGCGACTCGGCCCGGCGCCCTTCAGACCGGACACGGAAGGACTGCAAGGCCAGGATCACGCTGGCCGCCAGGATCAGGGCGCCCACGGCGACATGCGCGGTGGTGACGGCCACCACCGGAAACTGTGGTTGTACGGCATCGGCAGTGGCCAGCCGCAACAGCCAGGAGGCCAGGCCCAGCAGGAGTTGAAGCGCCAGCAGGATCCCCAGAGAGGTTGCGGCGACGGTCAGCCCCGAGGGCAGCCGCTGAGATTGGAAGACTCGAGCGACCAGGCAGACGGCCAGAACCGTCACCAGGAGAGCCCCCAGCAGGTGCGGCAGGATCCCGGACTGGGTGTGGCGAAATATGGCTCCCAACAGAAGCTGGAGGTAGATGGCTCCCGCGGTGGCCATGGCCAGCCGGTTGAGGGGAAGGCTGGAACTCGCCTCTCGTCGCTGCCGCGTCCAGGCCGGAGAGGACAGCCATGCCAGGCTGACCACCAGGCAAAAGAACGTCTGGGCCAGGCAGGCGTGCAGGACCGATATCGGTGCCGGCAGATACCACAGCACGGTGATGCCTCCCAGGATGCCCTGGGCGACCACCACACCCAGAGCAATCCATCCCAGCTTGCGCACGGGCCCGCGAGTCTCCTTCTTCCACACCCAGACAGCCAGCGCAATGGTCAGCAGTCCTACAAAGGCAGCCACCAGGCGGTGTCCGTGCTCGTAGCGGATGTTCCCTTCCCAGGGCGGATTCAACGACCCGTAGGAGAGGGGCCAATCCGGGACGGAAAGGCCTGCCTCGTTCCCCGTGACCAGGGCTCCAGCGACGATCAACAGAAAGGTGAAGCAGGCCGTGACCACTGCAAAGTAGTGGTAACTCCCGGCACTACCGATGCTTGTCGGTAATGAGTGATTCATGAAGAATTCAGCGGGCCCAGGGGATGACCGATTCGACACCGGTGCCGTCTTCGAGAAGCAGAACCCTTGGGAATCGTCGTTCTCAGGAAGCCTGCTTCAGGGTGAAATCCACCGATTTGGACTCGCTGGCTGCCACGGTGACCTTCTGGGTGGTAACGCCCTCTTTCAGGAACTCGTGCCAGATCCCGATCGTGTATTCACCGGGAGGCAATCCCGTGATTTCGAACGAGCCATCCGCGCCGGTCACCGAGAAGAACGGGTGCGGCAAAACGCCGATATAGCTCTTCATCCAGGGGTGGACGTTGCACTTGACCGGGATCATGACCTCTTCGCGAGGAAACTGCTTCATCTTCGGCGGAACGTTGGGAGCCATGGATTCGTTCCACTCGCGATTGTTCCTGGGGGTCGGATGGACGTTGTGAGTGGTGGGATCGCTGTTCAGGATTCTGACCGGCTGATTGATCTGGACGCCCAGCATGTGGGGCAGGTAGATACACCCCTTCTGATCCAGGATCGCGGGTTCGGTGGGCGTCTCGAACATCATGCCCTCCAGGCCCTCCTTGACGTACACGAAGACGTGCCTCAGCGTATTGTTGTCGTTGGGGACCACCACTTCGGAGTAGACGGGTTTGGTGTGCAGGCCGGCGCAAGCCGGTTCCGCGTCCATGGCCAGCCGCCTGGCCCTGGGCAGATCGCCTTCGAAGTAGACCTTGCCGTTGACCGTCGCCGCGGTGGCGGGATCCACCCTGGTGACCACTGCCGGAGCATCGGTCCCGTCGACTTCATCCAGATCTTCATCGTCGATGTCGACACTGCCGCAGGCCCCCGCAAAAAGAGCCGCCAGCAGCCCGACGGGCAAGCACAGGTAATTCTTCAACCGCATCATTAAGACCTCTCTGACCTGATGATAAAAAGTCGGGGGCGGGGCGGAACCGGGGGGAGCGGCTACCCCATCACCCGATGATTAATGTAACACTTCCGGCCCTCAAATTCGAGGGCGGTCCCGGCGACTGCTAGCGGCTGGCCACACTGGTTGCCGCGGCGGGCATCCGCGACATCAGTCGCCGCTGTTCCTGAGCCGTCAACTGGAACATGTAGCGCACCAGCAGTTCGGCGTGGTCCTTGGCGTAGTCCCTGAAGGCAGGAGGCAGCGAGCCGGCAAAGACCCAGCGCTCGCCCTCTCTCTGGAACAGCCCGGAGGGCATGGCCGTGCCCGGAGCGATCATTTCCGGCGCCACCATCCACCGTTCCGTCCAGCCGGGCTTCAGCCTTTCCTTGGCCAACAGGAAATTGGGCGCGGTGGCGTTGCGATCATGAGCCGGGTTCCCGGTCGCGTGGCACCTCAGGCAGGGCGCCGCCTTGGAGGTGAACAGTTGCCGGGCCAGTTCGAGCTCCCGGTTGCTGAGCGGTTCCAGTCGGGTTGGAATGTAGGGCCGATCCTGAGCCGCCAGGGCTTCGAAGAAGCGAACGATCTTCTGAATCTGGCTGTCGGAAAAACGGAAGGTGGGCATGCGGGCGTGGAGATAGCCGCGCACGCCGTTGCGTTCGGTGCGCTCGGCGTCCATGGCCGGATTCCTGAGAAAACGGGCCAGCCAATCCGGGTCCACCCGAGCGCCCTCGCCGACCAGAGTCGGCGGAAGCTGCTCCTTCAAGTCCGGGTCCTGATAGCGGGCCATCCCCGACATGTCGGACTGCTGTCCGGGCCGCACCTGGTGGCAGCCCATGCAGTTGTAGCGTTTCACCAGCCACCAGCCTTCCCGAATATCCTGCCCCCTGTCGCCCGGAACGTAGAAGAAATGTTCCGGCAGCGTGGAGTCGACGCTCCCCAGCAGAAAGGTGGTCAAGGCCGTGATATCCTCGTCGGCCAGCTTGAAATTCGGCATCCGGAGCTTTTCCAGGGGGGTCTTGATCTTGCCCTGGTCGAAGATGGCCGGGTCTTTCAGCTTGCGCTCGAAGAAGCCCTTGTGGTTGTACCAGCCGTCATGCTTGGCCTCGTGGGTCAGCAAGGCGAAATCCAGCCGCTCGATGGGCTTGCTGCCCTCCCGGGTCAATTCCGTTCCGATGCGCCCTTCCTCCTCGAAGCCCGCGATCTCGTGGCAACCCGCGCAGCCGAAATGCTTGACCCACATGGAACCTTCGCTCCCGAGCGCCGGATCGTCCAGGTAGTCGGCTTCGGGATAGGAGGCGTCGGCCTGTTTCAGCGTCATGAGGTAGCTGGCGATGTCACGGGTTTCCGCCAGGCTGAGCCGAAGGCTGGGCATGACCGAAAGCGGCTGGCGCTCCTGCGGGTTGTGAATCCAGGGGACCAGGTAGTCGTAGTGCACCTTCTCCCCCACCCGCGACAAGTTGGCCGCGAACGAGCTTCCCTGGGCCGCATCCCCTTCGCCCACGGCGTGGCAGCCCATGCAGCCCCGGGTCTCGAACAGCTCCTTGCCCCGAACGGCGTTCCCCCGGGGCTGGCCGGGCAATTCCCCTTCGTCCCCCGTCTGCCAGACGAAGGCGGCAATGGCGCGGCGCTGCCCCTCGTCCAGGCGAAAGGCCGGCATCTTGGTGGAAGGCCGGTAGGCATGCGGGTTTTCCAGCCAGACCGGGATCCACTCCTTGCGCATCTTGAAGCGGACTTCCTTCAGGCTGGGTCCGATCCTTTTCTGTTCGATCTGCAGGTCCGCGGAACGCACCTCCAGACGCTCCATTTCGTGGTCGAGGTTGCTGATCTGCTGCTTGAGCTCGTCCGCGCGGGCATAGTACCGCTGGACCTCCGCGTTGTCCTGGGCGTTATCCCCGGCCAGAACGCTCTGCTCGATCTCCTTGCCCATCTCCTTTCGGTCCTCCACCAACGTGTGAATGGAAGACTGAACCTCGGTCAGCGCCTCGGACTCGGTGTCGAAGCCGTCGAAACGGTGGCAGCCCACGCAACCCTCGACGTAGTAGATCTCCTTCCCCCGGTTCAGAACCTCGGCATGATCGAGCACCAGGTCTTGTGCGTGGCACTGATGGCAGCCCGCCTCGAAATTCTCCCTGTAGAACAGCGGCCACAACCAGTACTTGTGGCGCCCGTGGCCCTTGCGGACACTGGTGGTCGCCCTCCCATTGCCGTTATGGCAGGTCGAGCAACCGAACCGCTCCGGATCGTGCAAGTCCAGCAGGGCGGGATTGGGGTGGCTGACGAATACTTCTTCGCCCCGCATGTCGGCCCTGGTCAGCACCACCGGCTCCCTGATGCCCAGGTGACAGGACTCGCACCGGTCCACCAGGTCTACCTCGGCCACATGGATCTGTCGAATCCCCAGCTCGAAGTTGCGCATCCTGGCCCGAAGCCCCCGGACTTGCGAGGCGGTCAAACCGGTGAGGCGGTCGCCAAGCAGGGTATCCCTCTCCCCTCGCAACTCGTTGTAGGGCTTCACCAGTTCCGCCCGTTGCGCTCCCAGCTCGGCCCGCCTGGCCTGCAACCGGTTGAACTCCGCTTCCAACTGGTCGAAATCGAAGCGTTCCTCCTGTTCCACCACTTCCCCGGAACCATTGGCGGACGCCAGCCTCAGGGTCACCTCTCGGGCCTTGATGGCATCGATCTGACGCTGCAGCGCGTCTTTGACACTCTGGCTGGTGGAGGTTTCGATCTGGTAGATGAGGGCTGCGATCTCGCTGCGGGTGATTGCGAAGGGCTCGGTAATGACGCTCAACCGCCTGCTGACGACCTGGTTGGTCTCGCGGTCCAGATCGGAGATCCGAGGGGCGATCGAATCCTCGGCCTTGGTAACCGCCTCGCTCAGCTTCCGGTACTCCGCTGATTGGCGGACGGCCTGCTCGGCCCGGGACTGGGCCGGCTGGATCCGCCTCAGGTGCCGGCTGTACAGACTGACGAAGCGCTTCTGGTAGTCCTTCCAGGGCCTGAGGCCGTAGGTCTCGTCGTACAATGCCCACAGGAGAGAGGCAATCATCAGCAGAGACGCGATCAAAAGAATGCGACCGAGGGATCGGTTGAGAACCGGATCGTCTCCAACCGGGGGTTTCTTCGGCACCGATTTCTCCTTGATAATTAGTGATCAGTGGTTAGTGGTCAGTGGTCAGTTCCGAGAACGGCACCTCTGGCCACTGGTCACCAGCTCTGAAAGATTTGACTCCCTTGTCAATAGTAACGGTCTCTCAAGCAGTCCAGCCACTGATCACTGACCACTAGCCACTGATCACTGGCCACTAGATATTGAACCAGGGAGTGACCCACACGTACTTGATCCGAAATATCAGTCGCGCCACCATCTTGGCCGGCAAGAGCATCATGGTGACCAGGAAAAATTGCAGGAGCACATATTGAATCAAGCTCATGCGGTTGTAGATTTTCCGGTTGAACGCGTTCCAGGTAAACAGCTTGTGCACTCCCAGGGCGGTCACCAGGGCAAACAGGCCGACCACTGCCCCTCCGAACAGGCTCTTGCCCAGCATGCTGGTGATGCCGAACATGTCCGGCAGATCCCGATTGGCCTCGAAGATCAGCTTGTTGTGGTCCCAGGTCTGACCCGGCCAGAACCAGATCCACCCCGGACCCCGAATGAATGTGCCAATGACCACCATCGACAACCACAACACGATAAAGCCGAAGAAGAAGGCCCAAATGGCGAACTTCCGCTGCTTGTAAGTGTAATAGCCGTTCCCGAGCGGGTTGGTGTCCATGTAGGGAATCACCATGAGCCCCACCAGAATCAGGGTCGGGAGCACCACGCCGGCCATCCAGGGATCGAAATAGACCAGCATCTCCTGCAGCCCCAGAAAGTACCAGGGCGCCTTTGCCGGGTTCATGGTCAGGGAGGGATTGGCCGGCTCCTCCAGAGGCGCGTCCAGGGTTATCGACCACACCATCAGAATGAAGGTGACGATGATGGCGACCAGGAACTCCATGCGCAACAGGTAGGGCCAGACCTGAACTTCCCGAGCCCAGCCCGGTTTCCAGGGCTGCGTCTTGCGGTGGTGGGTCTTGGCCATCTCCGGGTCGGCTTCCAGCCGGTCGATCAGCCGGTCGTTGGCGAACGCCTGCCGGAGGCCGTACCAGGTGTAAAAAGGGATGACCAGGATGAGCAGGACGATCGGAACATTGTCGGGCAGGGTGGTGATTTCCCAGAGCTGAACCCAATCCACTGATTTCCTCCTTATCCTTATTCCGGGTCGTTCCCGGTCGAAGGGCCTCAAACGATGGCCGCGCCGACGAACGCTCAGAACCTTCGCGGCTTTTTGATTTCGGATTCGAGCATCACGGGAGCCGGTCCCGAGATGCCGCCGTCCTTGCGGACCCTCCAAAAGTGAACGGCCATGAATATCCCCGCGATAAGGGGAATGGCGATGCAGTGCCAGATGTAGGCGCGCAACAGCGCGTTGGAGTCCACGATGGAGCCCCCCAGCAGAGCAAAGCGAACGTCGTTGAAGGCGGTCATGCCGAGTTCCGGTCCCAACGGACCCTCGTGCCCCAGCAAAGGCGTCGCCCGAGCCATGTTGGTTCCCACGGTAACCGCCCAGAAACCGAGCTGATCATCCGGCAGCAGATATCCGGTAAAGGAAAGCAGCATGGTGAGCAGCATCAGAATCACGCCCACCATCCAGTTGAACTCCCGCGGCTTCTTGTAGGAGCCCGTCAGGAAGACCCTGAACATGTGCAGCCAGACCGTGATGATCATCAGGTGGGCGGCCCAGCGATGCATGTTTCTCAACAGCTTCCCAAAGGGCACGTCATGTTCCAGGTAGAGAATGTCCCGGAAGGCCTGAACCTTGGTGGGGTGGTAGTAGAACATCAACAGGACGCCGGTGAAGGTCAACACGATGAACAGATAGAAGGTGATCCCCCCCATGCCCCAGGTGTAGTTGTAGGCGACCGCGTCGCGATTGATCTTGGCGGGATGCAAATGCAGGAAGACGTTGGACAGGATCCCCAGCGCGCGATTGCGCGGCTTCTCGTCGTGGGTCACCCGAAAGATCGACTTGAAGAGCTGGGTCTTCTGCGGCTTCTTGAGCGACTGGACATCGTCGAGGGCCTTGTCCTTGAGGTTCTTGACCTCCTTCAAGACGCCGTCGATCAAGGCCACCCCCTTGCCCGCCGGTTTCTGCTCTTTCAGATCGTCTGCCATGGATCGACTCCTCGAATGGAAACTTGCAACTCCGTTTACGAAGATCAGCTACCGGCTACAACTGCAGGAACGCCCCTTGATCCCGGAACTCCGACCGCATTCCCTTGGGCCATTCGTAGAGGACGCTGGTGTCCACCACGATCTGCCCCTCGGCGTCGAGCTCGACCTTGGCGCGGTCCAGGGGCCGGGGAGCCGGGCCTTCGAAATTGATTCCCTCGCTGTCGTAACCGCTTCCGTGGCAGGGACACTTGAACTTGTTCTCGCTGGGCTTCCAGTCCGGAGTGCACCCCAGGTGCGTGCAGCGGGCGTAGACCACAAAGAGCCCCTCGGCATCGCGCACCACCCAGATCCGCTGTTTCTGGAACTTGGTATCCACGCCATAGCCGAAGTCGGAGGGGTATCCGATGCGGAACACCGTCTTGGGTTCGAACAGGGTTCTGGGAAAGAAGAAACGCAGAAACATGAAGAAATTGATTCCCAGGAACCCCGTAACCAGGGCTTGCACCGTGCGACGCCGGCGCTTGGCGGGATCGACCGACTCGCCTCTCCCGAAGAAATTCAGGATCCTCGATACCAACCCCGCCTTGGGTTTCTCCTGAACCTTGGCGGGCGGCGTCCGCCTCGAAGGCGCGGCTCTTGGGGTCGCACCGGTTTGGGGTTGCTTCGGACCGTCACTTTCACTATTTGGCATCCACTCCTCCAAGGGTTCCGAGGGGTGACTGACGGAGTCAGGTTGAATTTTGATTGCTAGGCAAAATGTTGGGCGGCGAGCACGAAGGTGCGCCGACTACGGAAGTATCCAGATTTTAGTCTAAAAACGGGGATTGTCAATAGTCCGGTGACAGGGATTCCCTGTGGAACCTCCTTCGGAGATGGTAATCTTATTCCCGAGACAGGACACTTGAGCCGGCGATCCGTCAATTTTTCCTTGCCCCGTCCTTTTCCATTCAAAGTATAATGGCCCGCACGCGTGACCAGTCAGCAATGATTCCCCATCCCAGGTGCTGCTGAGCAAGTGAGCCGACACCCGGGCACCCGTCCGGGCCTGCCTGCAACCGCGAGAACCTGATGTCGAGAAAATACCGCCAGCCCGGTTATCAGGACAACGAACGGGAATCGCGGCCCCGGGTCCGAAAACCTTCCAGGCCCCGAGGCGCCCCCGAGTTTCGCGCCAAGCCGATGCCGGGATTTCAGGAGGCGGTCCGCTGCACCATGTGCGGGGTGACCACGCCACGCGAAATCGGGCTGGAAACAAAATGTCCCAAGTGCGGGGCCGACCTCCACACCTGCCGGCAGTGTGTGTTCTTCGATACCTCGGCCCGTCTGGAATGCACCCAGAAGATCCCCGAACGCATTCCCCGAAAAGGGGTTCGCAACCAATGCGGCCTGTTCGTGGCCAAGAAGACCATTGAACGACAAACCACCTCCTACACCCCGGCCGCGCGCCGCCCCAAGACGGCCCGTGAAGCCTTCGACGCCCTCTTCAAGAATTAACTCCTAACGCAGCGGCAGCCGGGAGGCCTGCGCCCCATGGGCTGGAAGCCGAGCTGTCGCTGGTGGCATCAATGACCCGCGCGGCCACACCGCATTCCGAGCGACGGTCCGAAGGGCGTGAGCTGCAGCGCTGGTTTCTGCGGGGATTATCTGAACGTGAGAAGGAAGGGTGAGGTGTTGGTGCGGAAGGCGGGACTTGAACCCGCATGGCTTGCGCCGCCACCCCCTCAAGATGGTGTGTCTGCCAATTCCACCACTTCCGCACGCTAAACTGCACTCCCCGGGGTGGCGTGTTCTATTCCGCCCGCGGGGAGCCGGATTCATCCTCCTGGACCGGTGCTTCCGGGCTCTCGGACGATTGAGGGGCAGGAGTGGCCGCGGGGCTCTCGGGGGGAGCCGCTTCCTGGGGTGCAGTCGCGGCGGCGTCCTGCATGATGGAGCGACCTTCGTCCTGAGACGTCAGCAGCGATAGGGTAAAGGAGGTGGCCATGAAGATGATGGCCGCACCGGTGGTCAGCTTCGAAAGAAACGTAGCCGTCCCCCTGGCTCCGAAGGCTGTCTGGGAACCGCCTCCACCGAAGGCGCCTGCCAGATCCGCCCCCTTCCCCGACTGCAGCAGCACAATCAGGATCAACATCAGGCAGACAATTACATGGATGATTTGCAGTAGCAGTGCCATTAGGCCTGGAAGTTGACTATTGCGGCAAAGGACTCGGCCTTCAGACTTGCCCCGCCCACCAGGGCGCCGTCGATGTCGGCCCGGGCCATCAACCCGTCCACATTTTCAGGCTTGACGCTGCCGCCGTAAAGGATGGGCAATTGCTCTGCCGCCTGCCTGCCGAAAACCTCCGCGGCCAAGCCCCGGATGAAACCGTGGACATCCTGGGCCATCTCCGGAGTTGCCGCCCGCCCGGTGCCGATCGCCCACACCGGTTCGTACGCGATCATCGTACGGGAAAGGGCATCCCCTGTCAACCCGGCCAGCGACTGGCGAAACTGGGCGCCGACGACCTCTTCGGTCCGTCCGGACTCGCGCTCCGAGAGATGTTCTCCCAGGCAGACGATGGGGGTGAGACCCGCTTTGAGAGCCGCCGCGGCCTTGCGGCTGACGGCCCGGCTGGTCTCGCCGAACAGGCTCCGGCGCTCGGAGTGTCCCAGGATGGCGTAGCGGCAGCCGGCCTCGGCCACCATGCCCGGGGAAACTTCTCCGGTAAAGGGGCCCTGGCTCTCCCAGTGGAGATCCTGAGCCGCCACCGCGATGGGGCTGCCCTGAGCCGCCCGGGCCGCGGCCCAAAGGGCGGTGAAGGGAGGCGCCACCACGATGTCGCAATGGCTCGAGGCTTCCACCAGAGGCTTCAGTTGCCGGATCAGCTCCACGCTTTCCCGGACGGTCCGGTGCATCTTCCAATTCCCGGCGATGACCGGGCGTCTGGGATGGGTTGGGGATTCCATGGGGCTGCTCCTCCGAAGCCGGCGGCGGCTCAAGGTCTGTCGCTCAACGACGCCACACCCGGCAGTTTCCGGCCACTCAGAAATTCCAGCGACGCCCCGCCACCTGTCGAGACGTGCGTGATGCGGTCGGCCACACCCGCCCGGCGGACGGCGGCAATCGAATCGCCCCCGCCCACGATAGTGGTCGCCGGGCTGGCCGCCGCCGCCTGGGCCAGGGACAAGGTGCCCCCGGCGAATCGGTCGATCTCGAATACGCCCACCGGCCCGTTCCAGAGAATGGTGCCGGCCGTGGAGAGTGTCTTCCAAAAACGCGAGCGGGTTTCAGGACCGATATCGACCCCCATCCACTCCGGCCCGGTCTCGCCAACGGAAACCACCCGGCTGGGGGAGTCGGGCCCCAGCTCGGTGGTCACGACGTGATCGACGGGCAGGATCAGGGGAATCCCGGCCTGCTCCGCTTTCCGCAGCAGACCCCTTGCCAGCGGGATCTTGTCCTCTTCCACCAGGGACCTCCCCACCTCCGCCCCGCGGGCCCGCAGGAACGTGTAGGCCATGCCCCCACCCACCAACATCCCGTCGACCCGCTGCATCAGGTTCTCGATGACCTCGATCTTGTCGGACACCTTGGCTCCGCCCAGAACGGCCACAAAGGGCCGGTCGGGTCGTTCCAGCGCCTTGCCGAGATAGGACAGTTCCCGTTCCATCAGAAGTCCGGCCGCTCCCCGGCCGACAAACCGCACCATGCCGGCCGTGGAGGCATGCGCTCGATGGGCCGACCCGAAGGCGTCGTTGACATAGCAGTCGCAAAGGCGCGCCAACTGCCGGCAGAAGGATTCGCGGTTGGCCTCCTCCTCCGGGTGGAAGCGCAGGTTCTCCAACAGCAGAACCTGGCCCGGGCACAGTCCCGCGCTTTGCTTCTCCACTGCTTCCCCCACGCAATCCCCGGCCATATTCACCGGCCTCCCAATGGCCGCTTCCAGCGCGGCCGCCACGGGCTTCAGGCTCAGGCCCGCATTGAACCGCCCCCGAGGCCGTCCCAGATGAGAGGCCAGCACCACGCCGGCTCCGCGGGACAGCGCGTATCGAATGGTGGGCAGGCTGGCCTGAATCCGGGCGGCGTCGGCCACCCGTCCCGCATCATCCAGGGGGACGTTGAAGTCGGCCCGAATGAAGAGCCGCCGGCCACCGAGGTCCAGATCTCGAATGGAGAGCTTGTCCATGGTGAGGGATTATCCACGAAGAGACCGGAAGAACACCAGCGCGACAACAGAGGTACCCTCCAAGAGACGCGAAGAAATTGTGAGATCCGGCGCGATCCTGCGGTGCAGGTGCCCGTGCTACCGGTAGTCACTGACGGGACGCCACGTTGGCCCCCCACCGGCTCGACGGCGGGCATGCGCCCTTGTCTCGCCGACTCCCCCTCAAGGGGGGAGTGCTTCTTATGCAGGCCTCAAGAATTACTCCCCCCTTGAGGGGGAGTCGCAGAAGTCGAGCCGAATGGCGAAGGCTGATGCGGTGGGGGGCCGACGCGGCGCCTCCGAACGGCAGCGCCGTGAACAGCGGACGCAGCTCTTAATCCGCCGCCTACGCGGACAGGTTCGCGCAGAACTCACATGACCCCGGGCTTCCGCCAGGGGCTGCAGCCGGTCGTTCTTGACCTTGGCGACCGCGAGACATCACAATCGGACCGACAGGCTGCCAACAATGAACCCTCTTTCATTATGTCGCCGGCGACCCGGTGAGAAACGAGGGTGTCCGGTCGACGGCTCTTCCCCAAAACACGACAGTGCCGGGGGACAGGGTTCCGGAATGATGACCCTCCGGGCGCCAGCCCGGGAGTTCGAGTGGAGCCGCGAAGCGGCGGCAGCACTTAGCCGTGGGCGTAAGCCCATGGAACACGGAAGAATGGGCAGGCTTTGATTCGGCGACTCTACAGCCTGGGCTTCACGCTGGCGTTCCTTCTGGCGCTTCCCTATTTTTTGTTTCAAGCCCTCCGCCATCGCAAGTACCTCTCCAGCTTGACCGAGCGCTTGGGATTCCTCCCCAAGGAAATCGGCGGGGGGCCGGCGGACGGCATCTGGGTCCACGCGGTGTCGGTTGGCGAGGTGCTGTCGGTGCAGCCGCTGATCAAGCAGATTGGCCGCCGATGGCCCGGGCGGCCTCTTTTTCTTTCGACCACCTCACGGACCGGTCAGGAACTGGCCCGCAGGAACCGGCAGGGACTGGCGGGGGTCTTCTACTTCCCCCTGGACTGGAAGTTCGCCGTGCGGCGAAGTCTCGACCAGGTGCGGCCCGGCCTGGTGCTGATTCTGGAAACCGAGATCTGGCCGAATTTCCTGCATGAGTGCCGGCAGCGGGGAATCCCGGTCTGTCTGGCCAACGGACGCATCTCCGACCGGTCCTTCAGAAAATATCGCCGCTTCCGCCGCTGGTTGTCCCGGGCTGTGAGCCTGTTCGACTGCTGCTGCATGCAGGACACGGTGGACCGGGAACGCATTGTCTTCCTGGGAGCACCCCCTGACAAGGTAGAGGTGTGC
Organism: Acidobacteriota bacterium; assembly: GCA_022821775.1. Taxonomy (GTDB): domain Bacteria; phylum Acidobacteriota; class Terriglobia; order Versatilivoradales; family Versatilivoraceae; genus Versatilivorator. Next base: position 21,348 of record JAJECY010000308.1, read on the forward strand.
GGCAACCTGAAATACGAAATCGAGCCGCCCGGGCAGCTCGAAGCAAAACTGACCCGGTTTCGCGCTCTGATGCAGCTCTCCTCCACACCCTTCCTGGTGGTGGCCGGCAGCACCAGGAGCAACGAGGAGACTCCCGTTCTGCACGCCTTCCGGTCACTGCAGCGGGAGTGCCCCCAGGCCCGACTGCTGCTGGCTCCCCGGCACCCGGACCGCTGTGCCGAAGTGGAGCAGTTGTTGGCCTCCCAATCTTTCCGCTTTGTCAAGCGATCCAAACTGTCCGACATGGTAATACCCGCGGACGGGAACCCGCCCGCGGAAGTCATCCTGCTGGATACGCTGGGAGAACTGCCGGTGCTTTACGCCCTGGCCGACCTGGTCTTCGTGGGAGGGAGCCTGGTCCCCTGGGGCGGACACAACCTGTTGGAGCCCGCCCTGTTCAGGAAGCCGGTGCTGTTCGGCCCCCACATGAACAATTTTCGTGAGATGGCCCGGCACTTTATACAAGCCGAGGCCGGCATAATGGTTCAGAATGAAGTCGAGCTGGGTGAACGCTTCATCCAGCTCTTTCGGGACGGCGCCTCGCGCCGGCGGCTGGGCGTCAACGGCTTCCGAATTATTCGGGCCAATCAAGGGGCCGGAGCCAGAATCCTGGATCGGATCGCCGGTGTTCTGTCTCAGAAATGATGATGCCTTTGCGGCTTGTCTCCGCCGCCTACGAGCAGGTTGTCCGCCTCCGCAACCGAGGCTACGACGCCGGCTGGCTCAAGGTCCAACGCCTCGAACGGCCGGTGATCAGCATCGGCAACCTGACCCTGGGAGGCACCGGCAAGACCCCCGCCGTCATCGCCCTGGGCAAGATGCTTCAGGGTGCCGGCTACTCCGTCTCGGTGTTGTTGCGGGGTTACAAGGGACGCCACCGGGGAGGACCGCTGCCGGTTTCCGACGGCCGCCGCATCCGGAGCGACTCCGGCCTGGCCGGTGACGAAGCCCTGGTCATCGCCAGAAACCTGCCCGGAGCCCTGGTCACTGTAGGCAAGCACCGGGCTGGGGCCGGCCGCTGGATAGAGAGTCGGGAAGCGGCCGACCTGCATCTGCTTGACGACGGCTTCCAGCACCGGCGGCTCCACCGCTGCCTGGACCTCGTCCTGGTGGACGTGACCAACCCCTTCGGAGGTGGGCGCATGGTCCCCTCTGGTCAACTTCGGGAACCCCCGCAAGCTCTCCGCAGAGCCGACGCCGTCATCCTGACCCGCACCCGACCCGGACAGGACTATGACCCGCTGACCCGCGAGCTCCGGCGCCACAATCCGAAAATGCCCTGCTTCCTCTCGACCCAGACCGTCGACCCGGTTGCCTGCAGGACGGCCCGGGAAGAAGGAGTGGCGGCCCCGCTGTCCGGATGCCGCGCCCTGGCCTTCGCCGGGCTTGCCAACCCACAGCAGTTTTTCGACTCCTTGAAACAGCAGGGGACGGAACTGGTCCAAGCCCTGCCCTTTGCCGATCACCATCGCTACTCCATTCGGGAGTTGCACGCCATTGGCGAGCGCTGCCGGGAGCTGCAGGTGGACACGGCCATCACCACCGAAAAGGACGCCGAGAACCTGCCGCACGCTTCCCTGCATCCAGCGGCCCTTCGGGTGCTGATCGCCCGGGTCTCGTTCGAGTTCGTGGGAGAGGGCCTGCGGGAAATGTTGCTGAAGACGTTAGACGGGGAGTCCGGGTGAAAACGCTTCTGGAAGACGGCCGGATCCGACGGCTGCTGATTCGGGGAACCAACTGGGTGGGAGACTCGGTGATGGCCATCCCTGCGCTGCGAGAGGTCCGGCGGCTCCTTCCCCGGGCTCACATCACGCTGTTGGCACTGCCCTGGGTCAGCGATATCTACCAGGGCAGTCCCTGGGTGGACGCTGTCTGGCTCTACGATCGCGAGGGCCGGCATGCGGGGGCGGCGGGGCGGCTCCGGCTGGTTCGGAAGCTCGCCCGAGGCGGCTTCGATGCCGCCCTGCTCCTGCAGAACGCCTTCGAGGCCGCCCTGTTGACCCGGCTGGCCCACATTCCCCTGAGAGCGGGCTATCGCAGGGATGGAAGGGGCTGGCTTCTGACCCATGCCGTCTCGATCGACCCAAGACTGAAGGCGCGACACCAGACCTACTACTACCTCGACCTGGTGGAACGGCTGGCGGGCCGAGCGAGATCCCTGGACACCCCCTCACCGACCCAAGACAGGACCACGCCGGAACTGCCGCTGCCGCCGGAGGCCCGCGCCCAAGCCCGGCAGCAACTGAAAGAAGAGGGCATTCGATTTCAAAGCAAGCTGGTCGGCGTCCACCCTGGAGCGGCCTTCGGTTCGGCCAAGCGCTGGATGGGCGACCGTTACGCCCAGGTCCTGGACCGGCTGACCCAGTCCCAGGGCGTGGAAGTCGTCCTGTTCGGGTCCCGGCAGGAGCGGCCCATCGCAGAATCCATTTGCGGGCACATGGCAACCCGCCCGCTGGTTCTGTCGGGCAGAACACGCCTCTCGGAGCTGATCGCCATGATCGCCTGCTGCGACCTCTTCATCACCAACGATTCCGGACCCATGCACCTGGCTGCCGCCCTGGGAACCCCCACCCTGGCGCTGTTCGGCTCCACCGACCAGGTCGCCACCGGGCCCCTCGGCCCCGCCGCCGCGGTCCTGAACAAAAACGTTGAATGCAGTCCGTGCCTTCTGCGAGAATGTCCTATCGATCACCGCTGCATGACCCGGATCACGGTTGAGGAAGTCTTCCAGGAGGCAGTGCGGATGCTCCGGGCAGGTGGCTGAGGGACGCCGTTGCTTGGAGGAACGGCGGTTTCCGTCAACCTGGGACATGCTATCCCGCGGGCTCGCGGAAGCGGCCACCCCGCCAACCATCTCCCCGCGAGCCGAGGCCGCTCTTCACTTCGCTTGCCCCCCTTTCACCCATGGCTGAAATCGCGGCCTTCATCGATCGAGACGGCACCATCAGCGAAGAGGTCGGGTACGTGAACCATCTCTCCCGCTTTCAGGTCTACTCCTGGACCGCCGAGGCCATTCGCGGGTTCAACCGGGGGGGAGTGAAAGCCATCGTGGTGACCAACCAGGCCGGGGTGGCGCGCGGCTACTTCAGCGAGGAACTGGTCGTTCGGGTCCACTCCAAGCTTGGCCGGGAAATGGAGCGCGCCGGAGCCTGGTTCGACGCCGTCTACTACTGTCCCCACCATCCCACGGCCGGCGAGCCCCCCTATCGCCGGGTGTGCGATTGCCGCAAACCCAAGCCGGGCATGTTGTGGCGCGCGGCCGAGGAATTCGGCGTCGACATCGGCAGATCCTTCGTGATCGGAGATCGCTACAGCGACATCGAGCTGGCCCATAACGCCGGCGCCCATTCTGTTTTTGTCTTGTCGGGATACGGCCGGGGGGCCTACGAACACCAGAGAAGCCAGTGGAAAGTCCAGCCCGAGTGGGTGGTGGAGAATCTGCTGGAGGCCAGCCGGGTCGTGCTGGAGACGGTATGACTGCCCCCGACGCACGCCGCTACGCGGAGATTATCGACGCCTTCCCCGGCTGTCGCATCGTCGTTTACGGCGACCTGGTGGCGGACGAGTTCGTGTTCGGAGAGTTCTCCCGGATTTCGCGGGAGGCTCCGGTACTCATTCTCAAGCACAAGGAATCCCGCATTCTTCCGGGGGGCGCGGCCAACGCCATCAACAATCTGATGGCGCTGGAGGCCCTCCCCATCCCGGTCGGAATCCTGGGACGGGATGCCGCCGGAGAGGAGCTCCACCGGCAACTCCGAGACCTGGAGCTCTCCATACCCACGATAGAAAGGGACAAGGACTACCCGACTCCCGTCAAGACCCGTTTCGTGGCCGGCTCGGCCCACTCCACCCGGCACCAGGTCCTGCGGCTGGACCGCGAGGCCCGCTTTCGACACACCCGCAAGACCGAGCAGGCGGTCTGGGCCCGCCTGGCGTCTCTGACCGGTCTCTGCCAAGGCCTCATCGTCTCCGACTACGGGCTGGGCTACGTGAGCCCGGCGCTGGTAGCCCGCCTGGCCGGGATGCGAGAGGAGTTCCCCATCACGGTGGATTCCCGGCACCAACTGCTGCAGTTTCCCGGGCTGACGGCATCTACCCCCAATGAGCCAGAGGTAGAGGCCCTGCTGGGGTACGAGATCGGAAACGACAAGGCCAGGCTCGACAAGGCGGGCAAGCACCTGTTGAGGAGGTTGAAGTCGGAGGCGGTCCTCATCACTCGCGGCCGGGACGGCATGGTGCTCTTCACTCCCCGCAAACCCGCCCTTTCCATTCCCATTTTCGGCAGCGACCAGGTTGCAGACGTCACCGGCGCCGGCGATACGGTCATTGCCGTCTTTACCCTGGCCCTGGCCGTGGGAGCCGGCTTCGAGGAGGCGGCCCGGCTCTCCAACTACGCCGGCGGACTGGTGGTCATGAAGCACGGAACCGCCACCGTGAGCCGCCGGGAACTCAAGGAGGCGGTTGCCCGGGATAGAGCCCGCAGTTCTCGTGGAGAGTGGAGAGTGGAGAGTGGAGAGTGAAGAGTGGAGGATTTCGGGAACCGGTACGTGCCTGTCGACGTGGTTGCGTTCTTTGAGAACGCGCCGAGACCGACAAGATGCTTGGCGTTTGGGTCTGGTAACTATCCACTATTCACTAGCCACTATTCACTTTTCACCTGGCCGCGCCGCCGTTCCATACGACGGACCCGCCGATACAGGATGAAACGGAAGTGTTCCAGGCAAGCAACAAGATCCTCTCACTAAAGGCCTTGCAGCCTCTGGTGACAGACCTGAAGAAGCGCGGCCGCCGGGTGGTGCTGGCCAACGGATGCTTCGACTGGCTCCACGTGGGCCATGTCCGCTACCTGCGGGAAGCGCGGCAGCTCGGGGACTGCCTGCTGGTGGCCGTCAATGGAGACGCCTCGGTGCGCGCGCTCAAGGGGCCTCCGCGTCCCCTGATGCCCCAGCAGGAACGGGCTGAAATCCTGGCCGCCCTGTCCTGCGTGGATTACGTACTGGTCTTTGAGGAATTGAACGTGGAACGGGTGCTTCGCACATTGCAGCCCCACATCCACTGCAAGGGGACCGATTACAGCGAGCAGACAGTTCCCGAGAGAGAGGTGGTTCTCTCCTACGGGGGTCGGATCGCCATTGCCGGAGACCCCAAGGACCACTCCACCCGGAGCCTGCTGAAGGGACTGATGCGGACCCGGGAGGCTCCTCCCTCCACGGGGAAAGAGAATCGATGAATCGGATCCTGATCATCAAGCTGGGTTCGATCGGGGACGTGGTCCACACCCTTCCCGCCCTGTCGGACTTGAGGGCCTCTTTCCCCCGGGCCCGGATCGACTGGCTGGTCGAGAAGCCGGCAGCCGTCCTGCTGAGGAACCATCCCCGGCTCGACCGGGTGATCGAAGTCGATACCCGCGGGTGGAGGCGGGCGCTGTGGCAACCCCGGATCTGGCGCGAGATCTTGCGTTGTCTGAACCAACTGCGGCAGCAGCGCTACGAGGTGGCCTTTGACTTCCAGGGACTGTGGAAGTCGGCTGCCTTCGGCCTCTTTGCCGGCGCCCGGTCGCTGGTGGGGTACGACAAGGACCAACTGAAAGAACCCGGCTGCCGAATCCTCTACGACAGGCCGGTGTCACCGGACCCGGCGCCCCCCCACGTCAGCGACCTGCACCGAGCGCTGGTGGCCAGCCAGGGAGCCACCCGGGGCCAAGGGGAGTTCGAGCTGGGAGTGGAAGAGTCCGACCGGGCCTATATCGAGGCACAGTTGTCCCAACGCGGCCTGGGAGAGTTCATCATCCTCAATCCCGGCGGCGGCTGGGTGACCAAGAACTGGTCCCCCTCCAACTATGGCCTTCTCCACCATCGAATCAGGCGGGAGCTGGGCCTGAAGACGGTGCTGACCTGGGGTCCGGGAGAAGAGGACCTGGTTCGGGAGGTGATGGCGGCCTGTCCGGACGAGACGCCCCCGACCTTTTCCACCACCCTGCCCCAGTTCATCGCCCTGGCTCGTCGAGCCCGCCTGTTCGTGGGGGGCGACACCGGACCGCTGCACCTGGCCGCGGCCTGCCGGACACCGGTGGTGGCGATCTTCGGCCCGACCGATCCCCGAAGGAACGGGTCGCCGCACCCGGACGACCTGGCGGTGTTCCAGCCGGTTCCCTGCGGGCCCTGCTACAAGAGGACCTGTCGCAAGTACCGGCGCCAGTGCATGACTCTGGTCACGGTGGATCAAGTGTTCGACGCGGTGGTGAGGCGGCTGGAACGACCTCGTTCCCAGGCTTCGCTTCGACTCCGGGCCGACTGAGCCCGAACCCCTCATGCTGCCTGTCCTCACCCGCATCCGCGTTCCCGCCGGCTTTCTCCTGGCCGGCCTCTATTTCTGGCTGGCGAGCCCCACCTGGCCTGTTTGGCCGGTGGGAATCGGCTTGGCCTTCCTGGGGATGCTCTTTCGGGGCTGGGCCGCCGGCCACGTCCGCAAAAACGACCAACTGGCCGTCTCCGGACCCTACGCCTTCACCCGTCATCCTCTCTACCTGGGCAGCTTCGTGATCGGCCTGGGATTCAGCCTGGCCGGCCAGAGCCTGCCTGTCCTGGCCCTGTTTCTGGCCTGCTTCTTCCTCTTGTACGGACCGGCCATGCGGGCCGAGGAAGAGCGCCTGAGACAATTGTTCCCCCTCCACTATCCGGATTACCAGAAGACCGTCCCCTTCTTTCTGCCCACCCGCTGGCCGGCCGGCCGCGACCCGGCCCCGTTCAGCCTGCAACACTACCGCCGGAACCGCGAGTACCGGGCGGTGCTGGGATTCGGCGGCGCCTGGGGCTTGCTCCTCTTGAAAGCCTGGTGGTTTTGAAAGGCGAGGCGGCCTGTCTGCACACGAATTTCCTTCCCACAACCACGGGCTTTGGTTTAGAATTCCGGCCTCGCTTTCAAGCCGCGTGTCTGCTGTCGAGCTGGCCCCGCCGGTTTTCCCGCAGGAAACACATCGCACGGTTAATTGACAGGACGGAGAAGGAGTGGTGAATGTCCAGGTTTAAGGAAGGCTTGCAGGACGTAGTGGCAGCAACCTCATCCATCTGCTGGATCGACGGACAAAAGGGGGTCCTGTCCTATCGGGGCATCGACATCCACGACCTGGCGGAGCATTCGACATTCGAGGAAGTCTGCTACCTGCTGTGGTTCGGCCGCCTCCCCAAGCAGACGGACCTGGACGAAATGACAACGGTCATGGGTCGCAGCCGGGCCTTGCCGGAGCCGGTGCTTCAGTTGCTGAAGAGATTGCCCCCGGACGCCGCCCCCATGGATGTCCTGCGCACGGCTGTCTCGATGCTTTCCCATTACGATCCCGACGCAGGAGCCAACGACAATGCGGCCAACCTGCGAAAGACCTATCGCCTGACCGGACAGATCGCGTCCATCGTGGCCGCCGCCGACCGAATCCGCAACGGCCAGGAACCGGTCTGCCCCGATTCCGGACTCTCCCACGCGGCCAACTTCGTCTATATGTTGACCGGCAAAAAGCCCGACGCAACCGCCGAGCGGGCCCTGGACGTGGCTCTCATCCTGCATGCCGACCATGAGTTCAACGCCTCGACCTTTGCGGCCCGGGTGACCGTGGCCACCTTGACGGATATCCATTCCGCCATTACCGCGGCCATCGGTACCCTGAAAGGCCCCCTGCACGGCGGAGCCAACCAGGATGTCATGCGCATGCTGATCGACATCGGGGAGACCGAGCGGGCCGAAACCTATATCAAGGAAGCCCTGGCCAGAAAGCAGAAGATCAGCGGCTTCGGGCACCGGGTCTATCGGACCGAGGACCCGCGAGCCACCCATCTGCGCCGCATGTCCCGCGACCTGTCCGAGAGTTCCGGCACTCGCAAGTGGTTCGAAGCCTCCAGGGTGATCGAAGAGGTGGTGAAGCGGGAAAAGAACATCAATGCCAACGTCGATTTCTACTCCGCCACGGTCTACTACAACCTCGGAATCCCGGTGGACCTGTTCACCCCGCTCTTTGCCGTCAGCCGTATCTCCGGCTGGACCGCGCACGTTCTCGAGCAACTGGACAACAACCGCTTGATTCGGCCCAGGGCGGATTACACCGGCCCCGCTCATCCGGCGCCCTACATTCCCATGAACGAGAGGTAATTGCCTGTTGCGGCCGTCCGATTCATTCCGCCCCCCTTTGCTCCGCGGGCTGGTTGCCCTCGGCATACTGGCGGTAACTTTCGGCCTGGCTCACCACTCCTCGGCCTCCGAGGAGTCTCTCTCCCCCGAAGAGTTCTCCCCAACCGAAGAAAAGGCCCTGCGGAGGGCCAAGTCCCCCCGAAAGCAAGTGGGCGTATACCTTGACATCGCATTCGACCGGCTCAAGCAGTTCCGAATCCTGGTTCGAAAGTGCGATCAGGAACAGGCCCGCAGGTACCTGACCGGGTACGCCCTGGCCCTGAACCGAGCCGACAACCTGGCTGCAAGCGAAGATCCCGATAATAAAAAGGGTCAGAAACTCCTGAAGGCACTGTTGAAGGCCACCCAGAAGATCAACGCCTCCCTGATCCAGACCATCGAAAAAGTGCCCCAGGATTGCCGCCCCGTGGTCCAGGAGGCCCTGCAGGCCTCTCAGCAGGTCAATGGCGCCGTCCACGTCCAGCTCCTCAGAGCGGGCACACCCTGAGAATCCCAATCGGTTTTCCCGGGAGCCGGTCCGGGCTCCAGCCCGCATGTCTCACCTGGGGGCATGCGGGCTGACCGCGGCCGCCTGACCGCGGCCGCCTTGACACTTCGCCCGAGCAGAGCTTAGGATGATTTTTCCATGAACGGGTTTCGGATTATTGCGCTGCTGGCGCTCGTTTGCTGCCTTGCCGCTTGTGCCTCCTCCCGCAAGCTCAGCCTCGACACCGCCCGAACGAGAATTCTGAAGTTGGGCTTGATGGAGATCGAGGACAAAACGCTGGAAGTCCGAAAAGTCAGGCAGATCGGAGGCAAACACGCGGTCGCCGAAGCCAGCTTGAACATGGTTTTTCAGCTTGCGAGAAATTCCCGGGGGAAGTGGGACGTGGAAGCGGTCCGGTTTTCGGACGGGAACTGGGTTCAGGTCGAGACCTTGCGGCAGGCCCTGGACCTGACCAGAGACCGGCAGACCCGCCAGGACTTGAGCAAGCTGGTCCAAGCCATCAAGGATTACAAGGAAGTCCGTGGGGATTACCCCCGGGCTGACAGCCTGTCCGGGCTGAACGATCTGCTATTCCCCCGGCACATGGCCACTTCGATTCGCTTTGACGCTTGGGGTCGTCCGCTCATTCTCCTGCGCACCGGTCCGGAAGGACTGCAGATCCTGTCCTCGGGCGCCGACGGCATCCGGGGAAACGAAGATGACATCTCCCTGTCCCCCTAGGGATTTGGCAACCGGAATCATGGCTCGAATTCGGAGAATCCACTGATGCCCAAGGCGTCCTCCTCTCAGAAACAGCGTTCGGGGTCCCGCGACAAGACCAGAGGGCGAAAGAAACCTTCAATCGCCAAGCCCCTGGCCGTCCTGGCAGCGGTGGTGGTGGTGGCCCTGGGAGCCGCTTTCTATTTGCAGCGGAGCGCCAACGATCAGGCGCCCTCCACACCAGCCGCAAGCTCCCACAATACCCATTCCCCGATCAGTCCGGAGGGCTGGAGCAAGGGGAACAGCCTGGCCAAGGCGGTCCTGGTCGAATTCGTCGACTTTCAGTGCGGGGCCTGCGCCGCCGCCAGCAGCCGCGTGGCCAATATCGCCAGGAAGCACGGCGCCGAGCTAAAAGTCGTCTTCAAGCACCAGCCCATGCAGAGGGCTCACGGCAACGCCATGATTGCCGCCCAGGCGGCCGAGGCAGCCGGCCTCCAGTTCAAATTCTGGGAAATGCACGACCTGCTTCTCCAGCGCCAGCACGAATGGGCCAAGGTGCCGGATGCCCAGTCCCTCTTTCTCCGCTACGCCGCCGAACTACGGCTCAACCTGGCGCGCTTCCGGCGAGATCTCTGGAGTGCGGAGGTGAGGAACCGGATCAACCGTGACATCATGGAAGGGCAGATGGCCCAGGTTCGCTCGGTTCCCGCCTTCTTTCTGAACGGAAAGCCCATCCCCAACAGCAGGGACGAATTCGAGTTCGAACAGAGAATCGTCGACGGCATCCGGTCTCTCCAGTGAGCCGCAATCCCTGGCCGATTCGTGTGATGGTGCTGGCCGGCTTTGCCGGAATGGTCGATTCCGGCTATGTCGGCTTCCACAGCCTTACCGGCTTGCTGATCCCCTGCGGTCCTGCCGGCGGCTGCGACCAGGTCCTCAACAGCGCCTATTCCCACTGGGGCGGTGTCTCCATCGCCTGGTTCGGCTTCATTTTTTATCTGGCGGTGACCGCCGCCGGCATCTTCGGCCTGTCGGGGTTCCGGCAGGTGTTGCGTTTCAGCCTGATCGCAAGCCTGGCAGCCTTCCTGGTGACCCTCTACCTGCTGTACCTGCAGGCGTTTGTCCTGCAAGCGTTCTGCGATTACTGCCTGATCTCGGCCCTTCTGGTCTTCGTGATACTGGGAGCGCACCTGGCTCTTCGGCCCCGGAACAGAACACCGGAATCCGCCTGACAGGCGGGCACCCCCGAGTCGGCCGCGGGTCGGAGACGGCTGCACCTCAACGCCGCAGCATGATGAAAAGGCAGGTCTGTTCAGGGCGCAGGCGGGATGGTGCGTGGCGCATGGCAGGACTACCGCGGCAGGGCATCCGTTCCTTTCAGGACGCCGGAACGGCCGTTTGGCAAGGGATCCTTGGGGGCTTCCCTCTGCATCACCCAGGCATCTTCCGGAGGATCCCGATAGTAGTTTTTGCGCCGGGAGACGATCCGGAATCCGTTGCGCCGGTAGAAGCGGATGGCACGGTGGTTGGAATGGCGCACCTCCAGAAAGATGCGGCTCAAATGCTGCTGCCGGGCCACTTCCAGGCACCGTGCCAGGAGCAGCCGGCCCACCCGCTTCCCCTGGTATCGGGGCGGAACCATCAGGTTGCAGAGCTCGCCACTGTCGACCATCAGGGCCAACACGGCTGCCCCGGCCAGGGTCCCCGCTTCCCCTGGTGACGTCCTTCCGGCAGATTCCACCTCCGCCACCAGGGGGCAGAAGAGAAAAGGCTTCCCGAGCACCTGCAGATAGCCCTCCTCCCCCCACTTGCTCAAGTAGTCCCAGCTGTTCTCAATGGCCACTACCTGAGTGACGTCCGCCTCGACCATCCGGCGAATTTCAACGATCAAGGGCCTTGCCCAATAACAGCGTCAAAAGATTTACAAGCAGGGGTCAATCCCCCGGGCCGAATCCTCAAGCCGTCAGAATAGCAAGCGGATCGCTTCCCGTGGATCGACCGCGGGAATTGGAGAGCGTTGGTAGTCTCTGACATTTCTGGTTACGATGTGCCGGGCGCCGCAGGCACGGGCGGCAGCCACCTGCATGGCGTCCTCGAAGTCCGACATCGGAAGTCCCGCGGCGTAACGAACAGCTTCCGTATCGGTGGTTGCCACCGAAACGAAGCCGGTCAACTCAACGATGAAGTCCCGAGCACTCGCTCCGCCGCTTACTGGAGCTACGATGTAGAAGAAGTTGGAGACGGAGTGCCACGCGATGAATGCGCTCTCCGCGCCATACTCGATCTTGTCCAGAAGGTCGGAAGCAGGTTGAGAGTGAGGACTCCGGTCGAGGGCGGTATCGATGAGGACATCAGTATCCAGAAGGATCATTGAAGGTACTTCCTGGCCAGCGCGTCATAGCGTGGATCGTCACGGCCAGCGGCCCGAAACCGGCCCCTCCACCTAGTCGCAAAGGACGGAGCCTGCTCCCCAGCGACCCGTCTGAGAGCCTGTTCGACAAGCGAGGACAGCGAGACTCCCCTGGAGCGCGCGTGCCGCTTGGCCTTCGGGAGAAGCTCGGCATCCACGGTGATGGTCAGCTTTTGCTTCATGCTGAAGAAACCCCCTTTTTAGAGTATACGTATTCTATAACATAGTATACGTGTCTGTCCAATCTTGTACGATGTGGGCCTGCGGGAATGATTGTGACCGTAACAGCTACCGCCGGTGAGGAGTTGGCGTCCACACAGACGGAAGAACCCAGGTAGCGGCCAGCCTTCAACCTGTCACCCGCCGGGGTCCCATGGCCTCAGCCTGGGGATCCAGCGCGGCACGTTGGCCTTGTAGCTCCGGTAGCTGTCTTTGAATCGCTTTTCCAGACCCGGCTCCTCGAACCGTAGACCGTTTCCTCAGGGCCCTTTCCAATTGACTTCGGCGTCGGGCCGGCGCAGGTAGAAGGCGCGCAGGTCCTGCGGGGCGGTCCATTCCCCGCGGTCCGCCTTGGATAACGCCAGTGCGGCCAGGGCCCGCCCCAGAAAAGGGTCGGTCTGGGCCACCCGCCACCGGGGGCGGTCCTTCGACCGGATGAGATCCCGATATTTCCGGGCCCCGCCGCCCAGGAAGAGCACGGTCTCCTCGTCCAGGGCATCCAACAGGTCTCCCGGGGCGCCTACGAACCCGGAGTCCCGTTGAACCAGGCCGGACCCGCCGCGCTCGAAGACGGCCGCGTACACTTCTCCCCGGCGGGCGTCGATCATGGGGACCATCACCCCCCGCCACTCCGGGAACCTCTCCACCCAGGCCTCGAAGGCGGTCACGGCAACGGTGGGTCTCTCCCGCGTTTCCGCCAGGCCCTTGACGGTGGTCAATCCGATCCGGACGCCGGTGAAGGAACCGGGACCGCAGATGACCCCGAAGGCCTGAATGTCATCAAGAGTCAATTCCGAGTAGCTGAGAAGGTAGCGGATTCCAGACAGCAGTCGGGCGGTATGGGTGCAGGTGGAATCCAGGTTGATCTCGCCCAGGATGGTGTCATCGTCCGACAACACGATGCTTCCGGCGCTGCCGGAGGTGTCCAGGCAGAGGAGTTTCATAACGGGGATCTCCCAGCGGACCCGCGCGCCGCTGGCCCGACTTCCATGGCTGGCGGGGTGCGTTGACACCCCCCGGGGCAGATTATATACTCCCGGATTTTGACGGAACAATCGCATCGAGCCCAGCGCGTGCCGCTCCTGCCCGGGAGGTCCACTACCGGCACGCCTTCAGCGCCTCTCGGGGGCGCTCTTCCCGACCCGTTTCAGCGGACTTCGGCATGCAACCCTCCACCCCCATGATGGCCCAGTACCATCAGATCAAGAAGTCGGTTCCCGGCGCCATTCTGTTCTTCCGGCTGGGCGACTTCTACGAGATGTTCTTCGACGACGCCGTGGTGGCCGCCCGCGAGCTGGAGATCACCCTGACCTCGCGCAACAAGGAAAAAGGGACCCCGGTCCCCATGTGCGGGGTTCCCTACCACAGTGCCGACGCCTACGTCTCCAAGCTGATCCGCAAGGGCTACCGCGTGGCCGTCTGCGACCAGGTCGAAAACCCCAAGACCGCCCGGAAGCTGGTGAAGCGGGAAGTAACCCGGGTGGTCACCCCCGGCACGCTGAGCGACGGCAATCTGCTGGAGCCTCGGGAGAACAACTTCCTGAGCGCCGTTTTCTCCGACAACTCCGGACTGGGCCTGGCTTCGGTGGACGTTTCCACCGGCGATTTTCGAATCACCGAGTTTCGGGATGGCGACCGGGAATCCCTTCTGCAGACGGAACTGGAACGGCTGGCGCCCAAGGAGCTGATCTGGTGCTCCCGGCTCAGCGACCGGAATCCCGCGTGGTCCCGAGGCCTGTCGGCTCTCAAGACTGTGGTGGAGGAGTGGATCTTTGCCTCCGACTTTGCTCAGCGCCTGCTGGTGGATCACTTCAAGGTCGCCAGCCTGGATGGATTCGGCTGTCAGGGCCGGGACCTGGCGGTGGCCGCAGCCGGCGGCGCCCTGCACTACCTGCAGGAGACCCAGCGGGGCGAGTTGCTGCACCTGGACAGTCTGCATTACTACGAGCTGGACCAGTCGATGCTGCTGGACCAGTCCACGGTGAAGAACCTGGAACTGCTGGAGTCTCTCCACGACGGGTCCCGCAACGGCACCCTGCTCCAGTGCCTGGACGAGACCGCCACCGGAATGGGGGGGCGTCTCCTCAAGAGCTGGATGCTGCGGCCGGAAATCGACCTGAAAGAGATCGAGAGCCGCCAGGAGGCGGTGGCCGAGCTTACCGAAAACCTGGTTTTGAGGGAGGAGCTCAGGGAGCAGCTCAAGCAGGTCTATGACCTGGAACGGCTGGCCTCCAAGGTGGCCCTGGCCAGCGCCAACGCCAGGGACCTGATCGCGCTCAGGCAGTCGCTGGAGCAGGTCCCCGGACTCAAGCAGCGGCTGAAGCCGCTTGCCCCTGCCCGGCTCCGGAGCCTGGAGCAGGACAGCGATCCCCTGGCCGACGTGGCTGCACAGATCGGAGAGGCCCTCAACGACGATCCGCCCGTGGTGCTGACGGAGGGCCGGCTGATTCGCACCGGGTTCAACGCCGAGCTGGACGGCCTGCGCAAGGACAGCTCCTCGGGGAAGCAAACCATTGCCGAGCTGGAAGCCGGCGAACGCGCCCGCACCGGCATTCCCAATCTGAAGGTCAAGTTCAACCGGGTCTTCGGCTATTACCTGGAGGTCTCCAAGTCCAACCTCGGACTGGTGCCCCCCGACTATGAACGCAAACAGACCCTGGTGGGAGCCGAGCGCTTCACCACCCCACGGTTGAAGGAGTACGAACGCCGGGTGCTGGGTGCGGAGGAGCGCCTGGTGGAGCTGGAGTATGAACTCTTCTGCCAACTCCGGGCCGCCGTGGGCCGGCAGTGCCGGCGCATCCGAAACACGGCCCGCGCACTGGCCCAACTGGATTGCCTGGTGACCCTGGCCGGCGCCGCCCATCAGTTCGGTTACGTGAGACCCAGGCTCCATTCCGGCGAAGAGCTGGCGGTCAAGGGGGGACGGCACCCGGTCATCGAACGCCTGGGCGAACAACTGCCCACCGGCCGGTTCATTCCCAACGACCTCTATCTGAATCAGGGCGCCGATCAGGTCCTCCTCATCACCGGGCCCAACATGGGGGGGAAATCCACCTATCTCCGCCAGGCGGCGCTCTTTTCGGTCATGGCTCAGATGGGCTCTTTCGTTCCGGCTCAGGAGGCCAAGCTGCCCGTGGTGGACCGGATCTTCACCCGGATCGGAGCCTCGGACAACCTGGCCCGGGGCAGGTCGACCTTCATGGTGGAGATGACCGAGACGGCCGTCATCCTGAACTCGGCCACCTCCAGGAGCCTGGTCATTCTGGATGAGGTCGGCCGCGGCACCGCCACCTTCGACGGACTCTCCATCGCCTGGTCGGTGGTCGAGCACCTCCACTCCCGCAACCAGTCCAAGACCCTCTTCGCCACCCACTACCACGAGCTGACCGAGCTGGCCCAGTTGCTGCCCGGAGTGAAGAATTACCAGGTGACGGTCAAGGAGTCGGGCAACGAAATCGTTTTCCTCAGGCGGGTCGAGCCGGGAAGCGCCGACAAGAGCTACGGCATCGAGGTGGCCCGGCTGGCCGGCCTGCCGCGGCCCGTGATCCAGCGGGCCCGGGAGATCCTGCGGGGGCATGAACAGGGGGAGCACGAAATCAGCAACCACCTGACCCGGAACTACCAGCGCAGAAAGAACAACTCCGGCAAGCAGCTCAACCTGTTCGTGGTCACCGAACACGAGGCCCTGGAACAGTTGCGCCGGATGGAACCCGACCGGATGACTCCCTTGCAGGCGCTGCAAGCCATCCACCGACTCAAGGAAAGCCTTTCTAGTGATCAGTGATCAGTGATCAGTGGTCAGTGGTTAGTGGTTAGTGGTCAGCGACGCTTCCGTCCAGGACAACGGGGCGGATCACACAGGTTGAAACAGGGGACCCGGACGGCGTGTCGGGAGCACGGAAAGGTTTCGGTTCCCCTCGACGTCTTGCTTCGTGTGTCTTCGTGGTCCTTCGTGCCCCTTCGTGGATATCTTTTTTTGCCTGGGTGGATCACTCCTCCATGAGCTTCAATCAAGCGAGAGCATGAAACCCCCCAAGCTGGCGGTCGGCCTCATGTCTGGGACCTCGCTGGACGGCGTGGATGCCGCCCTGGTGCGGATTGTTCGGTCCGAGCAGGACTGCTCGGTTCAACTGAAGCATTTCATTTCCACTCCCTATCCGGAAGAGGTCCGCCGGGCGCTCTTGAAGGTCGCTTCCGGCCAGCCGGGGCCGGCCGCCTTTATCAGCCACCTGGGGGTCCTGCTGGGCCGCCTCTACGCCGAATCGGTCAAGGACGTGTGCCGGACCGGCGGGGTCCCCCTCGACCGGCTGGATCTGATCGGGTCCCACGGCCAGACCATATTTCACCAGTCCGATCCCGGCGACTTCTGCGGCCGGCCGGTCGCCTCCACCCTGCAGATCGGAGAGGCCGCCGTGCTGGCGGAGGAGACGGGAGTGACCACAGTTTCCGACTTTCGCCCCGCGGACATGGCGGCGGGGGGGACCGGAGCTCCGCTCATACCGCTGGTGGATTTTCTGCTGTTCCGGGATCCACAAAAGGGACGGGTGCTGCTGAACCTGGGGGGCATCGCCAACCTGACCCTGCTGCCGCCGGCCTGCGGAATCAATCAGATCCGGGCCTTCGACAGCGGACCCGGCAACATGGTGATGGACGCTCTGGTCCGGCGGCTGGAGTCGGATTCGAGAGGGTTCGACGCCGGGGGGCGCTTGGCCCTTTCGGGAAAGCCCATCCCGGCCCTGCTGGAATCTCTGCTGGCCGATCCCTACTTTCGCCGCGAGCCTCCCAAGTCGGCCGGACGGGAGCAGTTCGGCGGGGCCTTTGTGGAACGGATGCTGGCGGCGAGGCCGTCCTGCGGCACCGCGGACCTGGTCTGCACGGCAGCCGAGCTGACGGCCCGCACCGTCGGCGACGCCGTGCTGCGCTTCACCGAGACCTCCCACAAATGGGACCGGGTGCTGGTTTCAGGCGGGGGCGTCCACAACGCCTACCTGATGCGGCGCCTGCAAGAGCTCCTGCCCCGGTTGAAGGTAGCTCCAACCGACTCCCTGGGGATTCCCGCCGACGCCAAGGAGGCCATCGGATTCGCGGTCCTGGCCAATGAAACCATCGAGCTGTCCACCGGAAACGTACCCTCGGCTACCGGCGCCCGACATCCGGCAATACTGGGGAAGGTGACTTACGGCCGGAACTACGGTCGGCTGAGAGGGATCTCCTGAAGCGGCGCGGACGCAGTCAACGCCTGCAGGTCAGGGGGTGAGCCAGGTGTTGTCGATCAGGCGGGTGGTCCCGATAAAGGCGGCCAGGGCCAGCAACGATCTTCCTTCGAGCCGATCTACCGGCTCCAGGTCGACCGGGTCCACGATGGCGACATAGTCGACCCGGACCCGAGCCTCGGCGGCCAGGCAATGCTGAACGCCTTCCAGCAGGACCGGCGATCTGCGCTCTCCCCGGGCCACCTCCTGACTGGCCCATTCCAGGGACCGGAACAGGATCGGAGCAGCCTTCCTCTCTTCACGGCTCAGGTACCGGTTTCGGGAACTGACCGCCAGGCCGTTTTCCTCCCGGACCGTCGGACAGACCACCACCTCGATGTCCAGGTCCAGGTCCCGGACCATGCGTCGAATCAGGATGGATTGCTGGGCATCCTTCTGTCCGAAGAAGGCGGCCTCTGGGCGCACCAGGTGGAAGAGCTTTAGCACGACCGTGGCCACCCCCTGGAAGTGGGTGGGGCGGCTGAGGCCGCACAGCTTCCGGCCCAGACCTTGCACCAGCACCTCGGTGCGGTGGCCCTCCGGGTACATCTCGCCGGCCTCCGGTACCAGGACAGTCCCCACCCCCAGGCGCTCCAACTCCTTCAAGTCACGGTCGAGGGGCCGAGGGTAGCGCTCGAAGTCTTCTCCGGGAGCAAACTGGGTGGGATTGACGAAGATGGAGACCACCACCCGGTCGGACCGCTTGCGGGCCGCTTCGACCAGGCTGAGGTGGCCGGCGTGAAGGGCCCCCATGGTGGGCACCAGGCAGACCTCCGGTCCGCCATTCGGCCAACTCCGGCGGAGGCGCCTGAAGGCCTCCAGCGATCGAACCACGTTCATGCTAACGCTTCAGCGCCTCTTCCAGCCGGGGGAATTCGGCCGGGTAGTAGGTCTCCTTGCGGGAGGGGAAGTCTCCCGAGAGGCAGTCGGTGATGTATCGGCGGGTGGCTTGGGAGAGGATCTCCCTGAGATCGACGTACTGCCTGACGAATTTGGGCTTGCGAGAGAACGACAGGCCAAAGAGGTCGTCGCAGACCAGGATCTGCCCGTCGCAGTGGGGCCCGGCCCCGATGCCGATGGTCGGAATTCTCAGTTCCTGGGTGACCTGAAAGGCCAGAGCTTCGGGCACGCCCTCCAGGACCACGGCGAAGGCGCCGGCGTCCTGCAAGGCCAGGGCATCCGCCATCACCGCCTCCGCCGACTCGGGGCTCTTGCCCTGCACCCGGTATCCTCCCATCACATGAAGTGACTGGGGGGTCAGCCCCACGTGCCCCATGACCGGAATTTCAGCCCGCACCAGTCTCCTGACCAGGCGGCTTCGCCTGGCGCCGCCTTCGATCTTTACGGCCTCGGCGCCCGCCTTGACGAACTTCAAGGCGGCTTTGAGAGCTTCCTTGCTGCTCAGGTGATAGGAACCGTAGGGCAGATCGGCTACCAGCAGGGCTCGCTGCAGCCCCCGGCGAACGGCTTTGAGGTGACCCATGACATCCTTGACCGTCAGGGGCAGGGTCGAATCGTGACCCAGGCGGGTGGTGGCCAGAGAATCTCCCACCAGCACCAGATCGATGCCCGCCTGGTCCAGGATACGGGCAAAGGGGTAGTCATAAGCGGTCAGGCAGACGATCTTGCCGCCCTTGTGCTTGCGGTTAAGGATGTTGGGAACGGTGACCTTGTCGGTCTGAAGGGGAGGGGTAGCGCTCATTCGATACGCTCCTTGTCATCGGAATTGACTGCTTGGTTTGGGCCCGAGGGCCCGGTCGGCGTCCCGGTCAGGTCACTGATCCAGGCGCCGGCGATAGCCTAACAAATTCACGTCAATCGGACAACTTGGGCCGGATCCCGGCAGCGCTCCAGCAAACCGGCCACCGACAGGCCGAGGCGCGGATGTTTCCACCCGGCAGCGACTTCGGCCGCCGGCGTCAGGGCGAACCTTCTGAGGTGGAACCGGGGGTGGGGAATGGTCAGCTTCGGGTCGCTGACGATGCGCTCGTCGTAGAGCAGGATGTCGACGTCAAGGGTGCGGGGGCCCTTGGGCAGCCGGCGCTGCCGCCCCAGCGCTTCCTCCACCTCCAGGCAGCAGGCCAGCAGCGGATAGGGAGAAAGCCGGGTGCGGACCAGTAGGGCCTGGTTGAGAAACCAGGGCTGGCCGGGATAGTCCACCGGCTCGGTGAGATAGAGGGAAGAGGCCTGCAGGATCTCAAGCCCGCCGCCAGCCAGGCCCTCAACCGCGCGCTGCAGCTGGGAGCGGCGGTTGCCGACATTGGAGCCAAGACCCACAACAGCCTGCGAGGCCGCTTCCCGGGTCCCAGTGCTGCGATGCCGCATTGTAGGATTCAATTTGCAGACTACCACTCTCGGCCGCGTGACCCTTTTACCGGTACACCTTGTCGCGACTACCGACCCTCACCACCAGGACACGCAATGCATCGTCTTGAATCTCGCAGATCACGCGGCAATCTCCTACCCGATAACGCCACAAATCGCCCATTGGGCCGGTAAGAGCCTTGCCCAGGTTACGAGGGTTCTCCAGTTGCGCAACCCGCTCGTCCATGTAATCGACAATGCGTCGCGCCATCTGCTTGTCAAGCTTGCGCAGTTGGCTTCGGGCGGTTGCAGTGTACTCGATCGTCCAGGTTGAGGGCATTCCTCACCTCGGCGGAGGAGTATGTCTTCTCTGTGCCTCGACGAAGGCGCTCCAGTACGTCCGCGGCAAGGTAGTAATCCTCCATATCCTCAAGGCCACGCTCAATCATTTCACGCAGGTAGAAGGCCTTGGTGCGCCCGGTCTGCGAGGCCAGAAAATCGAGCCGTTGCTCGGTTTCAGGAGCAAGTCGAACCGAAGTCGCCATGGCACTGGTCCTCCATTGTCCTCTGAATATATGTATTCATCGTATCACAGCAGGCTGAGTTGGCCGGGGGTGGGGGTGAGACCGAAGTGTTCGTAGGCCAGCTTGGTGGCCATCCGCCCTCGCGGAGTGCGTTGCAGCAGGCCTCGCTGAATCAGATAGGGCTCGTAGATATCCTCGATGGCGTCCACTTCCTCGCTGATGGCAGCCGCCAGGGTGGCCACCCCCACCGGTCCGCCGGAGAATTTCTCGATGATGGTCTTGATCAGCTTCTTGTCGTTCTCGTCGAAGCCGCTGTCGTCGATGGCCAGCAGGGCCAGGCTCCGGCGGGCCACCTCCCGGTCGATGGCCCCGTCGGCCTTCACCTGGGCGTAGTCGCGGACCCTGCGGAGCAGGCGGTTGGCCACCCGGGGCGTGCCGCGCGAGCGGGCGGCGATCTCCCTGGTTCCCGCCGCGTCGATCCGGATGCCCAGGATCTCGGCCGAGCGTCTCACGATCACCCCCAGCTCCTCCTCGGTGTAGTAGTCGAGCCGGTGGACGATGCCGAAGCGGGATCTCAGAGGTGAGGAGATCAACCCCGCCCGGGTGGTGGCGCCCACCAGGGTGAAGGGGGGGAGATTGAGCGCCACGCTTCTGGCGCTGGGTCCCTGGCCGATGATCAGATCCAGCTTGAAGTCCTCCAGGGCCGGATAGAGGATCTCTTCGATATGCGGCAAGAGGCGGTGAATCTCATCGATGAACAGCACATCGTTGGCCTGCAGGTTGGTGAGAATGGCGGTCAGATCTCCCTTGATCTGAATGATGGGACCGGTGGTGGTCTTCAGCCCCACTCCCAGCTCGTTGGCGATGACGCCGGCCAGTGTGGTCTTACCCAGGCCGGGCGGGCCATAGAGCAGCACGTGGTCCAGTGCCTCGCCCCGGGAGCGGGCGGCCGCCACCGAAATCTCCAGGTTCTGCTTGACCTGGGCCTGGCCGATATACTCCTGCAGAACCTTGGGGCGCAGGCTGAGCTCGAAGCTCTGCTCCTCCTCGAAGGGAGCTCCCGAAATGATTCGATCCTGGTCCATAGAGAGATTGGGGAGGACGGGAAAGGGAGACTGGATTACTGGCCACAACGGTAACACAAAGATCGAAAGGCATTCAACCGGCGGGGTGGCCGCGTAAGTGGATACAGATAACCTCTCGATTTCGGTTGTCACACCCCCTAATCAACAAATCATCGATAACTTTATTGGTGTTCATTCGTGTCCATTCGTGGTTCGTCGTTTTCCTTTGTGGACAACTATTGGGGGGTGGGCCGGCCTAACCTCGCTTCGGCCGGGAGAGCACCTTCAAGGCTGCCTTGATCAGCACCTCCACGCCCCCCTCTGCCGGAGCCTCCCGGGCGGCTTCCTGAAAAGCCCTCACCGCCATGGCTTTGGGGTACCCCAGGTTCACCAGGGCCGAGATCACGTCCTCCTGAAGCGAGGCGTGCCCGGTGACCTGAGGGCGGGGTTGATCCGCAACGGTCCGGGCCAGCTTGTCCCTGAGTTCCACCACCAGCCGCTCGGCTGTCTTCTTGCCCACTCCCGGGATCAGGCACAGCCGGGTCGAATTGCTCTGGCGGATGGCCGGGATCAGCTCCTCTACGCTCATCCCCGAAAGAATGGTCAGGGCCAGCCGGGGACCGACACCCGACACGGAGGTCAGGTGCTCAAAGGCCGACTTCTCCTGCAGGCTCTTGAAACCGAAAAGCTGGAGGGTGTCCTCGCGAACGTGGGTGTGGATGCGAAGCTGAACCGAGGAGCCGAGCTCGCCTATCTCGTAAAAGGTGGAGAGAGGGACGTGGACCTCGTAGCCTACGCCGTTGACATCGATAACAAGCTGTTGGGGTTCCTTGGAATGGAGCGTGCCCGAGAGGTGAGCAATCATGGGCGGGGATCCGGCGGCCCTGAGGCTATTCCGACAGATGCACCTGATCGATGACACCGACCACGGCCATGTCGATCGGAGAGAAGGGCTTCCCGACCGAGGTCATGGCCGACCAGCCCTCCTGGGCGACCAGCACGTCGTCTCCCACCCCGGCATCCACCGCATCCACCGCCAGGCAGGGCGAACCCTTCTCGCTGCCGTCCAGGTTGAGCACCTGCACGTACAGAATCTTCTGTCCCTCATGGGAGGCGTGCTTGCGGGTGGCGACGACTTCGCCGATGACTTTGCCGATCAGCATGGTGGCCGGACCGCCGCTTCAGGAATCAATCGATGGTTACCGAGTCGACGATGCCGACGATGGCGCATTCGGTCGGCACGGCATGATGGGGATGCCAGGCCAGGGAGGCTTCACGGCCGCGGCACCAGTAGATGGTCTCCCCTGCGCCCGCGCCGACCGCGTCCACTCCCACCAGGGTTCTGCCCCGGTCTCGTCCCTGCTTGTCCAGGGGCTGAATCAGGAGCAACGTCCTGCCCTCGAGCGCGTCGTCCTTGCGGGTGGCCACCACTTGTCCGACCACCCGACCCAGTCGCATTTCGGCGCCTCCCTCAGGGGCTCACCTCCACCGAGTCGACAATGCCGACGATGGCCGTGTCCACCGGACAATCCCTGCAGCCCCCGGCCATCCGGGCCGAACTCCCGGAAACCAACAGTACTTTTTCCTTGAAGCCGGCGCTCACGGTATCCACGGCCACCACGTAACCGGCCTGATCCTTGCCGACGGGATCGACGGTCCGGACGACGAGCAGCTTCTTGCCCTCCAGACGCGGGTCCTTGCGAGTGGCGACAACCGTTCCGACAACCCGACCTAAAAGCATGGGGCACCCTCAGGGACTGGACCGCCGATCCCGGTCCAGCCCTCCTCAACCAGATCGGGCTACTCCCCCGCTTTGCCGATGGGGAGGACTTCCTCCAGGTTGGCATGGGGCCTGGGGATCACGTGAACGCTGACCAGTTCTCCGACCCGGCGAGCAGCAGCGGCCCCGGCGTCGGTGGCCGCCTTTACCGCGGCCACGTCCCCGCGCACGATGGAAGTCACGTACCCGGACCCGATCTTCTCCCATCCCACCAGGGTCACCTTGGCTGCCTTGACCATGGCGTCCGACGCCTCGATCATGGCCACCAGCCCGCGCGTCTCGATCATTCCTAGAGCTTCACCCATCTTCCCGTCCTTTCCATGGTGATCTGTCGACAAGCCACTTGCTGCGAACGACCCGGTCCGAGTCCGCCACGCTCACCGGGAACCGTCCCCCGGCCGCTCCACGGAAACAAACCCAAACCCGCCTTTCTCCCCGGCGGCTGCAGGCACCATCAGTGCGCAGCCCGGCGAATGGGGGTTACCTCCCTTTTTGCAGAGACATCAATGCCGATTGGATGATATCGACCAGTTGACTTCGGGTCAACGTTATCCTTGGCTCGGACTCTTCCTCGCCCAGGGTGGGGCACCCCTCCCCCACCGGCGAGGGACCCTTGATCCCGTACTTTTCCCGGGCTACCAGGAGCTTGTCCACATCTTCTCCGCTGAGAAGCGTTTCCCGACCCAGAACCTTGGTGGCGAGGCTGATGCGGGCGAAATGCTCCACCGTCTCCATCTTGGCGTGAGCCAGGAACAGATCGCTGCCGTAGGTGACCACGCCGTGGTTGGCCAGCAGCAAGGCATCGTGGCGGGGGACGTAGTCCCGAATGGCATCCGTCAGCTCGGACGTCCCGGTAGTTCCGTAACGGGTGAGCGGGATGCAGCCCAGGACCAGAACCACCTCGGCCAGGATGGCCTTGGTCAGGGGGACGCCGGCGGCGGCGTAACCGGTGGCGCAGGGGGGATGGGCGTGCACCACCGCCTGAACGTCGGAACGGAGCTGATAGATGAGCAGGTGCATGGCGATTTCCGAGGAGACCTTGCGCTTGCCCTCCACGGCCCGCCCTTCGGGATCGACGATGACCAGGTCCTCCTCGGCCATGAAGCCCTTGCTCATGGCGGTGGGGGTGGCCAGCACGTTGCCGTTTTCCAGCCGCAGGCTGATGTTGCCGTCAAAGGCCGCCACGTAGCCGAGTTGGTAGATGCGCCTGCCGATCTCGACAATATCCTTGCGGTGTTGCTCCAGAGTCTTTGTCATCAGGGGGAAGGACCGTCGAGGCCCGAGTCGGAAAGGAAGTAGGACAGGCTCTCGAAGGAGATGGCCAGATCCATGGTCTTCAACTGAACCCCGGGTCGGGTGCTCGGACGCAGCGGCGCAAAGTTGAGAATGGCGCTGATTCCGGCCTCGGTCAACCGGTCGACCACCTCCTGGGCGTTTTCTGCCGGCACGGCCACCACCCCGATGACGATCCGCTCGCGGGCCACCACTTCATCGAGCTTGTCGATGTGGTGGACGACAACACCGCTGCGGGAGGTGACCCCCAGGCGGGACGCCTCCTTGTCGAACAGGGCCGCGACCTGAAAACACTCGTGCTCGAACCCCCGGTAGTTGGCCAGGGCCATCCCCAGATTGCCGGCGCCCACAATGCCGATCCGGTGCTGCCGGTCCAGCCCAAGGATCTCGTTGAGATGAGCCCGCAGCTCGCCCACGTTGTAGCCGACGCCCCGCACTCCAAACTCGCCGAAATAGGTCAAATCCTTGCGGATCTGGGCCGAGTTCAGTTGGAACTGTTCGGCCAGGGCCTGGGAAGAAGTGGTGGTCACCCCGGATGCGGCCAGCAGATTCAGGCATCTGAGATAGATGGAGAGGCGGTTGATGGTGAATTCGGAGATTTTTTCTGTCTTCATGCGCCGGGTTGGCTATAGTACTCTCAAGCCGGGGCGGGCACCCTGTTGGGTCGGTCGAAAGTGTCGCTCAGTATACCATAGGGACAGTCGGCGTCCTCTATCGGCCGGGAGCGACCGGACCGAAAGGAGCCGGGAGTTCTGCGAGGCCGGAACTCGGGGACCGGACGGCCGGCGCCTGCCAAACGGATGCAGCCGCATGAAAGACCATTTCATCAGCGACCTCGAACCCAACCAGAACATCACCGCCACCTTTCTGGTGAAGGACAAGGAGGTCCGCACCGCAAAGAACGGCAACTCCTACCTCTCCCTGACCCTGGGGGACAAGAGCGGAAGCCTGGACGCCAAGATGTGGGACAACGTGGCTGAGGTGGAGCCCACTTTCGGCAGGGACGACTTCGTCAAGGTGAGAGGCCAGGTCCGGCTCTTCAACAACAGGCAGCAGCTCACCATTCACAGGATCCGGCGCTGCCGGGAATCGGAAGTCGACCTGGGGGACTATCTCCCCAAGACCACCAGGGACGTAGAGCAGATGTTCGGGGATCTGCAGGCCCTGGTGAGCCGGATCGGGAATCCCCACCTCAAGAGGCTTCTCGAAAACCTCTTGAACGACTCGGAGTTCGCCGCCAAGTTCAAACAGGCGCCCGCCGCCAAGACCCTCCATCACGCCTGGCTGGGCGGTCTGCTCGAACACACCTTGTCCCTGAGCCGGCTCTGCCGAAGGATGGCCGAACACTATCCGGAACTCGACCCGGACCTTCTATTGACCGGAGCCGTCCTTCACGACATCGGCAAGACGGAAGAGCTGAGCTACAGCCGCAGCTTCGCCTACACCACCGAGGGCCAACTGCTCGGCCACATGATCCAGGAACTGGACCTCATCAATCGGAAGATTGCCGAGATCGAGGATTTTCCTCCCAGGCTGAAGACCCTGGTCCAACACCTGATCATCTCCCACCACGGCGAATACGAGTTCGGCAGCCCCAAGCTCCCCATGTTCCCGGAGTCGCTGGTGCTCCACTACCTCGACAACCTGGACAGCAAGCTGGCCTCCATGCTGGATCTGATTGCCGGCGACACCGGCACCGACTCGGAGTGGACCGCCTATAATCGAATGTTCGAACGCCCCCTCTTCAAAGGCTCGAAAATAAAATGAACCGCCCAGACAAGACGACTAACGCCACCGCCGGCGCCGGGCGTCAGTCGGCCGATGACCGCTCACCGGCATCGGGGAGGCTCACCGCTGCCGAGTTGAAATGCATGAAGGCTCTCTGGTTCGAGGGAGCCAGAACCGTGCGCGACGTCCATCGGATCCTCCAGCCCGACCATCACCTGGCCTACACCACCGTCCTGACGGTCATGGACCGATTGACCCGGAAGGGCTTCCTGGCTCGAACCCGGCGGGGCAAAGCCCACTACCACCTCCCCCGATGCTCCTTCGAAGAGTCGCGCAGCCGGGCGGTTGCGGAATTGGTCGGGACCTGGTTCGACGGATCGGCACACCAACTGGCGGCTTTTCTCACCGGTGGGCCGCCGAGGCAAGCCGTGCCCGGCCCTTCCCGACCGAACGACAAGGCCGAGTCGGGGCCTCAATTGAACGAGCACCTGCTTTAGCCCGCCTGAAGCAAGGCCGCCCCAGTACCAGCCTGCCGAGGATGCAACGCTCCGATTTCGAATACCCGCTGCCCAGCGACAGGATTGCTCTCTACCCCTGCGAAACGCGTGACCAGTCTCGCCTGCTGCGGCTGGTTCGAGCCACCGGCCGGATCTCCCACCACCGATTCGCCGAGCTGCCCGAGTTGCTGACCTCCCGGGACCTGCTGGTTCTGAACAACACCAAGGTCTTCCCGGCCCGCCTGATCGGGAACCGGGCCGGCCTGACCAGCGACAAGCCACCCCCGGAAGGGGTCCTCAAAGCCCCCATCGAAGTGCTCCTGGTCAGGCCCGTGGGAACGGATACCTGGGAAGCGCTGGTCAAACCGGGTCGCAGGATTCGGGTTGGCGAGCGCCTGCTGTTCGGTGGCGGCCAACTGAAGGCGGTGGTTGCGGGGCGGGGCGAACGGGGCTTGCGGGTGCTGCGCTTTGAATACGAGGGCGACTTCGACGACATGGTGGACCGGCTGGGCCACGTCCCTCTGCCCCCCTATATTCGCCGGCCCGACGAGTCCCACGACCGCGACCGCTACCAGACGGTGTACGCCCGCAAGCGAGGGGCCGTGGCGGCTCCGACGGCCGGGCTGCACTTTACCCCCCGGGTCTTCGCCGACTTGAGCCGCAAGGGAGTTTCCCGCTGCGAGGTGACGCTGCACGTGGGTCTGGGCACCTTCCGTCCGGTGGCCGGCGATCGCATCGAGGATCACCGCATGGAGACCGAGCCCTTTGAAATGACCCCCGAGGCCGCCCGGGCCATCTCGACAGCCGGTCCCGCCGGGCAGCGCGTCGTGGCCGTAGGCACCACCGTGACTCGTGTGCTGGAATCGGCCTTCCGGGGAGCGGAACCCCGGCTTCGCGGGGAAACCGACCTGTTCATCTATCCCGGCTACCGCTTTCGCAGGGTGGGAGCCCTGCTGACCAACTTCCACCTGCCTGGCTCCACCTTGCTGATGCTTGTGTGCGCCTTCGCCGGACGCGACCTGGTTTTCGAGGCCTACCGGGAAGCCCTGAAGACCGACTACCGCTTTTACAGCTACGGCGATTGCATGCTGATCGAGTGAAGGGTGGAGTACAGGCGGACCCGCTTCAGAGGTTCACGTAATTGGGACCGCCGCCGCCCTCGGGAGGCACCCAGGTGATCACCTGGTAGGGATCCATGATGTCGCAGGTCTTGCAGTGGACGCAGTTGGAGGGATTGATCTGGAGCCGGCCGCCCTTGCCGTCCTCGCGGGGAACGACCTCGTACACGTTGGCCGGACAGAAACGCTGGCAGGGGCTTCCGAACTCCTGCGGGCACCGGTCCTGGCAGATGCGGGGGTCGCTGATTCGCAGGTGGGAGGGTTGGTCTTCCTCGTGCCTGGTGCCGGAATAGTAGACGTTGGTGAGCTTGTCGAAGGTGGTGTTTCCGTCGGCCTGCAGCGGGCTCGGAGGAACCGCTCCGGCGCCGTGGTAGGCGGCGACGGGCCGCATTCGCCGGTGGCCGGGCCCACTGGGGAGCGGATCTTTCCAGCCCCGTCCTCCGGTCGCCATCTGCAGCCCCGCCTGGAGCAGCCCCCAAACCAGGCCGCGCTCGAACCCCTGGTGGAAATTGCGCACCCGGTAGAGCTCCCGCCCCGCCCAACTCCTGCTCAACAGCAGGGGATAGCGACTCAGTGTCCGTTCCGAAAAGTCATCCCTGAGCAGGGCCGTGAGAATGGTCTCGGCAGCCAGCATGCCCGACTTCATGGCCAGGTGGATCCCCTTGAGCCGCATGGAATTCACCAGGCCTGCCGAATCGCCGATGAGCAGCCCGCCGTTGAAATGGCTCCGCGGCATGGCGTAGTGGCCGCCCTCCGGCAAGGCCTTGGCCCCGTAGGCGGCCAGCCGGGCTCCCGCCAGCCGGGAGGCGATCAGAGGATGGGTCTTTAAGCGCTGGAACTGCCGATGCGGGTCCAGGAACGGGTCCTTGTAGTCCAGTCCCACCACCAGGCCCAGCGAGACTGTGCGACCCATGTGGTAAAGGAAACCTCCCCCGAATTCCTCCTGCCGGAGCGGGTAGCCCAGGGTGTGGATCACCTGCCCCTTTTCCGGGGATTCCTCGGGGAGCTCCCAGACTTCCTTCACGCCGACGGCATAGACCTGAGGGGCCCTGCCCCGGTCCAGCCCGAGGCGCTTCACCGCCTGCCCGGCCAGCGAACCGTGGACCCCTTCCCCCAGGACCACCACCTTGGCCAGGACGTCCACCCCGGGTTCCCAGGAGGACTTGGGTCGGTTCTCCCGATCGGTGCCCTTCTCTCCGGTGCGCACTCCGATCAACCGATCTCCCTCGAACAGCAGCTCCGTCCCGGCGAATCCGGCGAAGAGATCCACCCCCTGCCCTTCCACCATCTCCCCCAGCCACCTGACGAACCGACTGAGCGAAATCAGGCTGTTGCCGTGGTTGTTGAGCGGAGGAGGCACCCAGGGAAGCCTGAACCGGTTCCCCGCGGTGAGGTAGTAGATGGAATCCCCGGTGACCGCCGGACCCAGGGGCGCATTTCGTTCCCGATAGTCGGGGATCAGCTCAGCCAGCGCGATGGGGTCCAGAATGGCCCCCGACAGGGTGTGGGCCCCCACTTCGCGGCCCTTCTCGATGAGAGCGATGCTGACCGACTCCAGCCGTTCGCCGGGAGGGGACTTCCGGTTGTGGGCCCGGATGAGATTGGTAAGGTGGAGGGCGGAACTCAGACAGGCGGGGCCAGCCCCCACGAAGAGAACGTCGACCTCCAACCGGTCGCGGGCTTCACTCAATTTGGCTTCTCTCATCGGTCACTGCCCCTGGCGGATGAGCATTCCCTGTTACGGGGACCTTCTCTCCATCTGGTACAGGCTTCTCTCCGATTGACTGATCTTTCTGACCGTCCTGATTTCGAAGTACCGGCTGAAGGCCTGCTCGAAGGCCTGCTGGGTGTAGTCGGGGAATATGTCCTCCCTCGAGGCCAGCAGCCTCCGGACCTGGGAGTCGGTCTTGGGGACGAACTCGATGATCAGTGAGCGGCACAGTTCGCCGAAAAAGCCGGCGAGCCTGGACAGCGGCAGATTGTTGGCGATGGCCAGGTGGTGAATCAGCGCCAGGGCCAGGACCGCGTCGGGAGAGCCTCGCTCCAGCAGAGACGTGCGTTCGCGGCCGTGCCAGCCCAGGTTGGGGCTGGGATTGGTCAAATCGACCCAAAGGGGCAGCAGGTTGGTGATGCCCTCTTGCCGGCAGACCCGGTAGTTCCGCTCAACGCAGGCGGGGTCCTGATCGAAGGCAATCGTGGTCATGCCACGGCTTGCGGCCAGGCGGCTGAACAACCCCGTGTTGGCGCCCAGGTCCCACACCATGTCGGGTTTGGGGCGGATGAGATCCAGAAACTCGGACACCAGTTGCTGTTTGTGCCGGAAGCCTTCATCGCTGTAGTTGGTGTCTCCATAGTAGGAGGCCCAGTCGTCTCGGGGTGGGGTCCATCTGAGCCCCCCCACGCAGGATTCCAGGTTCTCGATCAAGCCGAGGAGGGCCCTGCGGCTCACGGCCCGGCGGACCCGGCGACCCGGCTTGTCGGCGTAGTGCGTCTGGGCCTTGGCATGAAGATGAAGGTGCGTCAGCAGGGAAAATCGGAATCGGGTACGAAAGGGGAGCAGGCGACTGGCGAGGTCCAGAGGAATCCCGTCCAGGTGGACCCGCAGGAGTTGGCTGAGCCGGACATCGGAGTAGCCGGCCAGCGCCAGCGGGGCCAGGAAGTGCTGGCAGAATTGACGATAGCCCGACCAGGGGCTGCCTTCCGAATACCTCTCGAAGGACAGGGTATCGATGAGCAGAGGTTCGCCTTTCCGGAACTGGATGTTGTAGGCGCTGCTGTCCTTGAGGGACATTCCACGGTCCAGGCATCTCCTCTGGATTGCCAGCGTGGTCAGGGCGGCGTCCCGGAGCTGGCTGAAGCTCCACTCGAAGGGATAGGAGATGAACGGAAGCGGCTCCGGCCTGAGAACCTTGTAACATTCCGGCGACTCCGGCGGCCGCGGGCCGACTTCCCGGTGAGCAACCAGGAGTCCCGCATCGACCAGGCTGCCGTAAAGGCCGGAACTCAGCAGGCGGTCATAGTCTTCGCGGTAACCGAGATTGACCTGCCGGTATAGCACACCCCCATCGAAAAACAGAAATCCGCTGGGGTCGCGGAAGGAGGAAGGCAGCGCTTCGATCGAATCATTCATGTTCGGCCGGATCGTTTCTGCCGAACGGCGAGCGTCCCCTGAGGAACGTCTTGATCCTCGCCCAATAGATCTTGAGGGAAACCAGGACCCCCAACAGACCCGCGATCACTACCTGGACAAGATAGCTTCCGGTCCCGGGGTCGATGTAGGCGTAGGTCGGCGGGGGAAAGAGAAGCCAACCAAAGCCCAGCAGCGCACACCACAGCAGGTGCGGCCGGAAGAATGGCCGACCTGGCCGGGATGGGCCGAACGGGTTGGCGGCAACTCTATCCGACATTCTCGAAGTTGCGCCCGCCATCCTGGAATTCGGCCTCCACGGCAACAGGCTCGATTGGCTCATTGCTTCCCTGAAATCACGTCGGTCGCGGTTCACCACAACATTCCTTTCCACCAAAGTTACCTGGGGGGAGACTATACGGTCGCTTGAACTTCTCCCAAGCAGAAAAATGGCTTCTTGTTTTTCAACAAGCCCAGCCCCGCTCCCCACGACGGGGCGGATCATCCGAGGATGAAGCCCGGGACCTGGATGGCGTTTCGGGAGCAGGGAAGGGTTCCGGTTCCCCTCGCCGTCCTGCTTCGTGTGTCTTACTGGTCCTTCCTGTCCCTTCGTGGATCACTCTTTTTACCTCGTCGCATGCAGCGCGAAACCGGTTTGTTTCAAATAAATGCCGTCGGAGTCGCCACATTGCATCGCTTTTCCAGATCCAATCCGGCAAAGAATACCCCAGTCCGCCGATTTTCTCCCTAAAATGGCTCAAAAAGGAGAAGCAGGGCATCCAGACAGCCCCGCTCGGGAGGAACAACCATGAATCCGGTAACCCAGGACTCAGACGCCCGGACCCACGGGAACCGAGTCCCCGAATCCACCCGGCTCTATCGGAGGGCCGACAATTTGATCGCCGGTCGCACCCACCTGTTCGGAAGGCGTGCCGAACTTCACGCGCAGGGGATCTCGCCCGTCTACAGCCACCGCCAGCAAGGCTGCCGGCTATGGGACGTGGACGGCAACGAGTATCTCGACTTCAATCTCGGCGCCGGCTCGGTCCTTCTGGGACATGCCTTTCCCAGCGTGGTCCGGGCCGTCCAGGAGCAGGCCGCCAGGGGTACCGGGTTGACCGTCAACCACCCTCTGGAGATCGAGGCCGCCGAACTGTTGGCCGAGATCGTTCCCTGTGCCGAAATGGTGCGCTTCTGCAAGGGCGGCGGCGAGTCCGACATGGTCGCCGTCCGCATCGCCCGGGCGGCCACCGGCAGAGACAAGGTGGCCTTTTGCGGCTATCACGGCTGGCACGACTGGTACCTGTCGGCCAATCTGGCCCCCGGTGCGGCCCTGGAAAAGCACCTGATGCACGGGATTACACCCCTGGGAGTTCCCAAAGGCCTGCTGGACACCACCCTGGCCTTCGAATACAACAATCTGGACTCACTCCGTAATCTGCTGGAGGAGAACCGGGGGGAGGTCGCCTGCGTGATCATGGAGGCGGCCCGCACCTACACGCCCGACCCCGGCTATCTGGAGGGAGTGCGCCGGCTTACTGAGGACCACGGAGTGGTTCTTATCTTCGACGAGGTGGTCACGGGGTTCCGCACCGCTCTGGGCGGCGCCCAGGAGTATTACGGGGTCGTCCCCGACATGGCCACCTTCGCCAAGTGCATTTCCAACGGCTTCGCCCTGGGGGCCGTGGTGGGCAAAAGGGAGATCATGCAGGTGGCTCTGGACTCCTTCATCAGCAGCGTCTATTGGGCCGAAGCCACCGGCCTGGCAGCCTGCAAGGCCACCCTGCAGGAATACCGCGCCCGCAACGTCAGCGCGATCATCCAGGACATCGGCCGCGGCTTCATGAAGGGCCTGAGCCGGATTTTCGGGGAGCTGGGGCTGTCCTTCAGGATGATTGGACTGCCCTCCTTCCCCGCCATGGTCTTCGAAGGGGTTCCTGCCGAGCAGAATGCCGCCGCGGCCACCCTCTACCTGCAGGAAACCGCCAAGAGAGGTGTGATTGGCGGGCCGGGCTTCCTGTTCTGCATGCAGCACTCCCAGGCAGATCTGGATCAGGCACTGGAGCGGATTGGCGAAGCCCTGGAAGTGGTGGGTAAGGCGGTAGACGAGGGCGACCCGGTCAAGCACCTGGAGTGCCCCGTCAAGCAGTCGGGTTTTAGGCGCCTGGTCTAGCTTGCCTTGTCAGATAGTGGGCATCGCCGGAACCACTTCCTCGGCCAGCAGCTTCATGGAACGGCGCCACTTCTCCTCGTCGTCCCAGTCCTTGGAGGTCATCAGCAAGGTTCCGAACCCACCGGTCACTTCCCAGACCTCCTCCAACTGGCGGATGCAATCCTTGACGTTGCCCATGATGCAGAGGTGCTTCACGGCATACTCCGGAGTCACCTCCTCGTCGGGCACCTCGGGGTCGTGCTTGGCCAGGTGAAGCATCTTGGCCGACTTCAAGAGCCCCAGAAGGTACTCGAAGGAGCGGGCCACGTTGCCGTTCATGAGGTGATCCCAAGCCTCGTCCTTGGACTCGCCCACGTAGACACTGCGGGACACTCTCCAGAGGGCGCGGCTGGGAGGCGGCTGACCGGCGTCTTCGGCGCCCCGGCAGTAGTGTTGCCAGTGCTGGGCCGCCGTGGAATCCGGGATCAGGTTGGTGCTGAGCGGGAGATAGCCGCGCTGGCCGGCCATGAAGGCAGCCCGCGAGTCTCCTCTCACGATGCTCATGCCGATGGGAGGATGGGGCTTCTGGTAGGGCTGCAGAATGGTCCCGATCCCCAACTCCTGCCTGGGGCTCTGAATCCTGATACGCCAGAACTTCCCCTGAAAATCGAAGGGGACTTCCGTTTGCCACAGCTTCAGGATCATTTCGATGCCCTCGAGCGTCATCAGGCCCTGGGTCTGGGGGTCCGGCAGGTCGAACAGCTCCCAGTCGGTGGGAACCCCGCCCTGACCGAAGCCGCAATTGAGCCGTCCCTTCGAGAGATGGTCCAGCATCGAAAGGCGGATGGCGATGTTGGCGGGGTGGTGCTGGGGAATGATCGAAACCCCGGTCCCCAACCGGATCTTGCTGGTGAGGGGCAGAATATGGGCGATGAACAGATCGTTGGAGGGAATGGGCTCCCAGGCCAGCGTGTGGTGCTGGCCGATCCAGGCCTCGGTGAAACCCAGGGCTTCGGCCAGAAGAACGTACTTCACGTCCTCCTGGAAGCACTCGGTCCGGGATTTCTCCGGAGGATGCAGCGGCATCATGAAAGTTCCCAGCTTCATTGAGCGAGACCTCCTGTGGGTCCGGTGTCGGACGGGTGTTAACTAATGTCCTGTCTCAGGTATCACTTGGCAACCGAGACCCCGGGCGGGCCTTCATGAGACGTACTTCCCGCCGCCTGATGGTGGGTCGTATCTTGCCCACGATCTCGAGCCACTCCGGGCTGCCGTAGTAGGCGTCGATGGCCTTCTGGCGCTGTTTCAGGGACGAGAAGGAACGCATCCAGACGAACTCGTCCTCGCGTTCCACGTTCTCCCAGGCCGCGACAAAAGTGACGCCGTATTTCTCCATAAAGGTGCGAGCCACCTTGAAGTACCTCAAGAAGGTGGGCATGCGCCCCGGGTGAAAGCGGTAGATTCTGAGTTCGTAGATCATTCCCGGGTTCCTTTCTCAGCCGCATCGATGAGCCCGCTCTTCATGGATTCTCCTAGTGTTGCGTTTGGAAACCGAGTTCTTCTGCCAACGGTTCGGATATTCTTGAATTCGTTGCCTTTGGCCTACTGGAGCAGGTCAACGGGGTTTCCAAACGCAACACCAGTTAACCGGTGCGTGGACCTAACCCCTAACCCTTCTCGGGCGGTGATTGGTCCAGTATCTCCTGTAGGCGAGGATCGAAGACCCGCTTGAGTTTCAGCAGGTGTTCAACTATCCAATTCCCTATCTCGTCGAGCGTATCGAACGAATCGTCTATCGAGGCCTCTGGACCCTGTAGCATTATTTGGATCTTTCCAGTTTTCTTCCATAGAAGTTCTTGCCCCAGTCTCGCCTCAATGTCACTCCTTCCAGATTTGAGAGAATCGAAGACTATCTTTTCGTGTTCTCGGTTTCCAGTCTTCATTTCCAGATAAACTGCCACAGGCCGAGCGCGCTTGTTGACCATCCCCCAGAAATAATGGAAGCCTGCGACGGTTGATGGAATTGAATTCCAATCGACCGGCCGAATGGCATTGGTGGTGAACCCTCGCTTTCGCAGTTTATCAACGATTCTCTGGTTGAACTGACGCCGTTTCTCGTTTTCCGGAGATGCAGTCCTCCTGGCCTGCCTTGACCAAGTGTCGGGGCGGACCACGAGACGGAAATCCGGTGCTGCACGCGAGTCATCGATCTTGATGACGCGAACCTCAACCCCGTAGAAATCAACCTCCTCAGATGTCCAGGCATTGAGCCGATTTATGGCGGCGAGATGTTCATCCTTGAACTGAGTCGCAATCCATATCACGATGCGCGCGTCACATCCCGTTGCGTAGATCAGCAGTCGCCCAAGATGATCATGATTCGTCGCTTCTAACTGATTTTCTATTGCGACCGTCTGGCCAGCTCCATCCCTTGCGAGAATGTCAAGGAAAAGATCACCAACCGGCGCTTCGGTCTCGACTAGCTTCAGGTCCATCCCTAGAACCTTGTCCAGCACTCTCAGCTCGCGTGCAAGCCAAGGCGTGAAGTCACGCGCCTCACCCGGCCAGATTTCTCGGATGCCCAATTCCTGGATTCTTCCCAGTTCCGGCACTTCCATTACTGTTTGCCTTCTTCCTTTTTCGGTGTCGCCCGTCTGAATCGCAAAGTCCGGACGGTCATGACTGAGGACATTGTGTTACGCACGCAGAGGGGTGTTTGGGCAGCGAATTATGCTCCCCCGTATAGGTGGTGTCAAGGGGAGGGGGGCCCTCCCTGGCACGTTACGGGTTGACGTTATCCACCCCGGACTGCTTTCAGGAGAGGAGTCCATTGGTCTTTCTTCGTGGCCCTTCGTCGTCCTTCGTGTACCTTCGTGGATAACTCTTTTTGTTCGTGGCCCTTCGTGGGTGCCTAGTGTTCCGTCTCTGAAGTCATGTTAACGTTCCCGACGCACGGCCTTGGCAACGATGTCGGCCGGTTGCTGAGTCCACACGAAGGGTGTGGGGTTGCGATTCCAGTGATTGATGTAGTTGCGGATGTGCCGGGTCAGGGCAGCAACCGAATCAAACGAGCCCCGACGAACCGACTTG
>JAJECY010000076.1 GCA_022821775.1 Acidobacteriota bacterium
GCCATCATGTACCTGATCTACAACGCCGTCAGCAACGCCTGCACCGGCACCGATCGGCCCTGGTTCCAGAACCAGCGGGACTTCACTCCCTTGCGGCCCATCGAGGATGACAGCCTCAGGCTGGGGCGCTGACCGGCTTGCCCGGTTGCGCGCCGGCTCGGTTTGAGGCCGTTCATCACCCGGGCCCGGAAGAGGCGGCATTTGGGGTCCGGTAAAAGTCCGGCGCCCGCCCGGCGGCCACTCAGTGACCTGGAGGGAAGCATGAATCGAAGGAAGTTCCTTTCCCATTCGGCGGTGGCTCTTTCCGCCGGACCGGCGGTCCTGGGCGCTGCCCGCTCCTCGGCAAACCGCCCTGCCTGCAACTACCGCATCGTCTACAACGACGACGGCCACACCCTGCAACGCGTGTCGGGAATCCAGGAGCTGCTGGTGAAAGGAGTCGACCGCTTTATAGGGACCCAGGTGGATGCCCTGTTCTGGAGTATTGGGGAAGCCGATGTCTACTACTTCAGTACCAGGACTGCCGAGAGGTACGGGGAGAATGTGAAGCGGTTCCGGAGTGCCGGAAGCCTTCGGTTCATTCGCGGACTCGAGAGCGTCCTCAAGGAACGCGAGGACTACTTTCAGGCTATGGCCGATCGTTGCCGCCAGATCGGCATCCAGTTTTTCGTGACCGTGCGGATGAACGACGCCCACGACAGTCCCAAGGGCTGGAACGCCGTCGATCTCTACAGTCAATTCAAAAAGGCTCACCCGGAACTGCTGCTGGGAGAGGCCGTCCATCCCAGTTTCGCCACTGGGTTCGATTTCGCCTACGAAAAGGTACGGCAGAACAAGTTCAAGGTCATCGAAGAGATCGTCCAGGACTACGACCTGGATGGACTCGAGCTGGATTTCCTGCGGCATCCGGCCTTTTTCAAGCCGGAGGAGGCCTATCGCAACCGCCACCTGATCACCCAACTGGTTCGCCGGGTGCGAGCCTTGGTGGACCGGGCCTCTGAGAAACGCGGCAAACCCTTCCGGCTGGCCGCCAGAGTCCCGTTTTCCTTCAACCTTGCCTTCAAGCTGGGATTCGACCTCCCCGCCTGGATCGAGGAGGACCTGCTGGACGTGGTGACGGCGGGAACCCCGCGGGGCCATGAATCCGACCTGTCCATGCAGGAAATGGTGGAATTCGTCGGCGGCCGCGACCTCACCCTGCTGGGACAGATCGGCTTGTACCACCCGGCGGAGCAGACGCGGGCCACGGCCTTGAACTACTGGAAACAGGGCGTGGACGGGATCTATCTTTTCAACTGGTACGCCCCCCTGTGGGACATGGAGCTCTGGCGCAAGTCACTGGTGGAGATCGGAGACCCGAGTCTGTTGAAGCACCGGGACAAGCGCTATCTCATCGATGAGCAGGTCGCCTCCCTGTGGCGGCGGTCCCATCCCAGGGCCCAGCTTCCGATGAAAATCCAGCAGGAGAGCGTGGGAGGAGCCGCCCGGGT
This sequence comes from Acidobacteriota bacterium, assembly GCA_022821775.1. Lineage (GTDB taxonomy): Bacteria > Acidobacteriota > Terriglobia > Versatilivoradales > Versatilivoraceae > Versatilivorator. The sequence goes on from JAJECY010000076.1 coordinate 1,491, forward strand.
GAGATTCTTCGTTGGAGACGACGTGCCGGGGGCCGTCGCCGAGGGCAAGTCGGTGAAGGCCAAGTTCGTCATGCGCCTGGAACAGGAAATGGATGACGACGATCTTCAGTTCCGGTTGAATGGTACGCCCCTTTCCAGAGAAGAGGAAGAGGTCCGGCTTGAGCCGACGCTCTTCGGTAGTCGATATCGGCTCCACCTTCCGTTCCGGGCCGACATCCTCAAGACCGGTTTCAACCAGTTGGAACTGGTTCTGAAAAAGCGCAACCCTCGCCTGGCTGCACCCCTGGTCCTGGCGCAGATGAGCGTGGAGATCGACTACGGCAGCAAGGGGTAAGTCACTGGGAATCGAGGGAATGGACATGGTCAAGGACAACGGAAGCTACGCCGAACAGTATCGGGAGCAGGGCTACCTGGTTGTGGAGGATCTGCTTTCAGCCGAAGAAGTGCAGCAGGTGAGGCAACGGACCGAGGACCTGATTTCCGGGGCCGTTCCCGGATATCCGGTGGAGGACATCGAGCTGGAGCCGGGCGCCGAGAGGGTGGAACTGGCCACGGTGCGCAAGCTGAACCGCCCCGCGGCCAACGATCCGGTGTTTTTGGCTCACGCCGGCAACCCCCGGATTCTGGCCATCGTGGAGTCCATCATCGGTCCCGACATCAAGCTCTACAACAGCCAGTGCTTCATGAAACCGCCCGGGGGCGTCGAGAAGCCCTACCACCAGGACTCGGCCTACTTCGCCATCGAGCCCATGGACCTGGTGACCTGCTGGACGGCGCTGGACGACGTCACCCTGGAGAAGGGACCGATGCATGTGATTCCCGGAAGCCACCGGCAGGGCGTTCTGGACCACAGCCAAGCCTGGGTGGTGCGCGACCGGCGAGACAAGCAGGTGCCCGACGAGGCCCTGGACCGTGGCCGGGAAACGCCCCTGCTCATGCCGGCGGGCGGCTGCTCCTTTCACCACAGCCTGCTGCTGCATCGATCCACGCCCAACCGTTCCACCACCTCGCGGCGCGGCCTGGCCGTCCACTACATGTCGGCCCGCTCCCGCTGGACCGACGACAGCCGGCCCCAGCCAAGCTATGTTCTCCTGCAGGGCAGGGAATACCCCGGCTGCGTGTAATCCGCATTTCTCACCGGGCGGCCCGCAGCCCCTTCCAGATGCTGTAGCACATCCCCAACAGCACCAGCGCGAACGGGAAACCGGTCACCAGCGAAGCCGTCTGCAGCGCCACCAGTCCGCCGCTGACCAGCAGGGTGATGGCGACGAGTCCTTCGAATGCGCACCAGAAGACGCGCTGTACGACCGGTGCGTCCAGTTTGCCTCCGGCGGTGATGGTGTCGACAACAAGCGAACCGGAATCGGACGAGGTGACGAAGAAGATGATGACCAGGACGATGGCGATAACCGAGGTGACACCGGCCAGCGGCAGCGTCTCCAGCATCCTGAACAGGGCCAGTTCCGGTTGCTGGGCCTGCACCGCCTCGACCACCGCGGTATGGCCGCCATCGAGATAGTTCGACAGGGCGGTTGCTCCGAAGGTGTTCATCCAGAGCGCCGAGACCAGCGTCGGGACGACCAGCATGCAGCCGACCAGTTGGCGCACCGTGCGGCCGCGCGAGACCCGGGCGATGAACATGCCGACGAAGGGAGCCCAGGAGAGCCACCAGGCCCAGAAGAAGGTGGTCCATCCGTGCATGAAATGCAGGTCGTTACGACCCACCCAGTTGCTGAGCGGTCCGATCGCCGCCAGGTAGTGGCCGATGCCGGCGACGAACCCGGCCAACAGGTCGAAAGTCGGCCCCACCGCCAGCACGAACGCCAGCAGCAGCAGGGCCAGCAGCAGGTTGGCCTGACTCAGACGCTTGACTCCTCGGTCCATCCCGGCGACCACCGATGCGATCGCGATGAAGGTGATGGCCGCGATGATCAGCACCTTGGTCGTGCCGGTGTTCGGCACACCGAATACATGGGCAAGCCCGGCCGCTGTCTGCTCGGCGCCCAGGCCGAGCGAGGTGGCCAGTCCGAAGAGTGCGGCAAACACCGTGAGGACGTCGATCAGGTGGCCGAACCGGCCCCAGACCGCCTTGCCCAAAACAGGGTAGAACGCCGACCGCAGCGTCAGCGGCAAGCCGAGATTGTAGGCTGCGAAGGCGAGCGCGAGTGCGACGATCGCGTACATGGCCCAGGGGTGCAAGCCCCAGTGAAAGATGGCGGAGGCAATTGCCATATTTTGGGCGGCGGCGGTATCGGCGGGGTCGACCCCGAGCGGCGGGTTTTGGAAATGGGTGATCGGCTCCGCCACCCCGAAGAACATCAGGCCGATGCCGATCCCGGCCGCGAACAGCATGGCGAACCAAGACCATAAGGAGTAGTCGGGTCTGGCATGCGGACCACCGAGGCGAATGCGGCCGAGCGGAGTCACCACCAGCAGCAGACAGAACAGGATGAAGAGGTTGCCCGCGCCCAGGAACACCCAGTCGAAGGTCGAAGTGAGCCAGGCGTGCAACGCGTCGAAAGCGGCTCCCGCGGCCTCCCGAAACGCCAGCACGCCGACGACGAATACGATGATGGTGAGACTGGATACGGCGAAGACCGGATTGTGAACGTCGAGCCCGAAAATCTGGATGTTGTCCTGGCCGATCTCGAAGTCGGTCTGTGGTGCGTTGGTGGGCATGAGGGATTTGAAACCTGCGGGGCTTCCCGTGGACCTCTTGGGTTGACGCCGGCCGCCGGAACTGGAGTATCCGTAGGCCATGATACCGCGACGCGCAATCGATCCCTAGCCGAGGGAACAGGCCATTCCGTGCGGAACCCACTAACGTAGGATCAATGCTTGTGATTGCCCAGTTGTTCCCGTTTGCCAGGTCAACGCCGTGTAGAGGGCGCCCCCAAGGGGCACCCCTACGGTTTATTGAGCGATTGTAGGCTTGCTCCTGGACTGTTAAAGTAAGTCCGTCCTTTCACTCGGCAGGCGTTGAACGGAACGGCCCGCTCCCCATTTTGGAGTTGGACTTGGATTGGGGGAGGCCAACGAAATCAACAAGCGGCCGGCATCCCTATGGCTGTCTCGTCTCCAAGCCGGTGCGCCGGTACCATTGAAGTCTATGACTGTTCCCGGGAACATGCCGCCATGCACATTTCCTTCTATCTCGGCCTCAGCCAATGGCTGGAATTGGCCCTGGCCTTGGGAGGATTTATCTGGATCTCTAGCCGTTCAATCGGGTTTTTGCAACCGGACCCCGATGGGAGCTTGATCCCGATCTATACGGTCGAGTACATCGCCCTAGCGGGAGTGGTCCTGTTGGCCTTGCTGCTGCAGTTCCCTCGTCACGCTCCGCATCTGTCGTTGCTATGGTTTTCAATCGGAATGGCAGCAGTAATGACGGCCCTTGGGATGATGTATTTCGGAGCGGCATTCGTGCTGGCGCCAGCCCCCGGATGGACGGCGGGTGTTCTGGCAACTGTGCGAACCCGAGGGGATTGGGGTTTTTTGTTATGGTGGTTCTGGGCAGGGGTGATTGCTCAAGTCCTGTTGATGGCCGTGCTGCTGTTCGGCGCCCTGATGACTGCACGCTTGGGCGCTACTCTTGAATTATGATGGTTGACGGGAATGGAGAACACCTCAGGTGCTGGTTACCATCGCCAACTTTTCCTACCCCATAGACGCCAACCTGGCCAAGTCGAGGTTGGAAGCCGAGGGAATCGACTGCGTTCTGACCAATGAGCATATCGCCGGCATGAATTGGTACTGGCCCTTGGCCATTGGCGGCGTGGGCCTCCAGGTGAGGGAATCGGATGCCGAGAGAGCCATGGAGATTCTTGAGGGCGAGCCCGACGAAGAAGATGGGATGGATGAGCATTAGACGGCATTTTTTGCCGGGAGCGCGGTTGTCTTGAGCAGGCTGACGGCAGCGACATCAGGAGCCCCCGCTGAAGAATGCGGGCAGGTCTGAAAGATCGGAACAGGACGTCGGGCCTCACAGGGTTCGACAAACCCCAAGGAAGGACGGGACAAACGTGGAAATCGCATTGATGGCGGCAAGCATGCTGGAGAGATCCTGGGAGGAGATGCTGGACTCTTGCAAGAAGCACGGCATCCGATTGGTCGAGGCCTGCGCCGGCGGGCACATTCCCAAGGTCCACTACGACCCGGTCAAGCTGGCATCCTCCCCGGCCGAATTCGAGGCCTTCAAGCGCAGCCTGGATGAGCGGGAGATGCAGATCTGTTCATTCGGCTGCCATGGAAACCCGATCCATCCCAACCCGGCCATCGCCGAGAGCGCCCATGCCGACCTGGTGGCCACCTGCAAGCTGGCCGGCCGCCTGGACGTTCACCACATCAGTCTGCTGGCCGGCACCCCCGCCGGCGGTCCCGGGGACAAGACGCCCAACTGGATCATCAACTCCGCCTTCGTCATGTGGAAGGATGCCTACCGCTGGCAGTGGGAGGAGAGAATCATCCCCTACTGGAAGAAGGCCGCCGCCATCGCCGACGACTACGGGGTCAAGCTGTGCATCGAGCCCCACACCGGCGATTGCGTCTACAACACCCAGACCTTCCTGCGCCTTCGCCGGGAAGTCGGGCCCACCATCGGCATGAACCTGGACCCCTCCCACCTGTGGTGGCAGGGCATCGATCCCATCGTTTTCGTCGAGACCATCGGCGAGGCCATCTACACCTGCCACGTGAAGGACGTGGCCCTGGACCCGCGCTTGGCCGCCCGCGACGGCCTGGTTTCCAGCGCCTACTACGACGAGTGGGACCTGCGGTCCTGGAGCTATCGCACCCTGGGCTACGGTCACGACGAGTTCTTCTGGCGCAGCTTCATCGTCAGCCTGCGCCGGGCCGGCTACGACGGCCCCCTCAGCATCGAGTGCGAGGAACCCTACCTCACGGTGGACGATTCGCTGGCCAAGGCCGTGGAGCTGCTGAGATACGTGCTGCCCAACGAACCGATGCCGTCGGGCAACTGGATGGACGCCTACCAGTTGGACGACTACGAGAAGAATCTGGGGGGATAGGGGAAGGGAACGGACCACCGAAGGTTTCTGAAGTTCATCCTCAGAAAACGAGCTCTATGGAAATGGGACAGTGGTCGGAAAGCCGTCTGCGCCACCGGTAATAATTCCTCTCGGCATAGGTTAATTCTTCGAACGAATGGGACTTCACGGCATTTTTGGCGATCGGTCCGACTATGATGTGATCGATGAATTCCGCGAACCTGCCGTTCCAACACTTGGGCTTGCGGCCGGCGTTGACCCTGTATATCGGCTTGGGATTTCCATCGGCGATGAAATGCCAAAGATCATCGCCCGGCTTATCCATTCGTCGATTGAAGTCACCCAGCAGGACAAAGGCCCGCCCCCGTTCCAAGCGCCGGTCGATCCATGACTCGAGCGGCCTCGCCTGGGACTTGAGTTCGCGGCAACTCCTGGTTCCGGGGCGGTCCAGGTCCCGGTCGTGGCAGCCGGACTTCAGGTGTACCGACATCAGGTCGATCTTCCTGCCGTCCACCTCCAACTCGATCACGGTGCCGTAGCGCAGTCCCCACTTCGTGCTCAGGGCTCGATAATCGGGCAGGCGCCGGTATCGGATACCCTTGCGAATGGCGAAGCCGGTACGTTGCGTGGTGTCGTCACGGTGCGACAATTCAATACGGTACTGCTGCAGAGGAAATACCTTCCGGACGAAGCCCCTATCGACTTCCTGCAAGGCGATGACGTCCGCCTCCAGGTCGTTGGCGTATCGGGCCAACTTGGCGTAATCACCATCCTTGCGCCTGTGATGATCCGGGTCCTCCGAGGTGAGCCAGTAGATGTTCCAGGATGCGATCTTGATCTTCGCCGCGTTGGCGCCGAACGATAACGCCTTGACCAGGAACACCAGCAGGACCGATGCCACCAGGTATCTCACGGTTCTGTTGTTGGACATGGTGCCTGAAGACCTGCCGTTTTGAACGGGATCCGTGAGCGGCCGAAGTTCCGCCACGGTGTCATCTTGGCGCAAACCTGCCTATAATGAGTTTTCTCGTCAGCTTTCGTCAAAAAATTGGAGTCGGCCATGCGCTTTCCCAACTCTTCC
>JAJECY010000191.1 GCA_022821775.1 Acidobacteriota bacterium
AGGTGGTCCACCCCTGAGTGTAGGCCTCCTGAATGAACAGATCCACCCGGGAAGCGGCCAGCCTGTCCACCCAATTTCTGAGATCCTGCTCGGAGACCGGATCGGGCAGGTGTCGGCGGGCAATGCTGGAAGGGTCGCTCACGTAGAGGATGCGCCGGGAGCCCCGGGGCGAAAGACTGCCCAGCTTGACCGGTGGGGCTGCCACCGGGCGGGACGCGGAATACCCCCCGCGGGACCATGCGGCTGTGGCGACCGCGGCTTCCAGGAACCTTCTGCGCGAAAGATGGCTGCTCATGGCTGCTCCCGCCTTCCCGACTCTTGGCGAATCCCTCTTGAGCCCTCTCCAACCCCTTGGTGGCCCTTCTTTGTCCTTCGGTGGCCCTTTGTGGATTCCTCTTTTCCCCCGATCGCCGGCCTGAGGCGCGACCTCGCTAAACCATCTCCTTGATGATCCTTCCGCCCAGGTCGGTGAGGCGCTTGAACCTGCCCGCGTGGTAGTAGGTCAGGCGCATGTCGTCCAACCCCATCAGGTGGAGGAAGGTGGCGTGCAGGTCGTGGAGGTGGTAGGGACTCTCGACCGCCTTCTCGCCCAGCTCGTCGGTGGCCCCCACAACCGTGCCCCCCTTCACGCCGCCGCCGGCGAACCACATGGGCATGGCCGTCTTGTTGTGTTCCCGCCCCGGGGCCTTCCAGTTGTGGGGCAGGCTCTGGGGAGTGCGCCCGAATTCTCCTCCCCAGGCCACCAGGGTCTGGTCGAGCAGGCCCCGCTGCTTGAGGTCCTTCAGCAGCGCGGCCATGGGCCGGTCGGTTTCCAGGCCCCGCAGGCGGTGCTGGCCGGCGATGTCCTGGTGGGAGTCCCAGCCCCGGGAGTAGATCTGCACGAAGCGCACGCCCCGCTCCACCAGGCGCCGGGCCATCAGGCACCGTCGGCCCATGGGCTCGGTGACCTTGTTGTCGAGTCCATACAGCTCCCGGATGGCCGGCGGCTCCTTGTCCACGTCCAGGGCCTCCGGCACCGTCATCTGCATGCGGAAGGCCAACTCGTAGTTCTTCATGCGGGCCCACAGGTCGCTCTTCAACGGATGCCCCTCCAGGTAGGGCCGGTTGAAGTGGTTGAGCAGTTGAATGTTGGCCTCCTGCTGTTCGGCGGTGGTCCCGGCGGGGGGCTGCAGATCCACGATGGGAACGCCCTCCGACTTGAGGGGGGTTCCCTGGTAGATGGCCGGAAGGTACCCGTTGGACCAGTTCTGGGGGCCCCCGAAGCCCCCGGTCCCGCTGATGGGAAACACCACGAAGGCCGGCAGGTTCTGGTTCTCGGTTCCCAGCCCGTAGACCGTCCAGGAACCCAGCGAGGGACTGCCGGGCAGGCCTTCGCCCGTATTCATCAGGAAGGTGGCCAGGGAATGTGCGTCGGAGTCGGTGTGAATGGACCGCACCACAGCCATGTCGTCCACGCAGGTGGCCAGGTGGGGAAACATGTCCGACACTTCGGTGCCGCACTGTCCGAACCTGCTGAAGCGGAAGGGGCTTCCCACGTAGAGCAGTTTTCTGCCCGAGGTGCGCAACTGGGCTCCATCGAAGGCCGGGGTGCCGTGATACTTGTTCAACAACGGCTTGGGATCGAAGGTATCCATCTGGCTGGGACCGCCCGCCATGAACAGGAAAATGCATGACTTGGCCCGGGCCGGGCGGTGGCTCTTCTTGGGCGCCAGAGGATTATCGCCTGCCTCGGCTCCCAGCAGGCCCTCCCGAAAGAGCATGGAGGAAAGGGCCACGCCGCCGACACCCCGTCCCAGGCGATAGAGGAAGTCCCGGCGTCCCAGCTCACCCAGGGAACGGTCGGGCGCTTCGAATCGACCGCAATATTCGTGGTTGAGATTCTTCATGGGTTGTCTTCCGATCCTTTGCCGCCTCAATGTCATTCCCGATTGCGAATTTTGCAAAAGGCTCACTCCAGAAAGATGAACTCGTTCATGTTCAACAGGACCAGGCAAAGGTCGGCCAGCCGGTCCTGGTCTTCGCCGCGGGGCGGTGGCGAGGGTGAGGCATCCGAGCTCACCCCCGGCGCAGTAGCGGGCCCCTTGGCCAACTCCATGGGAGGCAGTCTGGCCGTGAGGGGCCGGTTCAGAAAGTCCAGGCCGCGGGATCGTTCCTCCGGGGTGGGATCGCGCTGCAGGGCCAACCGGAAGGCCCGCCTCACCTGGGATTCGGGTTCGGGACCCGCCTCGCGGACGATCCGCCGGGCCATCCTGCGACTCTGCTCGTGCACGAACGGGTTGTTGAACAAGGCGAATACCTGGGGAGCCACGGTGGTCACCTGGCGCCTCCAGCAACTTTCGTTCAGGTTGGCTCCATCAAAGACATTCATCATGGGCAACTGAAAGGACCGCCCCTGCCACATGTAGACGGTGCGCCGGTTCCTTTCTTCCCGGCTGGAGGGTTTCCACCAGGTTCCCCCCTCCCACAACAGATTTTCCTCCACCTTGGGAAAGAATCCCGGTCCTCCCATGGTGGCATTCAACTCGCCACTGACTGCCAGGATGCTGTCCCGGATCGCCTCGGCCTCCAAGCGCAGCGGATTGCTCCGCCAGAAGTAGCGGTTGTCGGGATCCCGGGAGCGGTACTCTCCGGCGCGGGGGTTCCGAATCGACTGCCGGTAGACATTGGACTGCAGGATCAATCGGTGCACGGCCTTGATGCTCCAACGGTTCCGCACAAAATGGGACGCCAGAAAATCGATCAGCTCGGGGTGGAGCGTCCCCGATCCGTTGCGTCCGAAATCGCTGGCGGTCCGCACCAGTCCCTCGCCGAAATGGTGCTGCCAGATTCGGTTCACCATGACCCGCGCCGTCAGGGGATTGTCGGGGTGGCTGATCCACTCGGCCAGCGTCTGGCGGGGGTTCTGCCTGGGATTCTCGCTCTCGAACGGAAACTGGTCCTCGAGGGCGCTCAAGAAACCCGCCTCGACCGCCTCCCCCCTGGACTTCGGGTTGCCGCCCATCAGGATGTAGGTGGTGGGCATGGCCGGGTTGGGACGGCGCGCCCCGTACCCGCTTTGGATTTCCCAGGCGGTGTGCACCCTGGGCTTGAAGTAGTCGCGATGGCTCACGTTGCCATAGGCGGTGTTCTGTCTCTCGATCAGGCGATAGAGTTCCCGCTCCTCCCGGGTGAACAGAACCCCGCGATTGAGAGCCGTCTTCAGTTCGCCGGCATCGCTCAGTGGCACCACCCCGTCCTTCAGGTCCTGCCCTCCGACCAGGCGAAAGGGCTTTTCCAGGCGCTTCAGGAATTCCGCCGTGGTCTTCTCTTTCAATTCCTTGCGCAGGTCCAGCTCCCGCTGCCAGGCTTGGGCACGCCGCTCCCAGGCCTCGGGATCGAGCCTCGGACCCTCGTATTGTGTAAAGGGGAGGTCGGCCTCGCCCACGGTAAGAGAGGAAAAGAAGGCTTCGGTCCGGAAATAGTCGCGAGCGGGAATGGGATCGTACTTGTGGTCGTGACAGCGAGCGCACTCCAGGGTGAGCCCCAGGAAGACCGATCCGGTGGTAGTAACCAGATCGACAAGCAGATTCTGCCGTCCCGCGTCCTCTCCAACAACCCCCAGGTTGAGGAAGCCGAGGCCGAGTTTCCCCTCGGCGCCGTAAACCGAATACAGATCGCCGGCCAACTGTTCCTTGACAAAGCGGTCGTAGGCACGATCCTGATTGAAGGCTCGAATGACGTAATCCCGGTAGCGCCAGATGTGAGGTCGAGGATAGTCCGGGCCGCCCCCTTCGGTATCGGCGTAGCGAACCAGGTCCAGCCAGTGCCTGCCCCAACGCTCCCCGTAGTGGGGATTGCGAAGCAGTGTCTCCACTTCCTGCTCGTAGGCTTCATCGGACGGGTTGCGGAGAAACCGGGCCATGGCCTCCGGAGTGGGCGGCATGCCGATCAGATCGAAGTAGATCCGGCGCAGCAAGGATCTCCGGGAAGTCGGGGGCGCCGGTTGCATCCCCTGCGTCTCCAACTTGGCCAGGATCAGGGCGTCGATAGGGTTTCTCACCCACTTCCGGTCTCGCACCGCCGGGATGGCCGGCGACTCCAGCCTGGTGAAGGGCCAGGACGCTCCCGCGCCCTCAGACGCGTCGGCCGGGGGCGGCAACTGATTGATCCAGGACGCAATCAGGCCGATCTCCTCCTCAGCCAAGGGCGGTTCTCCCAGGGGCATGGCGGGCAGCTTCTCGCCCCGAAGGTATCGGATCAGGGGACTGGCCTCGGCATTGCCGGGCAGAACGGAGGGGCCGTTGAGAGCGCCGCCGCGGAGAATGGCCTCGGGCGTGTCCAGCACCAGGCCGCTATTGCGAGTCCGGGTGTCGTGGCAGGAAAGACAGCGGGTCTCCAGTATGGGTTTGATTTGCGTTTGGAACCGGACCCGGGTGTCTTCGGCCGTGCCGGCGAAAGCCGCCAACCCGGTGAAAAGAGCCACCCCGATCGAGATCGGTCTCAACAACTCGCACCCCAACTGATAAATTAGTCAGTATAGTGTACTGCCATCGCTATCGACAGAACAAGCGGACCCTCATAGAATGACGGCACTCGATCCGGGGATCTCGACCAAGTGCCGGCGCGCCCCGGATAACGGGCCCTTCCCTTCCGGGGAGAGCCGGCAGGACCCGGTTCCGGCATCGATGACCCGCCGACCGGAGGGGAGAAGGCCATGCAGAGACGACACTTTCTTCAAACGGCGCTAGCCACGGGGCTTACGGTGGGTGCACCGCCCGCTTTCGGGCCCCCCGGAACAAGGGGATCGGACTCCGGCACGGCCAGATATCGGGCGGGAGTGATCGGCCTGGGCTGGATGGGACTACTCTATGACCTGGCGGAGCGCATCCCCGATCGCTTCGATGTTGACGACGCGGTCCGGCCCACGCCCAAGTTGGACATCCACCGGCGATTCCACCACCACGACCACCCTGGAAATGAAGGGCTCCCCACCTCCTACGCCGAGGCTCTGTGGGATCGCCCGGAAGTGCAACTGGTGGCCGGGGCCGACCGCGACAGGAAACGGCTCCAGGCCTTTGGCGAACGCTATGGCATCCAGGCCCTCTACACCGACGGCGTCAAGATGATGGAAGATGAAAAGCTCGATATCGTGGCCGTCGCCACCAATACCAAGGGCCGGGCCTTTCTCACCATAAAGGCTGCGGAACTTGGAGCCAAGGGCATCTTTACCGAGAAACCCATGTGCCACACATTGGAGGAAGCCGACCGGATGGTCCAGGCCTGCGCCGATCGCGGAACCGTTCTCAATTGCGGCGCCATCACCACCACCCACCCCTCCTTTGGCAAGGCCGGAGAGTTATTGCGGCAGGGCGCTATCGGCGAATTGGTTTCCATCGAGGCCTCCGGCCCCGGGGCTCAACATCAGAACTGGTCCTATTTTCTGGACAGCCCGCCGGCTTGGGTGTGCGGGATCGGAGATCAGCCCACAAGAGAATCCGGAAGCGACGAGTTCAGGGGCCAAGGAATGATGGTCACGGGCAACGGCCAGGTGGTCCACTTCCGCAGGGGCGCTCCCGGGGTCCGCCTTTGCGGCGGCAAAGGGAAGATGACCTTTTCGTTCGTTCCCGGCTGGCAACTCTGGCAGACTGCCGACACACCGGCGGGAGCCCGACGAGTCTCCATGCCATGGCCCGCCCCCCAGTTCGTCCCTCCCTACGGCGCCGTCTACAGCCTGGCGGACGTGGTGGACTGCATGGAAGGCCGGCTGGACGAGCCCAAAAACTCGGGACGCCGAGTGGCCGCAGCTCTGGAAGTGGAGATTGCCCTCAAGCTGTCCTCCAGCCAGGGGGGCGCTCGCATTGACCTTCCCCTGGCCGACCGTTCCCTGGGCCTCAACTATGACTGGTTCCGGTAAGTCCCCATTGGTCCCCCAAAATGCCCCGATCAGCCGGCGCCGCCTACTCCAGCTTGGTGCCGGAGGCTTGGCCTGCCTGGCCGATCCCCTCAGATCCGACGGCCGCAACTCCAGCCCGCGGCGTCTCCTGTTCAACTGCGACGGGTCCATGATCCACTGCTGGGGGCGAGCGGCCTTGCCTCAAAACAGCGGCCCCTTGAGCCGGCAGGAATTCACCGACCTAGTCTTCACCCCCATCGAGAACGGCGGCGTCGACACACTGTTGTTCAGCTTTGGCAGCGGCAACGTGGCCGAGTACCAGAGCAACGTGCTGGAATGGCCCGGAGAAGCCGACCGATTCCGGTTTCCCGAAAGCAGGACCTGGCACGGAGGCATCGAGGTCGATCCCAAGCACCAGTACCTGAACCCCAAGAGCCTGGCCGACTCCGGCCACAACCCGCCCCAGGTCATCGTGGACGAGTGCCGCCGCAGGGGAATGAAGGCTTTCGTGTCCCTCCGCATGAACGATATCCACGATGGGCAGCACCCCCGGGGCACCCTTCCCAACCCGGAACTGGCCACCTTCAAGAGACTCAATCCCGACTGGCTGGTGCCCGATCTGGACTGGTGGAGCGCCCTGAATTTCGAGGTGGCCCCGGTCCGGGAGCTGAAGCTGCGAGTCATCGAGGAGTTCTTCGATCGCTGGGACTTCGACGGCATCGAACTCGATTGGCTCCGCCACACCTTCTATTTTCCTCGAGGCCTGGAGCGGGAAAAGGGGAAGTATCTGACCGAGTTCATGCGAGCCGTGAGGGAGAGTCTGCGGCGGAAGGCGGCCGGCCGGGGGCGGCCCATCGAGATCGCGGTGCGTGTGCCCGAGCGGGTGGAGTGGTGCCTGGAAGGGGGATTCGAAGTCCCGAACTGGATTCGGGAGGGGTTGGTGGACTTCCTGATTCTGGGTCAGGGACTGACCGAGTGTCGGGGCCTGTCCGGATTCAGAGAACTCATGGGAGACCGCCGACTGCCGATCTATCCCAGCCTCTATCCCTTTGGCAACGGTTATCCCATCTATCCCGACGAGGTGATTCGAGGCAGCGCCGCCAACCTCTGGCGGGACGGGGCCGACGGGCTTTACACCTTCAACTGGTTCTTCTACGGGAGGTGGCGCAACCGCCTGCTGCGGGAGATTGCCAACCCGGCCCGGCTTCGGGACAAGGACAAGCGCTACACCCTGGTGCAGCGATTCGAGGCCCACCGGACCGGCCGCTCCCCCCGTTCCGATTCGGTGCGCTTCAACAGCATGATCAAGGCGGCCTCCCTTCCCTTCACCCTGGAAAGTGCGGGAGCCGGCCAAAACGTGACCCTGCCCATTGCCGACGACGTCTCCTCCACATCCAGCCCGCCCCGCCGGGCCGAGCTGATGGTGGGCCTGGACGGACTGTCCGGCGACGTTCTGGAAATTTCGCTCAACGGCCAGGTCCTGGAGCCTGGGGAAATGGACGCGGTGAAAGACCTGGCGACGGTGGCCTGCCACCTGGACATCCCCCCGGGCGAGGGGATTCTGGGCTTTCCCCCGAGGCGACGGCTGGACATGGATTTCAACGGGTTTCGGCTGCCGGTGCCGGTCGCGCGGTTGACCCGCGGCGACAACCAGCTTCAACTCAGGCTCAAGCGGCGCCCCCCGGGCGCCGACCGACCGGTGCGGGTAAGACGAATCGAGCTTTCAGTCGGTTACGGCGGCTAAGTTTTGGCAGAAAAGATGGACTCGTCGATCCAGCCGGGCCTGAAGTGGCGGGGGGACCAGTCCGCCGGCACCTGATCCACCGGAACGAGACTCCCTCCTCGCTCCAGATAGGAGTAGTAGCCGGCCAGAAACACCTGTGTCTTCTTGCGAATGACATCGAAGGGCTGGTAGCCGTCCCCCTGAAAGGTTCGCTGCATGTCCATGAGCTGGGGGGCGAAGTAGTAGTAGAGGGTCTCCCTCCGGTCCGGGCTGCGGTCCATGGTGACGGTCTCGCTTCCCTTGTCCCCGGTGACCTTCAGATAGAGGTGGTGGATATCGGGGACCCCATGCAGCGCGGCCAGGAAGGGGGGTTGTCCTTCCCTGCCCTTGAACAGCATGGTGTCCTGCAGGTAGGTGGCCTTGCGTTCGTCGTCGGTGAACAGGGAGACCTTCTCCACCTCGTAACCCAGCGCCCGCAGGATGAACCACTGAACGTGGAAATGGGCCGGATATTCGTCGGTGTTGCAGAGGCCGTGCACTCCCTTGATGACCCCCACGTTGCCCAACCGTTCCTTGAGATAGGAAGCCTGGTAATAGTGTTCCTGAACGCTGGTGGCCATCAGCGGCGTGCCCTGTTTGGCAGCCAGGTTCAGGATCGCATCGATATCCCGCAATCGATAGCTGAAGGGCCGGCTCAGGTAGGTGGGCACACCCGCCTCGACATAGGGCCAGGCCAGGCGGTGCTGCCAGGGAACCTCGTAGAGTCCGCCGAAGCCGATGGCATCCACCTTGCCCAGCATCCCGTCGTAGCGGTCCACTGCCACGCAGCCGTACTTGGCCGCAAACTCGCGGGCCAGCTTGGGGTTCACATCCCAGCAGTGGGTGATCTCCATGTTCAGCAGGCCGCCCCCGAACAGTCCCTTGGCGGCCAGGATTTCAGCCCAGATCCCCCAGAAGGTGTACTCCCCCACGTTCAAGGCCCCCACCCGAATCTTTCGGGCCGGGGCCCCGGAGGCTTCCGCCCGGGCTTGAGAAACGGCCGCCGGCAGCCAGGCGCCCGCCGCCATCGACGCCAAGAACGAACGGCGATTGGTCATGAGTCGCTCCTTATGTTTGGGTTTCGCGCTGCATGCGACGCGGTAAAAAGAGTTATCCACGAAGGCACACGAAGGACGACGAAGGGCCACGAAGAAAACAGGAAGGGGAAAAAGAAATCCACCAAGGACACGAAGTGACGCCCTTCAAGTACCTGCGTTTGGTCTTGGCCCCGAGCGCAAAAAGACTTTTTACATGGATGCACAGGATTATCGTCCTCAACCCCCTTGCCCCGATTGCAGGTATCCAGTGTCTCGTTTCGCGTGAGTCAGCTTCCTCTGCAACAGCCTCTCGTCCTGTTTATCCTGTGCATCCTGTGTATCCATGTTCAATTGGTAGATCCCCGGATCAACCGAACAGGGTCCTTGTTGCCGATAGGCCACGAAGAAAACCCGAAAGAGATCCATTCGTATTCGTGTCTATTCGTGTTCATTCGTGGTTCGTCTTTATTAACGCCCCCTGTTTCACTCTCGGTTGATCAGCCCCGTCGTGGAGGGCGGGGGCACCGCTAGCCTGAATCTTCCCGTTCACTCCTCCAAACCGGCCCCGAACCGGTCTCTGTCCAGAGACGCTCGAAGGCCTGCGATCCGTCAGCATCCCAAAAATCGGTCACCACCGGGTTGCCGTATCCGGAGGTTCCCCGCTGCAGCCGCGGCCCGGGAACCTCCGGAGGGTTCAGGAATCGGAGGTTGGACCCGGGCGCGTCGGGGTCGAAGCGGAAATAGACCTTGAAGCCGTTGCGGTAACGCATCCTCACCAGGAAGCGCTCCTGCCGGGGGCGGGGCGCCTGGCTGAGCCGGCGCAACTTGTCACGGTCCAGGGTCACCCCCAGCCCCGGCTTCTCGATAACCTGCACGCTGCCGTTCACCACGGGCATGGTTTCGACCGTCACGTCTTCCTTCCAGAGATGACAGAGGCTCACGTGATCCAGGATGGCCATCTTGAACACGGCCGCCTCGTGCGCCAGGAAGGCCTGGTTGATGGTCCCCCCGCACTGCTGCAGCATGAAGGGGGTATTGGTGGCCTCGGCCATGCCGGCCAGCTTGGCGGCCAGTCCCACCGGGGCATGGCCGGCCATGAAGCCGTCGCTCAGACCGTGACGCATGAAGGTATCGGCGGGCCCGTGGTGAATGAGGATGGGGATGAAACACCCTTCCCGGAGAATCCGGTAGCCCTCATGGTCGATGGCCCGGATGGGATCCTCGATGCGGCCGGCCACGCTGAATTTCTCCAGTTCCTTGAGGACCGGCTCCACCGCCTCCACGTTGGAGTCCGCGTTGAAATCATAGTGAACCTTGAATCCGGGAGGAGCCACCTTCTGGATGGCTTCGGTCTGGTCCACCACGTTCTGAATCACGTCCACGTGATACTTGAGCCAGTGAAACCCCCGCCCGGCCACGTTGATCGCTTCTTCGGCCATGCCCTCGGGCGGTTGAGAGGCCGTCCAGGCCGCCACCGGAACCCAGGAGCGCACTTGTGGCCCGATGAGTTTCCAGCAGGGCAGGCCGAGATACTTGCCGATCAGGTCGTAGACGGCCATGTTGATGGCCAGGTTCCTGGTGTCGCCGATCCAGTCGAGAGCGCTGGTGCCGATATAGCGGGAAGAAGGATCGTTTTCGGGAAGCCGGCCCCAGCTCTCTCCGATGCCTTCCAGGCCGCTTTGCGTCTTGGCGACGTAGATGGTACGCAGTTGGATTGCCAATCCGTGATACCGGAAGAGCCAGCGCCTGTTGTAGTCGTGGAAGGGAGGGCAGATCTCGTGCGCCTCGATGTCGGTGATCCTCAGTTCTTCGCGGGCATTGGCGGAGAGCGCGCCCTGCAGCCACTCGGGAACGGCCAGCCCGGCCAGACCCAGGGCCCCCGAGACCAGGAACTCGCGGCGAAGCATGGATGACATGGAGGACTCCTCTCGAATCCGGGACGCTTGACTGCAGTCAGTCAGGGGAGTGTTTCACGAGGCGTTGCGCGTGATGCTATCACAATCCCCCGGCTTGGGCGCCAACGGGATCACAACAGAATCACCGGCCGTCGACCGGCCGCACGTAAAGACCATGAAGCTGAGGATTTCCCTTCCCCCGGGTCATCCTCAACCGCACCCGCAGCGGCTTGGGTATGTCGGGCAGTTGCGCACCCCCGGGTTCCCAGCGCAAGGGCGCCTCGTAACCGTCCCGCTCAATGGCCACCGAGCGCGCCAGGCTGAAGCCTTCCAGGGGAGACTGGCGCACTCCATCCAGCAACTCGGCTTCCAGGCTCGCGCCCCCCGAGAGCCCGCTGACATTGACGGTGAGCCGGTGGCGACGCCATGTTCGCCCCGGAGGCCTCAGCGGCAACGAAGTCATCTCCCCGGACTCCCGGCCGGCTTCCAGCGCCAGTCCGTAGAGGCGGTGGCGCCCCACCTTGGCCAGCCCGATGCTGCCTTCGGAACTGTAGTAGACCCACCACTCGCTTCCGACCTCAAGAACACTGGAAATCCGGGGCACCCCCTGCTCCCAGGACTGACCACCGGGTTCGAGCTGGATGCGACGGGAGGTCCACAGCCCGAATCCAATATTCTCCTTCTCCCCGGGCTCGGTCGCCCAACCGGTGAACCGCATGCGATAACCTCCCCCGTCGGGCTCGTGGTGTCCCACAAAGGCCCACCAGTAACTGTCCTCTTTCAGGACGACCGCGGCGGCATGGAGGGTGCTGTTGCGAGGAACCTCGTCGAAGGCATAGTGGCGGGCATTGTGGGGCGCACGCACGAACCTGCGGCCGTCGGGCGAAGTGGCCACGTCTACAATGAAGCCGTGAGGGCCCTGGGTGTGCAGGAACATCAGGTAACGCCGTTCCGGAGGGGCGGCTTCGTCGCGGATCACCTCTACCGGCAATTCGTACTCGTTGGAGTTGAGGCCGGGTTGGAGCGAAAAGCAGATGTTGGTCTGCCGCCCCCCGAACCGCAGCAGGCCCAGGTCCGGCTTGGTCCAACGGACCCCGTCGGCAGACTCGGCGTAGCCGGCTCTTCCCTGCTGCAAACGGTCCACGTATCCCCCATACCACATCCTGAACCGATGGCCTTCTTTGAGCACGCCGGCCGCGCCCAGGCTGCCCGCGTCCCAGGAGCCCGGAGGCCCCGTGTTCAGCACCGGGGTGGCCGGGGTCACTTTCCAGTCGGTCCCGTTCCTGGAGAAGGCATGGTAGAGACCGAAAGTGACCCTGCCGATGGCCTGGCTCATTCGGTTCACGCCGTTGAAGTACATGCGGAACCCCTCGCCGTCCCGGATCACTTCGGCATTGAACCCTCCGTAGCCCCGACCCGAGGGATCGGGAACGTCGGTCTTGTCCAGGACCGGATTGCCGGGAAAGCGGGTGAGGGGGTTCTCCACCATGCGAGTCCCCCGCAGCTCCCAGTCCAGGTCCAGCAGCACCGGGAGTGAGGTTCGAGCGGTGGCCGGAGCCCGGGTCGAGAGCTCGAACCCATCGATGTCAAGCTCCTGGCCGGGGTGGCGACTCTCCAGGAAGATATAGTCCTCTTCCCCGGGGGTTTCCGGCACAAGTTGCTGCACGGAACCATGGCGCCCATTTTGTTCCCGGGAGATCTTGTCCCTCTGGGCGCCGGTGATGGGTTGCTTCAAGTCCATCAGGTAGCGCCCGTCGCAGTAGATCCGAGCCGGGCCGGCAGCATCGGGAACGATCAGGACCCAGGTGTGCCAGTCCCGGTGGTCCAGCCCGGGCACCCGGGTTCTTTCCCGCCAGGGATCGGCCGCGTTGACCAGGATCTGCCAACCCTTGATTCCGAAAGAGATTCCATGGGTCGGACAGGCCCCCAGGCTGAAGGCCCAGTTCCCCAGGGCGCGGCTCTTCAACCCCAGGGTAAAGAGCGTGCGGCCGGCTTCCCCCGTGCACAGCAGCTTCAGGCGCAGGAAGAGCGGCCCCGCCTGCAGCCTGGGAATGGACTGCCGGCAACGAGAATAGCGGGTGTCCAGGTTGGTCCGGAGGCGATGAAAGTGCGGGAATTCCCGGTGCTTGAAGCGGTGGATTTCCGAGTCGGTCCACCTGACTGCGAAGGACCGCCGGCCGCCGGCCGTCCCATAGCGTTGCGGCTCGGCCCAAGTCTCGGAATTGCTTTCCTCGACGTCGCCTGGACCACACCTGGCCGCCAACGCCGGCAGTACGGCGGCTGCCGCCAGGAAGGACCTGCGTCCCCAAGTTGCCATGGAATCCTCCTTTTTTGGAAGTCTATTTGCCTTCTATGTGTGGATCTCCCACGTCGATGATCGGTCGACAGAACATTGCCCTCGGCCGGCAGGTAAGGACACAATCCTTCGCCAAACCTGCGCCTGATTCGGATTGACCCGTCAAGAACCCTGTTATATATTTCATGTGTAAAAGTGCAAGTTATAATTTCCTGTTCCCGAAAGACTTCCAACCATTCGTCAGTCGCGGGCAGTTGGCCCCGGGAGATGCAATGAACCACTTGTTCAGCCATCTCTGCTTCGCCGCAGTTCTCGTCCTGTCAGCTCAACCCTTGATCCCTGTCGCCCTCGGCGCGGATGAAGAGATCGACTTTGACCGGGATATCCGGCCCATTCTGCAGCAGCACTGCCAAAGTTGCCACAGCGCAGAGGCTCATCAGAGCGGCTTGGTGGTCGAGACCCTTGACGCTTTGCTGGAAGGGGGGGCGCTGGATGGACCGGCGGTGATTGCCGGCAACAGCGCGGCCAGCCCCTTGATCTCGAGACTCAAGGGCGATACCGAGCCCGCCATGCCGATGGACGGCTCCCGGCTGACTGAGGAAGAAATCAGTCGGATCGCCGCCTGGATCGACCGGTTGAAGCCGGCCGATTTCGCGCCGGACCGCGCCGGGGACGGCGCCAAGAGCTGGCCGTGGACCCGGCTGGCCCTGCCCGAGGTCCCAGCGGTACGGCAGCAGGAGTGGGTCCGAAACCCGGTTGATGCGTTCGTCCTGGCCACACTGGAGGAGAAGGGCATGGAACCGGCCCCACCGGCCTCCCGCCGGGCCCTCTTGCGACGGATTCACTTCGGACTGAGCGGCCTGCCACCCTCTCCGGAAGCCATGGCCGCCTTTCTGGAGAACCCCTCTGAGGACGCCTACCGCACCGCCATCGAGGGGCTGCTGGACAATCCGGCCTACGGCGAGCGTTGGGGAAGGCATTGGCTGGACCTGGTGCGCTACTCGGACACGGTGGGCGAATCCGTCGACTATCCCCGGCCCCACATGTGGCGTTACCGGGACTACGTGGTTCGCGCCTTCAACCGGGACATGCCCTACGACCGCTTCATCCGGCAGCAGCTCGCCGGAGACGCCTACAGAAAATATGGGGCGGAAGGCAAGATCGCCACCGGGTTCCTGCACCAGTGGGTGTTCGTGCAGCGCGTGGATTCGCCCCAAACCCGGCGGGACTACCTCAATGACGTGGTCGGGACCACCGGTTCGGTGTTCCTGGGAATGACCCTGGGCTGCGCCCGCTGCCACGACCACAAGTACGACCCCATTCCCACGCGGGACTATTACCGGATGGAGGCCTTCTTTGCTCCGGTGACGGTAGGCCCCGAACCTGTTCCCTTCACCCCCTACGAGCTTCCCGAACTGGAGCCCGGACGCTGGAAGAAGCAGGCCGAGGACTGGAAGAGCCTGCTGGACCGGCGCAAGGAGGAGGGCGCCAGGTTCAAGGCCGAGCTGGCGGCGCGGGTGGCTCCCCACTACCAGCTCATGGCTCCCCAGGATCTCAAGGACTGGGTGGTCTCCGATCTGAAACGCATTCCCTTCCCCAAGAGATCCCTCTATACCATGGAGGAAACGGAACGGCTGCGCCTGATTTCACGACAGGGCCAGCGTTTCGCCAACCCCAACAGCCCCGACTACTACAAGGCAATGGCCTTTGTGGCCTCACAGGGCTTCCGCGCCCACACCGCCGGCCCCCCGACCACCTATCTGCTGAAAGGGGGCAACTACAAGCTTCGGGGCGAGGCCGTGGAACCGGGAGTGCTGAGCGCCGTCACCGGTCATTCCCGGCCGGTGGACTACAAGGGCCTGGATATTCGTTCTTCGCGAGGAAGCTCCCGCAGGCTGCTGGCCGAATGGATCGCCAGCCCCGACAACCCCCTGACGGCCCGGGTGATGGTGAATCGGATCTGGCAGTACCACTTCGGCCGCGGCCTGGTGTCCACCCCCAGCGACCTGGGCAAGAACGGCGGGGGAACGGTCCACCGGGAGTTGCTGGACTGGCTGGCCTGGCAGTTCATCCGGAGCGGGTGGAGCATCAAGGAGATGCACCGGATCATCCTGCAGTCCAACGTCTACCGGCAATCCCTGCGGACGCCCCATCTGGAGGCCTACCGCAAGCTGGACAGCGACAATCGCTATCTGTGGCGGCGCAACCCCATTCGATTGGAAGCCGAGGTCATGCGGGACAGCGTGCTGGCTGTCAGCGGACAACTCAACCCCTCCATGGGAGGCCCGCCCTTCTTCCCCGATATAGACGATCAGGTACAGCTGCGCGCCGGGGTGTGGTGGGAGCCTTCGCCACGCCGGGAACGAAGCCGGCGCAGCGTTTACGTGCTGCAGTGCCGATCCTTGCAGTTGCCCATGGTGGCGGTGTTCGACGGCCCCAATACCAACGAGAGCTGTCCCGTCAGGGACGTCACCACCGTGACACCCCAGGTCTTCACCCTGCTCAACAGCAGATTCTCCCACCAGCAGGCCCGCTTCATGGCGGACCGCATCCGGCGGGAGGCGGGCGACGACCCCGAACGCCAGGTGGCGCACGCCTTTCAACTGGCCTTTCAGCGCTCTCCTTCGGCTCTGGAGCGCAACGAGTGCCTGGCCTTTCTGCGACAGCATCAGGTCGACCCGGAGTCTCCCCCCAAGGTGACGCTGCGAGCCATCCGTTTCCAAAACGACCTGGGCGAATCGCTGGAAAGGCAAAAAGAACCGAGTGGGGACCTGCTGTCGCGTCTCTGTTTGGTGCTCATCAATATGAACGAGTTCATCTTCCTGGAATGAGTTCCGTCTCAACCAGGCGTCCGGAAGGACAAGAAGCAAGAGGAGCAATCATGGCCAAGAGTGAGTTCGAGGTTTGTTCGCGGGTGGAACGACCCGACCCGCGCCTGGGAGAGATGGGTCGCCGGGACTTCCTGTACGGATTCGGCAGAGGCGTGGGAAGCCTGGCGCTCTCGTCGCTGCTCTGCCGGGACGGCTGGCTTCAGGCGGCCGATACCGCTCCGGACCCGCTGGCTCCCAAGCAGCCCCACTTCGCCGCCAAGGCCAAGGCCTGCATCTTTCTCTTCATGGGGGGGGCTCCCGGCCAGATGGACACCTTCGACCCCAAACCGGCATTGGCCAAGTATCATGGAACCCCGGTCACCCGGGTCTACGGCAGCCTGGAAAAGCGCATTTACGTGGGCAGCCCCTTCAAGTTCGCGCGCCACGGCCAGTGCGGCATGGAGGTGTCGGAGATCTTCCCCCACCTGGCCACCTGCGTGGACGACATTGCGGTGGTCCGCTCGCTCCATACCGACTCGGAGGCCCATCCCGGGGCCTGCTTCATGATGAACACCGGGGTCTCCATCCCCGGCAGCCCTTCGGTCGGTTCCTGGACCATCTACGGTCTCGGCAGCGAGAGCCAGAGCCTGCCCGCCTTCGTGGTCCTGCCCGACCATCGGGGACGCATCTCCGGCGGGGCGGTCAACTACTCCAACGGATACCTGCCGGCCGCCACCCACGGCACCCTGTTGAATTCGGTGGGGGCGCCCATCTTCGACCTTCAGCCCCCGGAGGGAGTCACCCGGGAGCAGCAGCAGACCGACATCGCCCTGCTCAATCGGCTGAACCGTCCCTACCTGGAGTCCGACCCCGGCAACGGCAACCTGCTGGCCCGCATGAAGAACTACGAGCTGGCCTTCCGCATGCAGTTCGCGGTGCCCGAGGCGGTGGACATCGACAGCGAGCCCGAAAAGATCAAGGAGATGTACGGCCTCAATGACAAGATGAAAGAACCCATGGCTCGCAGGTGCCTGATGGCCCGCCGACTGGTGGAGCGGGGAGTCCGCTACGTCCAGGTCTACTGCGGCGGCTGGGATTCCCACGAGAACATCGCCGAAGAGCACCGCAAGCGGGGCTACGAGACCGACCAGCCGGTCACGGCGCTACTGAAGGACCTGAAGCAGCGGGGGCTGTTGGACGAGACCCTGGTGGTGTGGGCCGGGGAATTCGGACGCACCGCCGACAACTCCATGGACTTCTTCCGGTCCCATCCCGGCCGCGACCACAACAAGGAGGCCATGGTGGCCTGGCTGGCCGGTGGC
>JAJECY010000228.1 GCA_022821775.1 Acidobacteriota bacterium
CTGCGATGTCGGCACGGTCGGCGCCGCCGAGTCACCCCACTACCTGGAGGCCCGGAAGAGGTATGAAGGCAAGGAGTACCTCCTCGCCATGCTGGCCGCGGAGAGGGCCGTGCAGGAGGACGGAGAGAACGCCGGACACCGTTACCTGTACGGCGCCGTCCTGGCCGAGCTGAAGCAGTTTTCGGATGCCGAAGCCCATCTGCGGAAGGCCGTGGCCCTGGATGGCCAAAAGGCCGAATACCTTTACCAGTTGGGACGGGTCCTGCTGGAACAATCGCAGCAAGCCGTCATTCGGCGAGGTATGAGCGCCGGGGTAAGGATGTCACGCAGCGAGGCAGTCGATGCCGAGGGCTTGGCGCTACTCGAACGCGCCGTCGAGCTGGACGGCGGCCACCTGGCGGCACGGGTCCGCCTGGGACGCGCCTACACCGACCAGAATCGATTCCTGGAGACGCTGGAGCAGTTCCGGTCGGTGGCCGAGGCCGATCTCCGCTATCCCGAGATCCATTCCTATCTGGCGGTGCTCTACCTCAAGATGGGACGGGTGATTCAGGCTATCCAGGCGCTGCAGGCCGAAGTCGAGCACTATCCCGACAACGCCATGGCCCGCCTGGACCTGGGCGACCTGCTCCTGCAGTTGGCTCAGCCCAGGGTGGCCCTCCGGCACCTGCTTGCGGCCGAGCGGGAAAGCCCGGAAACTCCCGATCTTCACTACGCCCTGGCCAAGGCCTACCGGGCCCTGGACCAGCCCGGGAAAGCCCTGGACTCGGCCCGCAAGTGCGTCGAACTGGCGCCGGATGCGGTCGCCCCTCGCTACCTGCTGGCCCAGCTCCATCGCCGCAACGGTCAACCCGATCTGGCTCGACAGGAGATGGCGGCCGCGGAAAGGTTGAGAAACCGGCAGGCTGCCACCTACCGTCCCCCCAAGGCGGATTGATCCCAAACCGGTCCTTGATCAGTCGGAGGAGGGCACGACCCGAATCCAGTGGTCGGCAAAGGCCGAATGGGTCATGAATCCGGTCTCCTGGGGCATGTGACAGCCCACGCAGTCGTTGTTCGATTGGGGGCAGGGGACGGCAAAATCGGCCTGGCGGCCGTGGCAGCTCAGGCAGTTCCCATCGAAGGAGGCGGCCAGATTTTCGTGGGGGTCGTGGCAGGTGGTGCACTTGAGGCGCCCGCCGCTCTCGTTGTAGCAGCGGCTGAGCACCAGCCGTTCGGCCGGGAAGCGGACGCTGTGATCCATGGCCATGGCATGGCCCAGGGCTCTCAAGTCGGCTCCTCCCGGGGGGATCCCGTGGCAGGCGCCGCAGAAGTAAACCTGCTCCAGGGCGCCCAGGCGGCCCGGGTTGTCGATGCCGCGGGAGGGGTCGTCCGTTTCCTCGGCCATGGCCCGGATGTGTTGCTCACCCGACCCGTGGCAGCGCTCGCAGTGTACGCCGGCATCCGCCTCCGGGATTGAGTCGGGAGGAGTGTTTTCGTTGCGGGTCATGTGGCAGCTCAGGCAATGGGCGCTCTCGTGCGGGTTCAACCAGCCTGCCAGGGCGTCGTAGGCATCGACCGGGCGCTTTTCCAGCCCGGTGGTGACATCCAGCTTCCCGATCTTCTGGTACCAGCTCACCCGGCTTTGCCCGAAGGCTCCCTGCTCGCTCCGGCCGATGAAGGTGATTCCCTTCCTTCCGGCTCCCACTCCCCAGAGCAACTGCAGTCTCTCCTCCTCCGTTCCCATCCTGGCCACCAGGTCCACCCCCGCCCGTTGTACGTCGCCGCGTTCGATCCGATACCTGACGCCGCTGTCCTGGTCCAGGTGCTCGACGGGCAGCGCCCGCATCAATTCCGGGATGTCCTCTACCTTCATCATGGTATGGGCGTGGTCGCTGGCCAGTTGCCTGGAAGCGATCTCCTGGTGACAGGCGGCGCATTGCCCGGCGCCGTTATCGACTGAATCGGAATCGGACAGGGAGGAGGTTGACGGCAGCGCGGCCGGCAGCAGCCCGGCAGCCAGCAGCACCGGCAGCAGCCGCGCCAGGGGTTTTCCTGAGAGGGTCAGGCGTTGCCATCCAGCAGCCTGTCGTTGCCCGGAAGGGTTGATTTTAAAAGGGTTGTGGAGAGTTTTCATTTCGTTCCGGCCAGACGCGGGCATCGTCGCGACCCACCGCCATCATGGACAGGGGCGCACAGTTTGTCAACCAAATCCCGGTTGCGCCAGGCCATCTCACCCGCTAGAGTAATCTTGGTTGGAACCGGCGTGGGCAGGGCCGTTTTGAGGGGGCTGCCCCCATGGATACAAGGTCGAGGGAGATGATCGAGCACCGGAAACCCGCAAGCAACGCCATCGCCAATCGGCGTCGGGTGAAGTCCCGCTGGGCAGGCGCATTTCTTTGGACGCTTGCCGGGATTTCAGGCTTGGTGACGGCGGGTTGGACCCAGTCGGCCCACTACCGGGAAGCGCGGGAACGGTTCGACAGGGGGGAATTCCTGCTGGCCATGCTGGCCGCTCAGAAGGCCGTGGAAGAAGACGCCGCCAAGGCGGAGCATCTCCACCTGTACGGCGCCGTCCTGCTGGAACTGAAGCAATACTCGGAAGCCGAGGAACACTTGCGGAAAGCCGTGGCGTCCGAGCCCGATCGGGCCGACTTTCAGTACTCCCTGGGTGAACTCCTGCTGGCCCGGACCATGGAGGCGGCCATCCTCAAGGAGACCCGCTCCGGCGTGGGCCAGCCCAGGATGCGGAACGTGGATCCCGAGGGGCTCGAGGCACTGGAGCGCGCGGTAGCACTGGATCCCGACCTGCTGAAGGCCCGCCTGAGGCTGGGACGAGCCTACTATGACCTCAACCGGCACGATCTGGCCCTGGAGCAATTCGAGGCTATCGCCCGCAAGAATCCCCGCTATCCCTGGATCCATTCCTCCCGGGCGGTGGTTTACATGAATGCCGGTGCCGTCGATTCGGCGGTGCGGGCGCTGCAGGCGGAACTCCGGAACTATCCCGATCACCATTCCGCCCGTCTGGAGCTGGGAGAGGCGTTGCTGAAAGCCGGCGATACGGCCCGGGCGGTCGAGCACCTGGTCCGGTTGAAGGAGGAGGATGTGTCGCCGGCCGACCGCGTGGCGCTGAACCATTCGCTTTCCAAGGCCTACCGCGATCTGGGCCAACTGGAGAAGGCCCTGGCTGCCTCCCGCCGGGCTCTGGAGCTGGATCCCGATTTTCCCGACGGTCACTACCTGCTGGCTCAGTTGTACGAACAAACCGGACAAGCGGAGCTGGCCCGCCAACAGATGGATACCTTTCGCAGGGTCCAGCGGGAAAAGCGACAGAGAACGCTGGGGCCCCTGCAAAGGGGACGCCGCTGAAATTCATTTCACAAACGACCATTCGGGACTATAATTCGGGAAGATAAATCAAATGTTAGATTGGTAGTCTTGTCCCGTTTGCCATTCCGGCAGGTGCCTTATGCAAAAAAGATATCTTGATCGCTTCCCAGCTCTGCTCCTTGTGTCCGCATTGATCCTTGGCTGTTCCCTGACGTTGCTGGCCAGAAAGAAGGAGGACAAGCGGCGGGAAAAATCTCTGCGAAACGAGACCTCCGACCGCTACCTCAAGAAGTGGCTGGAGCAGGATGTCCTGTACATCATCACTCCCCAGGAGAAAGCCGCCTTCGACCAGTTGCAAACGGACGATGAGCGCTACCAGTTTGTGGAGCAGTTCTGGCTGCGCAGGGATCCCACGCCCGACACCATGGTCAACGAGACCCGCGATGAGCACTACCGGCGCATCGCCTACGCCAACGAGCGGTTTCCCTCGGGCAAGCCCGGCTGGAAGACCGATCGCGGCCGCATCTACATCACCTGGGGGCCGCCCGATTCCATCGAGACCTTTCACGGCGGCGACATGACCCTTCGGGACTTCAACGAAGGGGGCGGGTGGTCGGTCAAATACCCACACATCAAGTGGCGCTACCGCCACATTGAAGGTCCCAACCTCGGCGCCGAGGTCATCATCGAGTTCGTGGACCGCGGCTTGAGCGGGGAATACCGCATCGCCAGGGATCCTTTCGAAAAGGACGCCCTGGCCAATGCGCCCGGCTACGACATCGACCAGAGGCTGATCCTGGGCGGGGTGGAGCCGATCAGCAGGAACCGTTTGCCCGGAGGGCTGGATGTCGAAGATTTCCACGCGTTCCAGAACGAGAAGTTGATGGAGACGGTCGCCCTGGGCCAGGCCCCCAAGGTCCGGTTCAAGGACCTGGAGACGGTGGTGGACACCAAGCTGTCCTACAACCTCTTCC
>JAJECY010000212.1 GCA_022821775.1 Acidobacteriota bacterium
CCACCTTCTCTGCCGGCCCGACGGCCAATCCGTCCGTCAGGAATCGCAAACGCCGGCGATAAGCTCCGGCACGGGTAAATCCACGTCGCTGCTCCTGATGAAGGATCCACCGGGGGATCGCCGCCTGATTGTCTCGCGTGGGGACGGCGCCTCGATAATACAAGCGAGCCCGGTAACTGCTGTAGGCGTCGGTTTCGGGATCCGGGGGGAACAGTTCGTCCAGTGGAATCAGGGCCTCATCCTCGCCGGTGAGTCTCCAGCGGGCCGAGCCCCACTTCCACTGCTCGGGCCGTTTGACCATTCCGGCCCGAACGGCATTGAGTTCCACGTAGAGGATGCCGTCCTGCACCGCTTCGAGTCCCAACAGCTCCGGGTTCTTGAAACGATCACCCCAGAGATGCCCTCGCCGTCCAAACTTGCGGTTGAACCACAGGGCATAGAGTCCGTTCACGTTCGCCATCAGTTTGGACACGTCAAAGAGACGCTCATTGAACGCCTTCCATTTGGCATCGGGCCAATCCGCAGTTTTCACCTCGGCCTTTGGTCCGTAAAGCTTACGGGCGCTCGCTTCCAACTCCTCTCGCGACAAGGGGCGGGGTTTCTCGAAATGGACGATGAAGTGGAAGTGATTGCCCATGATCTGAAACGCGGCCAGACGACACCGGTAGACCTGAACGTAGAACAACATCATGTCCAAGAGTTTGCGACCAGCTTGGCGGTTCTTAAAGGGGAACCAATCGGGATCGCCGGCGACTCGATTGGTGAGGTGATAGTAGGCGGCTTCTGTGCTCTTGTGGCGTGCGGTTCGGGCCATGGCCATTGTCCTCGGTCGATCGGACTCCAAGGGGACTCGGTTCGCGCCCCTGATAACAACAACGATTCAAAACCAAGAACGGCGAAGGAAACTTAAGAAAACCAGCAGATCTCCCGTTTCCGAAAGCATCCGAGGAGACTCGACCTAGTGACTACCCGGAAAAACAGACCACGGAAAAACAGACTGTCCCCTTCTTCCCGCCTCGGAAGTGTCCCGAAAGATACCTTGCCGGAGCGAGCCCGAAGTGTCGGCTTGGTAAAGGGTAAAAAGGTCCGATATTCTTCACCAGAAATAACCGCTGATTACCGGGAAACCTCTGAGCGTCATGGGCATTGGAATTAGGAACACGAGTACGAGAGGCACCGCGATCAGATCGTAAGGGATTTGTCCGATCCCGACCTTTTCGACGTTCCCTTTGCGGCCCGGGCTCTGCAAAAGGTTAGAGGCCGACGCATGGACCAGTTGCGCCAGGTTTCGGGAGAATTATCCGGGCCTTCCAAACCTAAGGCTCGGCCCGCGGTCAGCCGGCAGGCAATGGCGCTTGACCCATTCAGGAGGACAGCGACCATGAAAATCACCGACGTCAAGAGTTACGTGGTCAAGCCCAGGTATCCGGACAGCGCCGGGACCTTCGAGGGGGACTGGACCTTCGTCCGCATCAACACCGACGAAGACATCCATGGCTGGGGCGAGGCCAGCAACTCTCCCGGCGGCGGCAGCATCCTGAGCGCCCGGACCATCGAGCTGCTGCGCCAAAGCCTCGTGGGGAAGGACCCTTTTGAGAGCGAGAGGCTGTGGCAGCAGAACTACCGGCGCTTCACCTACCTGGGGGCGAAGGGCCTGCCGACCGTGGCCCTGAGCGGTGTGGACATGGCCCTGTGGGATATCAAGGGGAAGACCCTGGGCCGCCCGGTCTACGACCTGCTGGGCGGCAAGCTGCGAGACAGCATCCCACTCTACGCCAACGGCTGGTTCTTCGGCTGCCGCACCCCCGACCAGTACGGCGCGGCCGCCAAAGCCACCGTCGAGGCTGGCCACCAGGCCCTCAAGCTGGACCCATTCCTGGAGATGCAGCCCTTCCACACCGGCTATCTCTCCGGCCAAATTTCAGCCGAGGGGGAGGAGCTGGGCTGTGCCATCGTGCAGGCGGTTCGGGAAGCCGTGGGAGACAAAGTGGAGATACTGATCGACGCCCACGGCCACTACAACGTGCCGACAGCCATTCGCCTGGCTAACCGGCTCCACGAGGAGTCGCAGATCGCTTGGTTCGAGGAGCCGGTGCCTCCCGAAAGCATCGCCGCCCTGCGGGCGGTCCGACAGCAGGTGACGCCTTCCATTTGCGTGGGCGAGCGCCTCTTCACACGTTTCGACTTCCTGCCCATCCTGCAGCAGGGGCTGGCCGACTATCTGATGCCCGACGTGCTCTGGACAGGAGGCATCACCGAGCTGCGTAAGATCTCCAGCCTGGCGGAAGCCTATTACGTCCCCATCAGCCCCCACAACGCCATGGGGCCGCTGCAGATCGTGGCCGGCTCCCATGTGATGATGAACACGCCCAACTTCTACCGGCTGGAACACTCCACCTCCTTCATCGAGGCCTATAACCGGCTGACGACCGAGCCCATGAACTTCCACGGCGGGGAGTTCAGCCTGAGCGGAAAACCCGGCCTGGGCGTGGATCTCGACATGGACGCCAT